>JBFFMI010000074.1:0-12525 GCA_041554155.1 Anaerolineales bacterium
AACGAAACGGGCGATTGAGATTCTCGGGTCATGCTCAAAGAATAACCAGGCGTCGTTGTCTATCGCCCATTGACGCCATAGGCCTTTCGTGCGGATATTCTCCAGCGGTAATACATCGTAGGAGGTTAACCATGCCGTCTTCTCCATATGAACCGCATAGGAGGCCATATCTGCCACATATAAACCCGCCCAATCTCCGCTTTTAAACATAACGGATTGATGGCCACGTGTGTGCCCTGGCGTTACCACACAGCGCACATGCTGCGTCACCTGCGTATCGCCATGGAGTAGCCGGAGTTTTCCCAATTCCCAGACCGGCATGAAATTTTGATGATAATAGGTCGCACGCGTGCGTGCATCGGGGTGGCTCGCATCCGCCCACTCCATCCGTTGTACCCAATATTCCGCATTAGGATACGTGGGCACCACAGTATCTCCCTCAAAGCGTGTATTCCCCGAACAGTGATCTGCATGTAGATGGGTATCGATAACCAGATCAATATCTTCTGGCTTAATATTGAGTCTCGCAAGTGCCTCAACCAGGCCACCTTGCGGCCGTTCAAGGGCCCACTGTGAGCGAGCATCTGGTGTGAGTTTCTCCCCGAGGCCAGTATCGATCAGGATCGTCATGCCTTCAGATCGCACCAGTAGACAATTCAACATCATGGGAATCTTGTTCTCATCATTCGGCTGTAGCACCTTGCCGTATAAGGATCTTGGCACCAGACCGAAGGGACCACCTACGTCCGACCAAACCTGTCCATCGCTTACAAGATGGATTTCGAGATCACCGAACCGCATGCCTCACCCCTCTTCATTCCAGAATTGGTTTGTAAACGCCTTTTCCAAAGCTCGCTTGTCTTTATCATGAAAGAAAGAGAGCTGGATCGCTTGCATGGTCAAGCCCTTGATCGTTTCATTGGATAGTCCCTGATGAGCGATCACCCGCGCATGTTCTTGACTTAGCGTGGTATCGAAGATAGCGGGATCATCGGTCGTGATGGCCACAAACAATCCTGCATCGATCATCGAGGAGAGCGGATGCGCGTTGAGCTGATCGAAAACCCCGGTGCGGATGTTGCTCGTAGGGCTGACCTCAAAACCCACTTTTGAGCTGCGTGCCAGGTGCAGCACCCCGGCATCCTCCATGACCCGCACGCCATGACCGATCCGATCGGCTGCCATTGTATCAATCGCTTGAGCGACATTCTCCGGACCCCCCCACTCCCCGGCATGAATCGTCAACTTCAAACCGGTTTGTTTTGCTTCGGCGAAAAGGGGGACAAAGGGGTCAACCGGGGCAGATGCTTCGTCACCGGCAAGATCTATTCCGCTGATCCCACTCACATGTCCGTCAACTGCTATACGGACTACTTTTTCCGCAAGCTCAAGGGGTTCATGCCGATTGATGCTAACGATAAAACCTAGCGTTATCTGGTGTTTGTTTGCTGCTTCCCTGCCCGCGTGAAGGACAATTTCACTGACATCCGTTAGTGTTAGACCGGAGAACTCTGTCAGTGCTGCAGGCGTAAAGCGGAGTTCCAATGCACGAACACCATCTGCAGCTGCATCCTCAATCACCTCTTGTGTGAACCGCTGCAGGATGTCATCACTTTTGAAGAACTGCCGAATGACCTTGAACTTTGTCAGGAACGTGCGCGCATCGCGCGCATCTTCATCGCCCACCTGCACCAGAGCACGTAGCGCTTCCAGGTTGGACGGAAGATCAAGATCAAACCTGGACACAACCTCATGCATCGTATCCAGGCGCAGTGAGCCTTCCAGATGACGATGGAGATCTACTTTTAGCTGGGCTTGTTGGTATTCCAGTTCGTTGGACATATGCCCGTTATAAGTCGTGGAATAGATGAATTCTGGGTGCCTGTGAAAGGACCCCGTGCCGGACCGATCTCATAACTGCTGTTGGAAACAGTGGTTTAGGCACCCTCACCGTTTGCGCCGCCGGCGCCGTTTTTTCGACTTTGCCTGGCTGCTCGATGGGGGTGCTTTCCCCGCCGGTTGAGCGGGAGATACCCCCATACCGGCTGTCGCCGGAGCAGCAGCCCTCAGACGAAACATCCTCGAGACCACACCGGCACGGATCGTATCGAAAAGTGAACCAAAGAGGTCGAAAGCACGACTCTTATACTGTACCAGTGGGTCTCGCTGCCCGTAAGCTTCAAGGCCGATGGATGTGCGTAAGGCTTCCATCTGCGTGAGATACTCAACCCACTCCCGATCAGCCACCGAGAGGAAGAGTTCTCGATAGGTCCGGGTAAGGAGTTGATTCCCCAGCGCGCGCATAAGAGATTCCTGCCCTGGTTCCGGCTGGTTTTGGAGAGAGCGCCCCTCCTTGAGTTCATCCAGTTGAACCTCAGTCAATGTGTTGACCAAGTGATCTTGGGTTCTCTGTTCCAGCTCATCGAAGGAAGAAACTGCCAGGCGTTGGAATTCAGCCCTGCCAAGTGCAATCTCGAGCGTAGCTTGGGCCGAGCCCAGATGCTCTATGACTTCAGCCGTTAACTGATCAGGGGACTTATCCTTGATGAGCTCTGCAGCGTAATAGGGATAAGATAGTCTTGAGACAAGTACTGATTGCCGTTGGTGAGATTTCCGGTCAAAGAAGCTTCGCTGACCATAACTCATCTGGACTAAAAGGCGAAGTTTATCCCGGGAGCTCAAGGTTGCATTACGGTTAAGAGCCAGATCAAGATCATTTGTGATCTCAGCCAGAATATCCTTCATTCGTTTTTCCCACGCAGCGGTCAAGGCGGTTTGCATTTCTTCACTGGCCTTATCCCAGTCTAACGAACCCGTCAGGCTCGGTTGCAAACCCAGGGATTCTCCAATACGCCGTTCTACCGCCTGCACCAAGCCAGCCCAGATACGGATACCCATGCTGGTCTCAACCAGTTCTGGAATGCGCCGTAGAAACTTCCCGGGATCGTCCTTTATTGCCTCGAGCCCTTCATTCTCCATCTGAATTCGAAGCCCGGCTGCCTGTTCGACCACGTCTAGAAGCTGGCGTGGGTTTACGCTGGACCCGGTTTCTTCCGCTTCATAGATAGCCGCTTCCACAGCGATTTCAGCCGTTTCCACACGGCTGCTCGCTTGATCCTCGAGGCGCTCGATCGCCCGGTTAAATTGCTCGTCGATTGACCTGATTAAATGGTATTGATTCGCCTCCAGTGAGCCGCGCGCGATTTCAAGCAATAAAGGTTTGATCTGCTCGGGCGTATCAGCACCACGCAGCTTTTCCAGTAGAACTGCCAGCATGTAGGATGGATAAGGGGTCTCACTTTCCAGCCCTAATGTCGGCTGGGTCTCTTCCAGCCAGGCGAGTAGTTTCCAGGGACCTTCGGGATCTGCAAACGCGTTTTTGACGTGCCCTTCCACTTCCGCCAGTAGCATCTCACTCAGGTCCTGGCTTAGATCTCCCTTTACAAAAACCCGGTCCCGCTGGTTGTAAAACACCTCTCTCTGCTGGTTGAGAACATCATCGTATTCCAGCAAATGCTTACGGGTATCGAAGTTGGCACCTTCGACGCGTGTCTGAGCTTGCTCGATCGTCCGGTTGACGATGTTGTGTGCGATAGGCATGGCATCATCGATGTTCAACCGTTGCATCAGGTTTCCGACCTGTGAGCCACCAAACAGGCGCATAAGTTCATCTTCCATGGAAAGGAAGAATTGCGAGGAGCCGGCATCCCCCTGGCGGGCCGCGCGCCCACGCAACTGATTATCAATACGACGCGAGTCATGGCGTTCTGACCCAACGACATGCAGACCACCGACCTCGCGCACCCGTTGCGCATCCTCCATGAAATTGCGTAATTGAGCGACCTCCGACTCGTATATACCGATGGCTTCCTCATCAGCTTGCTCAAGTGCTGCAACACGCTCTTCCAGGCTCATATTCTCCGGATCCTCTACGCCAATCCGGCGTAAGACCCGGTGGACAGCCGCAAGGATCTCCTCCGCGATCTCGCCTCCCAACTTAATATCCACGCCACGTCCGGCCATATTTGTTGCGATTGTTACCGCACCAAGAGAACCTGCCCATGCGATGATCGCCGATTCTTCATCATGCTTCTTGGCGTTAAGGACGTTGTGTTTTATGCCCGCTTTGAGCGTCGCTTCAAGTCTCTCCCGATCTTGCTCTTCCAACTCGAGGATCACCAGCAAGCGATCAAGGTTCTCCGGCTTCAACGGGTTCAGCGCCAGCTCAAGTTCTTTGGCAAACGGACGCAAGTTTCCTGAGGTCAGTTCGGTCAGCGTTTTATTCAGTGGATCCAATTCACTGATCCTCATGCCATCATCATGCAGATCATGGATCTCAAAGTAAGCGTCTCGAATGATAAGCACGTTCATGAGAGTTTGCAGAGATTCAGCACGAAGACGAGCCGACAATCGTTCGGATAGCTCGACCGAGGTCGTGCCGACCAGGAGCGGTTGACCGAGTACATGACGGCGCAGGATCTCCGTTGTTACTGCCCGTAGCTTGGCATCCTCGGTGCGATAAACGACGTCAGGGTAATCTTTCCGGCGCCAGAATACTGGTTCTTGCGATTCGTCATCAGTTCTGGCGAAGAAGCTGAATTTATTCCCGTTCTCAGCGAAGGGGATTTCAACCAGATCCGTGTCCGGCTGCATGGCGACATACTCAAGGTTTGTGGGTAGGGGAATGACATCAACGTTATAAATCTTATTGAATTCCTCAGCCTCGGTGACAGCTGTACCCGTCATACCTGAAAGCTTGTCATACATGCGGAAATAATTCTGTAAGGTTATCGTGGCATAAGTGACATTTTCCTGCCGAACCTTCACCCCTTCCTTGGCCTCTACGGCTTGGTGTAATCCGTCTGACCAACGTCGACCCGCCATCATACGACCGGTGAACTCATCGACGATGATGACTCGCCCACCCTGCACAACGTAATCTTTATTGCGCTTGAAAAGATGTTCCGCACGTAACCCTTGTTCGAGGTGGCCTAAAAGACGTGCCTGCTCCGGGGTGATATCCTCCGGCCGATCAGGATCACGGATTGGAGCACCCAACAACTGCTCAACATGATCCTCCCCTAATTCAGTTAGAGCGATCGTACGATCACGCTCACTCACTTCAAAATCTTCCGGATTTAACTGACGCACCACCTGCGCCATTTTCAGATACAGCTCCGGATCATCATGGGAAGGCCCAGAGATAATCAACGGTGTCCGTGCTTCGTCAATCAGGATGTTATCAACCTCATCCAGGATGGCATAATTGTGACCGCGCTGGGAGCGTGCTTCGAGGTTGCGCGCCATGTTATCCCGCAGGTAATCAAAACCAAACTCATTGTTTGTACCGTAGGTGATATCGGCGGCATATGCCTGCTTTCGGTCCACCATACGCAGCTGGTGGACATCCTCTTGTACCGACTCGAGCGCAGGATCATACAAAAATGCTTTGCGACCATGCTCGGTACGAGCCGCTTCTTGCAGGATCCCGACGCTCAATCCCAGGAAGTCGAACACAGGGCCCATCCATCGTGCATCTCGTCGGGCCAGGTAATCGTTGACTGTGACAAGATGGACACCTTTCCCATCAAGCGCGTTTAGATAGATCGGCATCGTGGCGACGAGTGTTTTACCCTCGCCGGTTTTCATCTCAGCAATCTTGCCCTCATGCAATACAAGACCGCCCACCAATTGGACATCGAAATGGCGTAAGCCAATGGTCCTGATCGAAGCTTCACGAACTACAGCGAAGGCTTCTACGAGTAGATCATCCAGAGATTCACCCGCACGCAAGCGATCCCGGAATTCGTCAGTCTTACGACGCAAATCCTCATCCGGTATCTCCCGCAAGGATGCTTCCACTGCGTTGATCTGGTCTACCAGCTCGCGATATTCATCAAGAAGTCGGCGGATGGGATCACCACCGATGAGTTTTGTGAGTCCTTTGAGCATTGCTTTAACCTCTCCGGTCGGGATTATAGCACGCAGCCATGGTTGCTTTTAAACAGCCGGGCTCTTACCCCGCCCTTGACGCCCACATAAGCGTGGCTACAATAATGCCGTGGGGCGGTGGCGGAATTGGCAGACGCCGGGGACTTAAAATCCTCTGCTCGCGAGAGCGTGTGGGTTCGACTCCCACCCGCCCCATTGGAGAGTTAAATGCCCCCCGGCGGTAAGCCAGGGGCATTTTTCATTCAACATGTGTCTACCCAATAAACAGGTGTAAATCACGAATTATTCAGCGCCAAACGGCCTCAGACGGCATCGACCGAGCTAGACATAACTGGTGATACTTGCCCGCTTGCTTTTGTAGTGTAGAATGCGCATAAGCGTACGGTTTAGTTTGGGAGAGTCGAAGTGATGAGAGCAGTCAAAACCATCCGGATTCCGTTGTTGATCATCGTTGGGATCAGCCTCAATGCCTGTTCGGTCCTGGGAGCGGCTTCCCCGACGCCGTTCACCTTTCCGACCCCCAACCTGACCCACACTGCCATCTTCGCCGCGACACCGAGTGAGACTCCTCTGGCTCCCACATTGGAACCCATCGGGGCGAGCGAGACGCCAGTGATCGTGCAAGCGACCTCCACCGTTCTGGCCGGCCAGCCCACCAGTACTGCTATCATCGCATCACCATCGCCCAGCGCATCTCTCCCACCCGGAACCACCGATACCCGCCCTAATGGTTCACCGGTTTCAGCCGCTTTTCTCTCGTCACCAGCCGTGATCGATGGTGATCTGAGCGAGTGGGCATCAACTTCCTATGTGGCAAACCAGGCCCTCTCCTACGCGAATGCGAGCTGGACGGGCGCTGCCGACCTGTCCGCAACTTATTACGTCGCCTGGGATGCCGATTACTTGTACTTAGCAATACAGCGTATCGATGACATCTTTGCCCAGGTTTCCACAGGACGCTATATGTACAAGGGTGACGATGTCGAGATACAACTGGATAGCGATCTTTCGGGCGACTATGCAAGCGCCAGCTTGAGTGCTGATGATTACCAGATCGGTCTTTCACCCGGAAATTTCGGAACACTCCAACCCGAGGCACACCTCTGGTTCCCGCGCAGCAAAGAGCAGGCATTAACGAGTGTGCAGGTAAAAGCAATCAAATCGAACGGCGGCTACACGCTTGAAGCGAAAATCCCCTGGTCGGTAGTAGGTATCTCACCCAATGCTGGAGACCGCTTCGGATTTGCTTTGTCCTTATCCGATAACGACACCCCGGGAGTCTCGACCTGGCAATCCATGGTCTCCAGTGTAACCACAAGGCGCGTAGCCGATCCCACGACCTGGGGTACGCTGGTCCTTGCATCACCCGCAGCAAAGTAAGCATAGGCGCACGAGATTTAAAGAAACCCTCTCGCGATGAAAGGGTTTCGTACACAATATATTAACGATTTCCGCGCATACCAGCGACCCTAGAATAAGATGGACGCTAGTTCTTCCCTGTAATCTCTCGTCAGGCTATCTTCATCACCGAGAATGGCAAAGATACCCAGCATCACATCTTTGGGTTCTCCGTCTCGGTAACGCTTATCTTGCCGGAGGATATCAAGGAACCCGTCCATCGCCGCAGCCAGGTTGCCCCGCAGGATCAAACGAGCAGCCTGATAAAATTCGGCCGCGAGAGGATCATCCTCGGGATAAGGACCGTTATCCTGCACCTCCGCGACAAGTTTAGCCAACGGCATCAATCGCTCAGCGAAAACCCACTCATTCCCTCGAGGAAACGAATCCAAGAGCTGAACAGCTTCCTGACCCTGGCCAGACATGAGCAGGCTCTTGAGAAGCCCCAGCGCCGCCGGCGCGTTATCTTCATCCTGAGCGTAGATCTCGCGAAAAGCGTCCTCGGCTTCCGCCCATTGATGTGCGACAAGCAAACTTTGCGCTTGCTCAACCGCAGCGGCCGCCTCGTCAGGGATTAGATTTTCAATAAAACGCCGCACCATCGATTCGGGTTGAGCACCTACGAACTCGGTGGAGACCTGCCCATTCAGAAAGGCTTTCACAGCAGGTATACCCTGGACTCCGTAACGGATCGCCAGGTTTGGGTTCTCGTCGATATTAACTTTGGCAAGGATAAACCCGCCACCGGCCTCGATTGCTATGCGCTCCATGAGCGGACCCAGGATTTTACAAGGACCACACCAGGGAGCCCAGAAATCCACAACCACCGGGACATCATGAGAGCGAAGCAAGACTTCGTTCTCAAAAGTCATTTCATCGACATCAAGCATGTATTCATCTAAGCCCATAGTATCCCTTCTAAACAAAGTCTAGATATCTTACTGATCTATCAAACCCTTGCACTGTCTTCCAAGATGCACAGCGTTTGTTTGCCATTACCTACCAGGAATCATAACAGCATAGATAATCTGTGATCAATCGTCATCCGCTACAGAAGGGGTGGGTTGTTTGAGGCGGACTAAATCGCCATGGATATCGATGACGACCTGAAAACCACTCATGCCCATCCATGCCCGTGCTTCTTCCGGAAGACCGGTTTGAAGCAGCGCGTCGAATTGCTGATCGATGTTCTTCAGCGATGCCTCGATGGAGGCTTTGGTGAAAATATCCTCCTGGCCGATCATCTTCATGGTGCTCTCGCTGATGAAATCTTCATGGCCTTCGATCAAAGCGGTCATCTCAGACAATACCTGACGATCTACATATTCGCTTTCAACGTGGCGTAAAAAACCATCGTCATCAACCACATAAAAAGCCTCGCCTCCAACCAATGCCACATCGACGGGTTTTTCGTATTCATCGATGATAAGGCCCTCAAAAAGCGCTTTATTCGCCATCAGAACACTTCCTCATCCTGATATTCACTTTTACGTCATACTCTATTTTCACACCTGAATCTTATCAAAGTATAAGAATATTTAGTTTCAATTTTATTGTGCCTGTGTAATTTTAAGGATGGGGCTTGGTGCTTGTTACACCGATCTGATGGTATGCCAAAGCGGATGGGGATGGGATCAGGGATGAACGTTGACCAGGGTGCCGATCGAGGCAAATTCAAACAGCCACTTTGCATCCGGTATGGAGAGGTTCACGCAACCATGACTCATTGGGGTTCCAAAGTTGCTATGCCAATACGTACCATGTAAGGCATACCCACGGTAGAAATACATGGTGTAGGGCACATCGGGCAGATAGTATCCAGGACCCGCCATATCCGTTGCAAATAATTTCGTATAGACGCGGTATTGACCGCTCACCGTTGGATAACGGCTTGTGCCTGTAGATACAACGAAACTGCGAACGACTTCTTCTCCCTGGTAAGCGGTTACACGTTGAGAACTGGTATCGACGTCAATCCAACGCCCCTCGCTCACCATCTCCGTGTAGCTAAGATCAAACGACGCCAGATAGCCACCCTGGTATTCGGTTGGCGTAGCCGTGGGGGTTACCGTGGGCGTCACCGTAGCTGTAGCGGTTGGTGTCGCCGTAGGCGTAGGTGTGAACGTGGCGGTGGGAGTGAGCGTCGCCTTGAGCAATGGGTCTCCGCCAACCTGTGATTCCAACGCCAGGGCAGGCATGCCCCCCATCCAGACCCAGATGAGCGCCACGATCCCGGCAGCCACGGCAAGTATGCGTGGAGAGAACCAGCGCCGCGCTGCCAGCGACTCTAGCGATGCCGGCTGAGGATAAAAATCTTTTGGGATGCGCGCCTGACGCAGCACTTGCATGCGCTCTGAAGAGGGAATCTGGCGCACCATCCACCGGATCGCCTTGCGCGCTGATGTATTGCGGGGATTGATCTCCAGCGCACGCGCGACGTAGGCCAACCCTGCCCTGGGAGATGAAACGCCAGCAAGCAAGAGCCAGGCATCTTCCAGACTCGGATCCAACCGCACAACCTGCCGGGCCAATCTACGTGCTTGGACCTTTTCACCTGCACGTAGCGCTTTCCTGGCTGCGCTCAGCACCTCCTGAGGAGATTGAGTAGCTTTAAGACTCATGGTTGAAGATCACCGGGGAATGAAGCCGGTTCGTTATTGATATAGCAGAACACACCGTCAGCAATACCTCTCGCCACCACCTCCGGCTCAGAAGTCAGGAAATCGCGATCAAGAAACAAGAAACCAGTTTCGATGATCGCTGCTGGGGTCTGACTGTGGATCTCACGGAAAGTATGATATTCCGTCATATCACGGGTGATGCTGCCTTGATGGAAATACATCCCGGTCGCTCGCGCATACCGATCGACGAGGCAGTCAACCAGCCGCTGCGATCGATCAGGCACCACGGTATCGCGCGCACTGGCTACCTTGAACCCTGTCGCGAGGTCATTAATCGGCAGACAGGAATCGGCATGGATTGAGATCAGCGCTACCGCTTGATACTCAAACAAGCGTGGATCGAATTCTTCAAAAATGTCGACATCCAAACCAGCCGCATCGAGAGCCCGACCAACGCGCTCTCCAATTGCTTGGTTTACCGACAACTCTGTCAAGCCGTCATCACAAATGGATCCTGGATCCGCTGCTTGCGTATCTGGATTCAAGCCTGAATGACCAATCACGATTCCAATTCGCAGCGGCTCTTCGCCGGCAGGTGCCACAAGGGGGATCGTTGCGATATCCCCACCCTCACCCGATTCAAAGAGACTGGCCATCTGGCTGGCTAACTCGCCAGGGCTCAAACTCGCAGGAGTCCATGCAGTGAATAACGTCGCGAGAACAGCTGCAACGCCAAGCGTAATCCCGATCTGACGCATGGCTTTCCTTGCAGTTGGGCTGGATTGTCCCCTGGGTTCGCGCATCATTCGCTACCAGGTACCCCCTTCGATAAAGTGGAAGTCATTATAGCAGTGGTCCCATAACGAAATATAGGTGACCAGGGTCCTTTTGATTGGAGCATTCTTCACGAACTCCCACCCCCGATCTTGACGGGCATATTGCGCCCGATATAATAAACTAGAATTAAATCATAATTATTCTGTACGTCGGTGGTCTATAGATGTTTATTGAACAACCCATCAATTCCCAACTGATGGCAAATCAAAATGTCATATGGTCGCGCGTTGGCCAGACCCCGCTCCTGCCCATGCGGTCACTTCTACCTGGATTGCCTCCCGGTTTCGATCTTTATGGGAAAGCGGAGTGGCACAATCCTGCAGGCTCGGTAAAAGATCGCCCGGCAGCAAGGATCATACAGGGAGTGCTTGAAGCAGGTTACTTCGAAGCGGGGAAGACCTTCCTGGATTCCACCTCGGGGAATATGGGAATCGCATACGCAACCTTAGGGGCTGCCATTGGTCTCCCGGTTCACCTGGTGATCCCGGCGAATGCAGGACCCGAGCGAATGGGACGCTTGAAAGCCCTCGGAGCCCAGCTTACACTTTCAGATCCGCTGGAAGGATCAGATGGCGCACATGCCATCGCGGCCGGTATGATGGGAGCTGATCCTGAGCGATACTTTTTTGCCGACCAATATAACAATGATGCCAATTGGCTGGCACACTACGAAACGACCGGCCCCGAAATCTGGGCTCAAACAAAAGGGGGGATCACCCATCTCGTATGCGGATTGGGCACCACCGGAACCATCACTGGCACCGGGAGGTTCCTTAAGGAAAAGGATCCAGGCATTCAGTTGATCGCTGTACAGCCAGATAGCCCGCTGCATGGGTTGGAGGGATTGAAACATCTCGCCAGTAGTCCCATTCCGGGAATTTTCGATGTGGACCTGTTGGACCAAACCATTGAAGTGTCGACGGAGGATACCTATCAGATGCTACGCACGTTAGCACGCGACCATGGTTTACTGCTGGGTATATCTTCGGGAGCTGCCCTTGTGGCCGCGAGAGCACTGGCCAAAGCGGTTGATACCGCCCAAGTTGTCGTCATACTGCCCGATTCAGGTTCTAAGTACTTATCACAACCATTCTGGACAGGGTCATGAAATTATCAATGCCCAGATCCATCCTGAAGCGCATCGAGCAGCATGCGATAGCGAGCTACCCGCACGAGGGCGCCGGTGTGCTTCTGGGTACCGTCAGATCCGGTTTGGTTGTAATCGAGAACCTCCTACCGAGGGAGAACACCTTCGAAGAAAGCTTGCGTACCCGGCGCTACCAGATTGATGCACAGAGCATGATGCAGGCCGAGTTGGCGGCTGAAGAACAAGAATTAGAAGTGGTAGGGATATTCCATTCTCATCCGGATCATCCCGCTCGACCATCTGAATATGATCGCGAACATTCCCTGCCATGGTATGCCTACATCATCACGAGCGTGAATAACGGCATCGCGGGCGAGAGCCGTGCCTGGAGGCTTCGTGATGACCGCGAGGCCTTTCATGAGTTGAGACTCTTATTCACTCCCAATGAGGAACAAGAATGACAACAATACGTATACCAACTCCATTGCGGGCTTATACTGAAGGCAAGAGTGAGATTGAGTTAGAGGCAGATTCGGTTGGATCTGCCCTGCAAGCCTTAGCAATGCGATTTCCAGACGTCAAACCACACCTTTTCGACAAACAGGGTGCGGTGCGATCGTACGTCAACCT
>JBFFMI010000075.1:0-12423 GCA_041554155.1 Anaerolineales bacterium
AGTCACGACGTCATCAATGCTTTCTGGCACTTTGCCCAGAAACCACGGCCAGGAGAGGTTTACAACCTCGGCGGAGGCAAGGCCAACGCCGCAAGTTTGGTAGAGTGCGTCCAGATCATAGAAGAACGAACGGGCAAAAAGCCACAGTTAAGTTACAGTGAAGAAAACCGGATCGGAGATCACATCTGCTACTACTCCGATCTGAGCAAGCTGCGCTCCCATTATCCTGGTTGGGATCTCACTTATTCGCTTGATGAGATAATTGATGAAATGATTGCACTCATGAAGGACCGCTGAGCCTCCTGCCTATTGTGCCTCTCCTCGGGAACCCATGCGAATAACTTTGATCAACCAGTTTTACCCACCTGAGCTTGCTCCGACCGGACATATGGTCGCCTCCCTAGCGCATCACCGGGCACAACAAGGTGATAGCATCACGGTTGTCACGGGTCGTGGCGGCTATGTATCCGAAACCGATCAACCGCTCTCATACGACATCCCCAACTTGGTTGTCTTCCGCCTATGGACGCCTCGGCTCGGAAAATCCCGAACGGTCAACCGCATCCTGGACTACGCCATTTTCTATCTGGGTGCATTTCTGCGCATGCTCACGCTGCCCCGTCAGGACGTCATCATCTCCTTGACCACCCCTCCCTTCATTGCCTGGACGGCGGTATTCCATAAATGGTGGCATCGATCGACCCGCGTCATACTCTGGAATATGGATTGCTACCCTGATATCGCCGAGCAGACCGGCGTGATCCGCCCTGGAGGGGCCATCAGCAAGATATTACGGGCAATGAATCGGCGTCTTTTCGCCCAATTAGATCATGTGATCTGTCTTGACTCCGCAATGTCCGAAGTCCTTCGCTCGCAGTACGCCCCCGGGCAGGAACCGCCATCGTTCCACATCATCCCCAATTGGGAGCCCAGCGCACAATTTCCACTGGACTTAACTCCCCCAGTCTGGGTCGCTGCCCCATCATTTCCAGTCGCAAACCCCTGGGTTGTTCTTTACCTGGGAAATGCTGGTTTTGGGCATCGCTTTGAAACTGTCATCAACGCTGCCGCTGCCTTGAAGAATGAACCCTTCGTATTCCTGTTTGTCGGTGGCGGGCAACAGTGGCCCTGGCTGGCCGATGCTGCGCGCGAGCGGGGCTTGTCGAATATTATCCTCCGCCCATACGTTTCAAAAGAGGTCACCCCCTCTGTTATGGCCCTGGCCGATTGCGCACTCATCACGTTGCGCGACCGTGCGCTGGGGTTGATCAGCCCTAGTAAAATGCACGCCAACCTGGCGATGTCGCTCCCGGTTGTTTACGTAGGACCCGAAAAGAGTAACGTGGATGAGGCCATCAAAACATATGGTTTTGGCTGTAGCCTACGCCATGGTGACGTCGGTGCAATGGTGAAATACCTGCGTGATCTCCGCAGTGATCCCAAAAAGCATAAGGAAGCCAGGATAAAAGCGCGCGCCGCTTTTGATGGCGCCTTTAATGACGTACAGACCCTGCCGCACTTTGATGCGCTTCTCGATGCAGCAACTCGCTAGAAACGCGGCATCATCAGGTTGAAGCGCTCTGCTATAATTCGTCTGCAATGCCCATTTCAGTAGAAGAGGTGCGTCATATCGCCAAGCTTGCGCGCCTCAAGCTCACCCCCGAAGAAGAAGTGCGCTACGCCGAGCAGCTCTCAGCGGTGCTTGATTACGCTGCTCGGCTCAATGATCTGGATACTTCTCACATTTCGCCGACGTCTTCGGTCTTGCCCTTCGATGCGCCTTTGCGCGATGACGAACCAAGACCCTGCCCTCCCCGTGAGCACATGCTATCGAATGCCCCCGATCTGGAAGATGGCATGTTCAGGGTGCCCCCAGTGCTCGAGTAGCCTGCCCCCATGCCCACGGCTCCGAGCTTTGTATGTCTAACCTGAGCGATCTCTCCCTGCTAGATGCCGCCCATAACTTGCGCAACGGCGAGACCAGCTCGGTTGCATTAACTCATGCAGCTATTGCGCGTATCGAAACCCTAGAGCCTGAAGTCTCCGCCTTCCTTGCCTACACACCTGAACTCGCACTCGCCCAGGCGGAAAGAGCCGATGCTCACCTCAACCAATGGCGCAAAAAGAAGGATGCTCCTTTATCCTTGCTCCACGGTATCCCGCTTGCAGTGAAGGACGTTCTATGTCTGGAAGGCGTCCCAGCAACTTGCGGCTCCCGGGTTTTGGAGGGATTCCGCCCTCCGTATACTGCCACCAGCGTCCAACGCGTGCTCGATCATGGTGGTGTAATCCTGGGCAAGACCAATACCGATGAATTTGCCATGGGATCTTCGACAGAAAATTCGGCCTACGGTCCGACTCACAACCCCTGGGCTCTGGAACGGGTGCCGGGCGGCTCCTCCGGCGGCTCAGCAGCCGCAGTCGCTGCCCGGATGGTCTTCGCTGCTCTCGGCACCGATACGGGAGGTTCGGTTCGTCAGCCTGCTTCCTTCTGCGGGGTTACCGGAATCAAGACTTCCTATGGCCGTGTCTCACGCTATGGCCTGATCGCATATGGCTCGTCGCTCGACACGGTGGGCGCACTGGCTAACTCAGCCGCCGCTCTTTTGCCTGTCTATCAGGCGATGGCCGGTCATGACCCGCTGGATTCGACAAGCGTACTTGAGGCCCCTACAGAAATATCTCTCGATGACATTGACCTTACAGGGCTGCGTATAGGTGTGCCAAAAGAGTACTTCATCGAAGGGCTGCAGAAAGATGTGGAGCAAGCCGTCCGCTCCGCGATCGCTGCGCTTGAAAGCCAGGGGGCACAGGTGCATGATGTCAGTTTGCCACACACCGAACTGGCCCTCCCTGTGTACTACCTGATCGCCCCAGCAGAGGCTTCCGCCAACCTGGCGCGCTACGATGCCGTCCGCTTCGGACCCCGCCTAGCTTCAGATGACCTCTGGGAGCAATATCTCGAGACGCGCGGTTCTCTCTTCGGTCCGGAGGTAAAGCGGCGTATCATGCTGGGTTCTTATGCGCTCTCAGCTGGATACTATGACGCCTATTACGGACAGGCCCAAAAGGTGCGCACGATGATCAAGGCCGATTTTGAGAATGTCTTTAAGTCTGTCGACCTGATCGCCTGCCCAGTTGCTCCAACGACTGCCTTCAAGATCGGCGAGCATGGCGACGATCCGCTTTCGATGTATCTTGAAGACGTTTTTACTTTGCCCGCAAACCTGGCCGGTATTCCCGGCATCGCTTTTCCAGTCGGTTTTGATGCCAACCATCTCCCCATCGGGATGCAGCTCCTCGGCCCGCATCTTGCCGAGGCCATGCTCTTCCGGGTATGTCACGCCTATCAACGCATGACGGACTGGCACAACCGCAAACCCGCCCTTTTAGATCGGAAGGCTTCTCAATGAAAATTGTTATCCCCATGGCAGGCTATGGCACTCGATTGCGCCCACACACCTGGTCCCGGCCCAAACCTTTGATCAACGTTGCTGGTAAGGCCGTTCTTGGTCATGTGCTCGAAATGTTCCAAGACATCCCTGATATCGATGAGGTTGTATTTATCGTAGGGTATCTTGGTGAGCAAGCCGAAGCTTATATGGCCGAGCATTATCCCGAGGTCTCTACCCAATTCGTCGTGCAAGACGAAATGCTTGGGCAATCCCATGCGCTGTGGCTTGCGCGGGAACACCTTACGGGGCCAATATGCATGGTTTTCGTAGACACGATCATTGAAGCCGATCTCTCTGGTTTAAAAAAGGAAAAAGCGGATGCCGTTGCCTGGGTAAAGGAAGTGGATGATCCTCGTCGCTTTGGTGTCACGGAAATTGATGAAAGCGGCAAGGTTCTTCGCCTTGTTGAAAAACCAGACGACATGAGCAACAACTTGGCGGTGGTTGGCTTCTATTATTTCAAAGAGTCTGATCAGCTGGTACAGGCAATTGAAGCACAGATGGCGAGTGGCGAGCAGCTCGATGGAGAGTACTTCCTCGCCGATGCAGTCAATATCATGCTTGAGCAAGGTCTGAATATGCGCATTGAAATGGTTGATGTGTGGAAAGACTGCGGAAAACCGGAAGATTTGTTGGAAACCAATCGTTACCTGCTCGATACGGAGCGCGACAACACCGCCCAGGCGTCTCAAAGGGATCATTGTACCGTTATCGCTCCAGTTTACATTCACCCTTCGGCGTCCATCTCAGGTTCGGTCATTGGCCCTTATGCATCCATCGGGGCAGATTGCGTGATCGAAAGATCCATCGTACACAATTCCATTATTGAATCCGGCACGCATATCAAGGACAGTCTATTAGAAGAATCCATCATAGGGCAGGATGCCCGTGTCGCCGGTCAGCCGCGACGAATTAATATCGGTGATAATTCCAGCGTTGACATCACATAATATCGGGGGACACCGACCCCTGGGTCTCTCTCCACAATGTTTGTCCTGTTTTACTTGCCTTTCCGGGCACGTTCGCAATCGGGACAATCTTCATCGTGGTCCGGGACCATGTTTCACTGGTCAAAACCTCCAAGATCGCCCACGATGATGGCAGGATAATGGCAAAAGATATTGTTGAATGCCATTCGGGTTACACCTACGCGGAACGCCCGATTGCCTTTCATTGGGAGGGGGAGAGGCTTGAAATTGTTGATATCAAAAACCGCTGGCGTATTCCTGGTGGATTGCGGTTCAGGGTAAACGTTGCGGACGGCCGCGTGTTCGAACTATTTTATGGAGAGTTGTACGATGAATGGCGCGTCTCATTACTCTGAACCCCCGCCAATCCATTTCTGTGTAAGGAGCAGATAGATATGCGTGAATTTGTTGCTCGCCGAATCGCTTCCGTACCCCCCTCCGGCATCCGCCGATTTTTTGATATTGCCGCAACGATGGATGATGTGATTTCCCTCGGAATCGGTGAGCCTGATTTCGTGACGCCAGACCCCATCTTAAAGGCCGGCATCGCTTCCCTTGAGAAGGGGGAAACCCACTACACCTCAAATTCAGGTATCCAGGAGTTGCGCGATGCATTGTCGCAGCATTGGAACCAACACTACAACGTTTCCTACGATCCTGATAAAGAAATTCTGGTTACCGTTGGTGTGTCCGAAGCACTCTATCTCGCTCTGGCGGCGACGCTCGATCCCGGGGATGAGGTCATTGTCCCTACCCCGTGTTTTGTATCCTACGAACCCGAGGTAATTTTCGCCGGCGGAACACCGATATCCCTGAAGGCGCAGGTTGAGGACGATTTCCAGGTGCGCGGCGAGCAGATCGAAGCGCTCATTACGCCTAAAACGAAAGCCCTGTTGATCGGCTATCCCAATAATCCAACCGGTGCGGTCATGAGCAAAGAACGCCTGATAGAAATTGCCAAGGTGGCGGAAAAACATGACCTGCTCGTGCTCTCCGATGAGATCTACGATCGCCTTGTGTATGATCATGAGCACGTTTGCTTCGCTTCGCTACCCAAAATGAGGGAGCGCACCATCACGCTTAGCGGGTTCTCAAAGGACTATGCGATGACCGGTTGGCGCATCGGTTTTGCCGGAGCACCTGAGCCCATACTGGCGGCAATGCGTAAGATACATCAATACACCATCATGTCTGCCCCCACGACATCGCAAGCGGCCGCCCTTGCAGCGCTTACTAGTGGGGAAGAACATGTCCAGCGCATGGTTGCTGAATACAACCGCCGCCGACGGCTGATTGTCGATGGTCTAAACGATCTCGGACTAACCACCTTCGAGCCGCGTGGTGCTTTCTATGCTTTCCCTTCGATTGAATCCAGCGGCATGGATGATGAAACCTTCGCGGAGCGCTTGCTTCAGGAACAGCGCGTCGCGGTGGTGCCCGGTAACGCCTTTGGCGCAGACGGTCATTACGTGCGGTGCTCTTACGCTACAGCGTACGAGAAACTCGAGCAAGCGCTCGAACGCATCGGTTCTTTTATGCGCACACATGGATGAGCTAGCAACCAGGTGACGGAGTCTCTGCCTATCGCAACCCTCGAGCCTGTCATTGGTCTTGAGGTTCATGCCGAACTGCTGACCCGGTCGAAGATGTTTTGTGGCTGCGCTGTTGTGGATGTCACCTCTGCAGCCCCAAATTCGTCGGTCTGTGAAATCTGCACCGGAATGCCAGGGACGCTTCCGGTAATCAACCGTCGTGCTGTAGAGTTCGCTATTCGCGTTGCCCTAGCTCTCGATTGCGAAATCGCTGAGACCAGCATTTTTGCCAGGAAGAATTATTTTTACCCCGATCTACCAAAGGGATATCAGATCTCTCAATACGAAGACCCCCTCGCTCAGCACGGATGCTTGATGATTCGGACGGGTGAAGGGGAAGAGCCGATCCGCATCCGGCGCGTACATCTCGAAGAGGACACCGGCAAGCTCTTCCACTTCGACTCCCATTCCTTGATCGATTACAACCGCTCCGGTGTTCCACTACTTGAAATTGTGACTGAGCCCGACCTCGCCTCTGTTGAAGAGGTAAAGAGCTTCGCAACCCATCTTCGTTCCATTCTGCGATATTTAGATGTAAACAGCGGCGATATGGAGAAGGGCGTGATCCGGTTTGAGGCGAATGTGTCGGTGCGTCCACCTGGATCGGATGATCTTCACACCCGCACAGAGATCAAGAACCTCAACTCGTTCCGCATTATGGTCAGGGCAGTCAGTTATGAAGTCGAGCGGCAGAGCAAGCTCATTGCGGAAGGGCAGCAAGTCAGGCAAGAGACTCTGGGTTGGGATGAAAAAGCAGGTATAACAATAGCGCAACGCAGCAAGGAAGAAGCACACGACTACCGTTACTTCCCTGAACCCGACCTGCCAGCCCTGGTTGTCCATTCAAATTGGATCGAAGAGATCCGTTCCACCTTACCCGAATTGCCCCACCAAAAACATTTACGTTACATCGAGGAAATCGGCCTCTCAGACTATGCTGCGGGGGTAATCGCAGCGGAACGGTCGATTGCGGAGTTCTTCGAGGCCTCCATCCAGATAAATCCTAACCTTTCGCCAGAGAAACTCGCCAACTGGATCTCAACCGATCTCTTCAGTATATTGAATGACTCTTCGCTCGACCTCGACCAATCAAGCCTGACGCCCAAAGCGATGTCCGACCTGGTTCAGCTTGTCGATCAAGGGGAAGTGAGCGCATCGAGTGCAAAAGTCGTCCTTGAAGAACTGTTTCTCCGGGGAGGTGATCCCCTCTCCCTCGTTCATGAGGGCGGATTGATGATCATAAAGGATCGCTCTCAGATCAAGGCGATGGTAGAGAAGGTCGTTGCTGAGCATCCAGCACAAGTGCAGGATTACCTTGATGGGAAAAGCCCACTATACCAGTATCTGGTAGGCCAGGTCATGCGCGCAGCTGGTGGTCGCGCTGACCCTGCTATCGTGCAGCAGGTTCTCTCCGATTTCCTGGCAAAGCTTGCAGACCAATAAGAACATAGCACTCCCACATTAAGGGTTACAGGAGCAAACACCCCATGAACGCATTTGAAATGGCACAGGCCCAATTCGATAAGGTTGCGAAGCTCACCAACCTCGATAGCGGCGTGTCATCCGTGCTACGCTGGCCATTGAGAGAATTTCGCTTCCAGATCCCTGTACGTATGGATGATGGCAGTATCCGTGTTTTCCTCGGCTACCGGGTTCAACATAATGATGCCCGGGGTCCGGCGAAAGGTGGTATTCGGTTCCATCCCAGCGAAACCATGGATACGATTAGAGCACTGGCCATGTGGATGACATGGAAATGTGCCGTAGCTGACATTCCCCTGGGTGGTGGCAAAGGAGGCGTTGCCGTCGATCCCGCAACACTCTCAACAGGCGAGAAGGAGCGCCTTTGCCGGGGCTGGATTGACCAGGTCTGGAAGAACATAGGTCCTCGTACGGATGTCCCGGCGCCAGATGTCGGCACAACCCCTCAAATGATGGGTTGGATGATGGATGAGTACACCAAACATAGCGGTGAATATCACCCGGGCGTGATCACCGGTAAACCCGTCGGGGCGGGTGGCTCAGCGGGGCGAAAAGAAGCTACCGGGTTTGGTGTGGTATATACCCTCAGGGAGGCCATCAAACATCTAGGTATTGACGCAACGAAAACCACAGCAGCTATTCAAGGCTTTGGGAATGTAGCGCAGTACGCTGCACTTGGTTATTCAGAGGATCTCGGTGGCAAGGTTGTTGCGGTCTCTTGCTGGGATCACGCCGCAAAGAGATCCTTTAGCTATGTCAAGCCTGAAGGCATCGATCCCCGATTCCTTCAGAGCATCACAGACGTTTATGGAACCATCGATCAGGAGAAGGCCAAGAAAGCGGGCTATCAGATCGAAGCGGAAGATGCGTGGCTTTCACAAGAGGTGGATATCCTGATCCCTGCAGCTCTCGAAGCCCAAATTAACGCAGACAATGTCGGCCTCGTGGATCCCCGGGTCAAGCTCATTGCAGAAGGGGCTAACGGGCCTACGACCCCCGATGCTGAAAAAGCCTTGATTGAACGAGGGGTCTTTGTCATCCCCGATTTTCTCTGCAATGCCGGAGGCGTGACTGTGTCCTATTTCGAAGGGGTGCAAAACGAGATGAATTTCTACTGGGAGAGGGATGAGGTGGTCACACGCCTAGACCAGAAAATGACTAACGCGTTCAAGGCCGTCCTGGATACCTCGCAACAATATACCGTGGGAATGCGGGATGCGGCCTATATTGTGGCTATCGATCGCGTGGTTCGCGCCATGCAATTTCGAGGGTGGCTTTAGCCAGCATACCCATTAAAAGCTATTCTCCGACCTGTGATTCAGTCCATCACGGATCATTTCCTTCTATCCACTTAATCCCTTTATGATGAAATATTAATATGTAGTAGTTATCGTAGGGGGTGTGGATATGGGGATAAACGTGCTTAGCGCTGGCAACGGGTGTTCTTCCGGCCATACCTATGGGGTCACAGCTGGACTCACCCAGATATAGCGGTATTCACAGGGAAGGATATCCACAGGATGATTGTGGACAGAATGTGGAGGGCTGGATAGGCGGTGACCCTTGTGGGTACGCAACCCTCATATCTAGGTAGTGCGACTCTCAAAGGGCTAGATATGGCGGTTTCCAGGGAAAGCGAGGCTATCTTGCTGTCTCAACCCTCCACAGCGAAGTCGAGTTATCCACAATAAAAGATGAGTTATCCACAGGGGCGCACGGCTTGTACGTCCAATACGGAGGCAGCGTGAGCGAACAAAGGCTATTTTCAGAATTCATCGGCCGCTGGCGAGAAGAAATCCAGGCGATCTGGGACAATCTCCCGGCCGATGTTCGCGGGGACATGGAGCGCGTCCTGCGCGAATTGCCAATTCAACGCAAAGAGTGGAGGACGCTGATTGAACGTGCTGGGGAACACCTGCGTCTGCTGACAGGACAGCAGCGAAGCGTGGCGATTGTTGGCCCGGCAAATGTTGGCAAATCAACACTTTACAATCAAATTGTACTGGAGCCTCGCGATCGAGCGAAGGTTAGTGCTGTGCCGGGCACGACTCGAGTTTCACAGACCGCAGACGTGCGGCTTTTTACTTTGATTGATACTCCAGGAGCAGATGCGGTCGGGGCGGTGGGGGAGGAGGAACGCCAGAGGGCGTTAGATTCTGCCGGACAGGCCGATGTGATCATCCTCATGTTTGACGCAGCTCATGGAATCCGGGCTTCTGAGCAAGAGCTCTTTCAGGCGTTACAAGCGCTGGATAAACCCATGATCGTGGCGCTCAACAAGATGGATCTGGTAAAAGGAGAACGATCTTCCGTCATCGGCAAGGCAGCGGCTGATCTTGGAATCGGGACAGATCAGATATCTGCTTTGCAGGCGAACAAAGGACAGGGGGTAGAACGGGTATTGTTAGCGGTTGCGAAGAGCGAGCCGGGAATCGTCGCAGCGCTTGGGGCGGCCCTGCCAGCTTACCGTTGGGATCTTGCACAGGTGGCTATTGGGAGGGCAGCATCCACTGCGGCAGCGATCGCAATCACGCCGCTCCCGTTCCTGGACTTTATTCCCCTTATCGGTGTGCAGGCGAGCATGGCGCTCAGCATCGGTCGGATCTATAAGCGAAAGGTAACACTCGCCCGGGCACGCGAATTGATCCTGACATTTGGCCTGGGGCTTCTCGGCCGGACACTCTTCTACGAGTTGAGCAAATTGAGTGGTCCGCCCGGCTGGCTCGTCGCGGCGGCGGTTGCGGCCGGCACGACGGTTGCGATTGGGTATGCCGTGACGATCTGGTTTGAGCGAGGGGTCAAGCTTTCCAACGAATCGCTGAGACGTATATCGGGGGTTGTTGGCGAGGCATTGGTTGAGCGATTACGAGGTTTTGGAAAACGAAGGCCAGGGCGTGTGAAATTACAGGACCAGATCCGGCAAGCCTTGGAGCAAATGGACGACGAAGGCGTGATCGAATTCCCAGAAGAGACTGATTCGTAGGTGAAATACTTGCAAGAAATACGGGCGCCCTCTTGAAGGGCGCCCGTTTCATATCAGAAGGCGGCGCTGGGGCTAGAGTGATTCAAAGCGGCCCTGGAAGAAACGCAGCTGCTGGGGTTCGTACACCATTTTCAAGCCAGCGGTTTTCTCGCGCTTGTCAAAGACCTCTTTGGTTGCCTCAACAACCACGTCCATATGTGACTGGGTATACACCCGTCTGGGAATCGCCAGGCGGGTAAGCTCAAGCTTGGGATAGCGATGATCTCCAGTTTCGGGATCCCGGCCTGCGCTGACGTTGCCCCTCTCCATAGAGCGAATGCCCGAATCGAGATAGAGCTGTGACGCAAGCACCTGGGCCGGGAACTGGTCCTGGGGAATATGTGGATAAAAACTTCGCGCATCTAAGAAGATGGCATGCCCACCCACAGGCTGGACAATGGGCAGGCCCCAATCAAGCATGATAGCGCCAAGGTATTGGACTTGTTCCACGCGTGAGCGGATATGATAGTCGTCCACCGATTCGACAATACCGATGGCCAGTGCCTCCATGTCGCGCCCGGCCATGCCCCCGTAGGTATGTAGACCTTCATACACAACCACAAGGTTGCGCAGCTGGTCGAAGAGCTCAGCGTCGTTCACCGCCAACCAACCGCCGATGTTGACCAGGTGATCTTTCTTTGCGCTCATCCACGCGCCATCGGTGTAGCTGCAGAATTCAATCAGGATTTCCGCGACGGATTTCTCTTTATAACCATCTTCCCGTTGCTGGATAAAATAGGCGTTCTCGGCCGCACGGGTGGCATCGAGGAAGATGAGAATCCCGTGTCTATCGCATAGCGCGCGCAGTGCCTTGGCATTTGCCATGCTCACTGGCTGCCCTCCGGCCATATTTACAGTCCCGGCAAGGCTCACATAGGCGATTTTTTTGGCGCCCTCGCGGGCAATCAAGTCTTCCAGCTTCTCAAGATTGACATTCCCTTTGAATGGATGCAAATTGCCCGGATCATGTGCTTCATCAACGATCACGTCAACGAACGTGCCCCCTGCTAGCTCTTGATGCAGACGGGTGGTCGTGAAATACATATTTCCTGGGACGAATTGTCCCGCTTGGATCACGGTCTGGCTGAGCAGGTGCTCCGCTCCACGCCCCTGGTGGGTGGGCACGAGATGTTTATAGCCGTAATGATCCTGCATGGCCTTCTCGAGGTTGTAGAAGTTTCGACTTCCAGCATAGGCCTCATCCCCCAGCATCATACCGGCCCACTGTCGATCACTCATGGCGTTTGTACCGCTATCGGTCAGCAGGTCGATATACACGTCTTCCGAGCGTAGCAGAAAGGTGTTGTGTCCGGCTTCAAGGATGGCCTTCTCTCGCTCAGCGCGTGTAAGCATGCGGATCGGCTCGACCATCTTGATCTTCCATGGTTCTGCCCACGAACGGCGGCCGAACTGCTGTCCCATGGTTTGGTACTTGGGTTTTGTCATGAGCTCCTCGATCTTTTCAATCTATAAAGGCGGCACGGTTTTCAGCCCCATTATAGGCCCAACCATGTAACTTTTCATCTCGGGAGATGGGGATAGGCAGCCTGGTGCGGGCTTTGATTTAAGGGCCAGGCCTAAGACCGAGATGCCAGGAGCAAGTGGGCAAGATCGGCTGTGTCGGCGAGCACGATATCCGCTCCCGCCTGCTCGAGCTCAGCCTGGTCACCGAATCCACAGAGCACGCCTACAGTGACCAATCCAGCTGCGTTGCCGGCAATAATATCCGCAGTGGTGTCTCCTACCATCAGACAGCGGGATGGTGTCACCCCCAGCTGTTTCACGGCCCATAGAACCGGATCGGGATGGGGTTTGGCTCGCCGACACGTGCGAGCCGTTGCGACACACTGGAATAGGGGATCGAGAGCATGCGCCTCGAGTATGGCGTGCGCGCTGGTGTATTC
>JBFFMI010000076.1:0-12249 GCA_041554155.1 Anaerolineales bacterium
ACCTGGATCGGCCTCCAGCATCGCCACCTGGCGTTCCAATCTCTCAGGATGCGCTCTATCATCGGCATCCATGCGCGCAACCAGCGTTGCCCGACACGCTTCCAGCCCTGCGTTGAGCGCCGGGATGATACCCTGATGCTTAATCGCTACAACCCGCACGCGGACATCTTTTTGTTCCCACGCTCGCAGCACTTCGAGGGTCCCATCACTGGAGCCATCATCAATCACGACAACCTCGAAATTGGCGTAAGTCTGCTCGAGCAGTGACTCCATAGCCACATCGATGGTATCCGCGTCATTGTGGCAGGGCAGCAGAATCGAGATACCCGGCTGTGCTGTGCTATGATTTGCTCGATCATTTCCAGATTTTGAGGTGTTTACCATGGATCTCACAGCTTTTAATATGCAAGCGATGCTTGACGCCATTGTAGCCTTTCTTCCTCGATTGGGCCTGGCGCTCTTGGTCTATCTCATCGCGCACTGGATATCCACTTGGGTTACTCGCTTGTTGAGGCGGCGACTTGCCAAACAGAGTGCGGACGAAGAACTGATTATCTTGTTGCAGATGCTCACCCGCTGGGGTGTCCGGGCGCTGGGCATTGTGCTGGCGCTTGAGCAGCTTGCCCCCGGCAGGCTTTCCACCCTGCTGGCTGGTTTGGGGATCGCCGGCATCACCATCGGTTTTGCGCTGCAGGACGTGGCCCGGAACTTCATCGCCGGGATCTTGTTGCTCCTGACTCAGCCCTTCGAGATCGGCGACACGATCAATGTGAATGGCTATACCGGCAAGGTGCTGGCCATCAACTTGCGTTCGACCGAACTGCGTGAGGTCGATGGTCGCTATGTGATCATTCCCAATAGTGATGTCTTCATCAGCCCGATCGTCAATTTCACGCGCGCGCCGACAAGGCGGATCCAGCTCCCGCTGGGGATCACGATTGAGAGTGATCTTGAGCTTTCCACCAGGACGATGATAGAAGCCATTCAGACGATAGACGGGGTGCTGGCTGACCCCGCCCCTCAATTGGTCCTAGAATCCTTCACCGATTCGGTTATCCAGGCCTCCTTGTACTATTGGATTGACGTCGCCAAAGTCGATTATGCCTTTGCGCAATCGACCGGCGCCAAGCGAATCAATACCGCCCTCAAGGAAGCCGGAATTGTCATGCCCTATCCAACCGTGGAAGTCACGATGTTGGAGAAATAGCACAGAATCCATCCCCGGTGTTTTAAGATCCTTATTCGACAAACCTGCTATGAAAACAGAAGAGGGCGACCGGCCGGTCGCCCTTTATCTACTTCGGGTCCTCTCCCACAATGCTTGTTTTCAGATTGCTCGAAGCTGAAGGACTATAGGAATCGCTCTGCAAAGTGACAGGCTACCGTATGGCCCGATTCAAGTTCCCTCATCTCCGGATCTTGTTCGGCACATACTGCTTCCGCAATCGGGCAGCGTGGATGAAAATGGCAACCGGAAGGAGGGTTGATCGGGCTGGGGATCTCGCCGCGCGGCAGCGGTTGGCTGCGACGCCGGTTTGGATCGGGGATCGGCACTGCGGCCATCAGCGCCTGGGTGTAAGGGTGCAGAGGCTTGCTGTACACAGCCCTCAGCGTCCCGACCTCGACCAGCTTACCGAGATACATAACACCAATGCGGTCGCAAATGTACTTGGCCGTTGCCAGGTCGTGTGTGATGAACAAGTAGGTCAGGTTGTGCTCATCTTTCAGATGCTTCATCAAATCCAGCAGCAAGGCGCGCACGGATACATCCGCCATGGCGATCGGCTCATCCGCAAGGATGAGGTCCGGTTCGGTTACCAGTGCTCGAGCTATGACTACTCTCTGGCGCTGGCCACCGCTGATCTGGTGAGGGTATTTGTTCATGAAAACCTGCGGTGGCACAAGCCCGACGTCTTCCAGGACTTCACGAACGATCCTTTCCTTCTCTTTCATCTTCTCGGGGTAGTGAATTTTTAGGGGGTGCGCGATCGCATCGCTGACGCTCATGCGCGGGTTTAGCGACGCCATTGGGTCCTGGAAAATCACCTGCATCCTCGACCGTAAACGACGCATTTCTTCGTGGCTATGGGATGAGATATCGATCTTATCGAATACGACCTGGCCCTCCGTCGGTTCTAATAGCCGCAGCGCAAGTCGTCCGACAGTGGTTTTCCCGGATCCGCTCTCGCCAACCAATCCAAAAACCTCGCCGCGCTGAATATCAAAACTTACCCCATCCACAGCCCGGACAAACTCCGGTTCCCCGCGTGCAAGTAGATTGTCGAGGAAGCCCCGGTGCACGGGGAACCACTTTTTAATGTTTCTCAGGGAAACAAGCACATGATCGCGCTCCGTGTGACTCATGGGGTTCCACCTGATGGATTCGCGCTTTGCCCGGGGTGGTCTTCGTACAGCCAGCACGAAACGTAATGGTCTTTCTTGCCAGCCCGGAATGACGGAACTTCACGTGAGCAGATATCCATCACCTGGGGGCATCGTGGGTGATATCGGCAGCCTGCCGGCGGTTGCAATAGATTGGGGGGTTCTCCCGCCATCTTATAAAGAGAATCGCCCTCTTCAAGGCGGATGTTGGGAACCGATTGCATCAAGCCCTGACTATACGGATGCATGGCTTCTCCAAAGACATCATAGACATTGCCCAGCTCGGCAATACGTCCCGCATACATGACCGCCACTCGATCCGCCAGCTCGGCGACCACACCGATATTGTGCGTTATGAGGATGATGGTCAGGTCAAATTCGTCTCGAAGTTTACGAAGCAAATCCAGAAATTGCGCTTCCACAATCACGTCCAGGGATGTGGTGGCCTCATCTGCGATGATAAGATCCGCATTGAGCGCCAAACCTAGCGCGATCATCACCCTCTGGCGCATCCCCCCACTCAATTGATGGGGGTAATCATCGATGCGCTCAGGGCGGATGCCCATCCTGTCGATCAGCTCTTCAGCGTTCTTACGTGCATCCTTCTCGTTGCCATACAATTCGTGCGTCAGCATGGCTTCCGTGAGATGGTCGGAGATGTTTTGGACCGGGTTTAACGAGGTCATTGGGTCCTGGAAGATCATCCCGATGCGATTGCCGCGATACTCACGCATCTTTGCATCATTGAGGTCCATCAAATCGATGTCATCGAAAAGCAAATTCCCCGATATGATCCTTCCCGGGGGCTCGATCATACGCAGCAAAGCTTTGCCCATGGTGGATTTGCCACAGCCCGACTCCCCTACCAGACCTAAAACTTCGCCTTTTTTGATATCAAACGTCACATTGTCGACCGCTCTTACGGCGCCCAGTCTTGTTTCATACTCAACACTGAGATTCTGGATACTGTAGAGAATATCGTCAGTAGTCATGGTTAATTATCTGATAGGCGGGGGTTCAGGATTTCACTCAAACCTTCACCCAGTAAGCTAAAACCAACGGCGACCAGTGTGATTAAAATGCCGGGAAAGGTGATCATCCACCATCGGCCAGCAACAATGAATTGATGCCCCTTGCTTAGATCGTAGCCCCAGTCGGGCACATCCGGCGGTAAGCCCAAGCCAATAAAGCTCAAACCTGCTTCGGTAAGAATCGCATCGGCTACGTTTAAGGAAAAAACAACGACGACGGAGGCGACAACATTCGGAAAGATGTAACGAAAGAGGATCTCCCACGACTTGGCACCGAGGCTGTAAGCCGCCTCTACATAGAGTTCTTCTTTAACGGAGAGTACCTGCCCGCGCACAACGCGAAAGAATGTTGGAATATAGATCACCGAGATCGCCACGGCGACATTCAGCAAACCCGGACCCAGCATGGTCGCCATAGCAATGGCAAGGAGAAATCCCGGGAAGGCATACAGGCTATCCATCACCAATGAGATCACCCGATCCGCGCCTCCACCAACAAATCCGGAGAGCAATCCAACGGCGATCCCTATCGAAGACGAAAGTAACGCCGAAGTAATCGCGACCCCCAGAACGGTACGAGCACCCCAGATCAGGCGACTTGTGATGTCCCTCCCCAGGTTGTCGGTTCCTAGGGTATAGGTGCGGCCCAGATCATCCTGCACGACCTGCAAGCCCGGCGTGGACTGTAGAACTTCGGGTACAAGTTCTTGATCGATGAAGATCAGGTCCACTTCTCCACTCAACAATCCAGCGAGCATGGCATCTTGATCTTGAAAACGAACCCGATCGATTTCGAGCTCCTTGGTTAAATTTGCCCCATTCTTATTTCTCTGCACGCCGATGGCAAATTCATCCCACGGTGTAGTATCCAATGAATAGCTCACGCCGGCCACGCCCAGGACGGTTTGCTTGCCCCCTCCGGGAGGCGTAAAAGCTGCAGCAATGAAGCCGTTTGGATCATGCGGTGCAATCCATGGGGCCAGCAGGGTCATAATCACCATGACAACCAAGACCGTGCCGCCAAAAACCGTGATATACCATTCGGTTCCATACCAGATTCGGCCACGCCAAATCCTGCGCAAAAACCCAATATCATCATCCACGAGGGGCCCGGAGCTCGATTTAACCTGCTTAGCAATAATTTCAGACATGATTAATACCGTATCCGCGGATCCAAGAAACCATATATGACATCGACCAGCAAGCTAACACCAGACACAAGAAGCGCAAAAAACAGAATGCTCCCTTGAACCGTTGAAAAATCTCGATCATAGATACGATCGACCACCAGGCGGCCCAATCCTGGCCACGAGAAGGTGGTTTCCGTCAGAATGGCACCCGCTAGTAGCAAAGAAAATTGCAGCCCAAGAAGTGTCACAATGGGAATGAATGCGTTGCGCAAGCCGTGCTTGTATACCAACACCCGTTCTTTGATGCCCCGTGCCCGGCCAGCAATAATAAAATCTTTGCCCAGCACCTCCAGCATATTAGCCCTGGTTAAGCGGGTGAAAATACCAGCTAAAACCAGTCCCAGCGTTATC
The DNA here is from genome assembly GCA_041554155.1 of Anaerolineales bacterium. Taxonomy (GTDB): domain Bacteria; phylum Chloroflexota; class Anaerolineae; order Anaerolineales; family E44-bin32; genus E44-bin32. The sequence continues at coordinate 4,955 of JBFFMI010000076.1, forward strand.
GAGGGGAGCACCAGATGTTTCAGCGCATCTCCTAGCAGCCGCATATCCCCCATCAGAATCGCATCGACTGTGTACATGCCCGTGATGATCCGCTCGGGAGTCATGCCGGGATCCAGCCGACCTGATACCGGGAGCCAGCCAAGCTGCGCACCAAACGTCATTTGTAGGATGATACCCAACCAGAAGATGGGCAGGGAGTAGAGGATGATGCTCAACACCCGGATCGCGTAGTCTGCCCCGCTTTTACGGTGTTGTGCCGCATAGGCGCCAGAGAGGATCCCCACACTGGCGGTCACCATCATGGCGAAAACCGCAAGCTCTACCGTCGCAGGGAAAAACGTTTTGATCTCATCAACCACCGGGATCGAACGTGTCATCGACTCGCCGAGATCAAATCGCAGCACACCCCATATGAAATCAAAGTACTGGATATGCAGCGGGCGATCCAGCCCTAAGACCGCTCGAAACGCCTGCAACTGTTCTTCGGAGGCGCCCTCGCGCATAATCGCAAGCGCTGGATCCCCTGGCATAACCCGCATAACCAGAAACACCAGGGAGACCAGAATGAGCACCATCGGGATGGTCAGCAAAACACGAACAATAATGTATCGACGCAGTCCAGGTGACATCATCAACTCACTTGGCTAGAAGAGAATTTTTCGACTGCAAACTTAGTATATCGCGCAATAAGTTATAGGGGCTCGAACAATCACGGTATTCTGTTCGAGCCCCTAATAACCTTAAAGCTTAACTACGATAGAGCGTCAGCCTACTTCTCAAGCAGGAAGTAGTGCAGCAGCGCAATCGGATCAAGCACAACACCGGAGACATCATCGGCGTAGGCGATGAGCAGCTTGCCCTGCGCTAACGGCACGAAGGGGCTCTCGGGCACCCAGAAGTCCTGGATTTCCTCAAGCAGCGCTATTCGTGCGGCCTCATCCAGCTCGCTGGCCTGCGCGTCAAGCAACGCATCCATCTCTGGATTGTTGTAGCGCGAACCTGACCATGAAGCGGGTGAGTGTGCAAAGACGTTTGTGTAGTTGTCAGGATCGAGGTAGTCCGGGTACCAACCCAGCAGCGAGACCGGCAGTTCGCCGGCACGACCCGAGTTGCGGTATTCGGCCCACTCCTTGAACTGGAGGGTGACCTGAACTACACCGCTCGCCTCAAGTTGATCTTTGATCAGCACCGCAACGTCCGGCTCTGTATCGCCGTAGTGTGTGGGGCTGTACCAGAGATCCATGACCAGCGGGTTATCCTCAGTGAAACCTGCTTCGGCCAGCAGTGCCTTGCCAGCCTCTACGTCCTCGGTTCCTTCATAGGTGGGCTTGTGGCCCAGGAATCCCGGCGGGACCATGGAGTAGAGCGGTACCTTGATGCCCTGCCAACCCAGGTCGGCCAGCACTTCACGATCGAGTAGCTGCGCCAGGCCAAGGCGGACATCGGGGTTGTCATAAGGTGGCGTGGTGGCGTTATAGACGATGTAGCGGATCTCGGTTCCACCAGCAGTTTCGGTGGTGATTCCGTCCATACCCGTCAACGCATCGAAGTCCGCAGGGGAAAGGCTCTTCCAAGCGGCATCGATCTCGCCATTCTGCAAGGCCAGTGCCATGGTGGGTGAATCAGCGAAGTAGCGAACAATGAACTTGTCCATCTTCGGCATATCACCATAGTATGTTTCATTCTTCTCGAAGATGGCCTCTTCGCCTTCGGTGAAGCTTGTCAGTACGTAGGGGCCAATCCCGCAGGATGTGTTGGTCGTTCCAGCTTCTGTGGCCGTGTACTCATTTGGATTAATGATCTTCCAAACGTTTGTGGCGACCAACTGTGGGCCGAAGGGATAGACAGCATTGAAGGTGACCTTCACCGTCATGTCGTCGACCTTCTCGACACCCGAGGTATAAGCGGTGTAGAGGAAGCCAGCGTTCGCACCCTCGGATTCGTCAACAGCCGCGATACGCTCAAAGGAAAACACGACTGCGTCAGCATTGAAGGGCGTTCCATCCGGGAAGACGACACCCTCGCGAAGCTTGAAGGTGTATTCAAGACCATCATCACTGATGGTGTAGCTCTCCGCGAGCGCTTCAACGACTTCACCAGCTGTCCCTGGCACGATGTTCAGTAAGCCATCAGCACATTGGTGGAACAACTCCCAGTCATGGAAGCTGTAGACCCAGGCGGGTTCAAAGCTGGACCAGCTGTCGGTCGTGCCGAGGATGAAGGGTCCTTCTTCCATCGGCTCTTCCATCGGCTCTTCTGTGGGCTCCTCCATGGGTTCTTCCATGGGCTCTTCAACACCCGGCTCTTCCGGTTCAGGGGTTGCGCCACCGCAGGCCGCCAGTGCAAGGCTGGCCACGACGAGCAGACTGATTAACAAGAACAACGATCGGCGTTTCACGATAATCTCCTCCTATTGTAGGATTCTATTTGAAAGGACTTCAAGATTTTGGCTACGGTATGGAATCGGTTGAATACCCACCTCCTCTAGATAGGTTTGCTGCGCTCTGCCATGGTGCCTATCGCACCCGGCCGGGGCGCAGCAACTTCGCCCGGTATAGGGCATAATCATCCTAGCATTGTATATCTCCTACCATCAAGAATCAACATACGTTCAATATTTTTTGGGGGGAATTTTGCATAGCATCGCATACGGTCTACAATCACTACCCACCCACAACTGGAGATGAGCGATGGACAAATTCCCTTATGGCCGCACTTTCATCCTCGGATTCGGATTCTTCGGCATCAGCATCATCTGGCCGCTCTTCAACAGCCTGATCCCCCCGATGCTTGAAGACCTCGGGCTCTCGGCTCTTGTGGTCGGGTTCATCCTCACCTGGGACAACATCATCAACATGTTCGTGCAGCCTTGGGTTGGCAGCCTGTCCGACCGGACCCGCAACCGCTTTGGTCGACGCAAACCTTTCCTGATGCTCGGGGCTCCAGCCGCAGCCCTCTTCTTCATCCTGGTGCCATTCGTGCGGGAGAACTTCGTCCTGATTGCGTTGATGATCCTGGGTACAAACCTCGGGATGGCGATATTCCGTTCCCCCACCATCGCCTACCTGGGCGACCTCTTCAAACCCCAGGACCGCAGCAAGGCCAATGGCGTCATTAACTTGATGGGCGGTCTTGGCGGTGCGGTGGCACTCTTCGGTGGCGGCGCACTCTACAAACTCGGTGTGCCGCTTCCCTTCATCGTTGGTTCGGGCTTGATGCTCGTGGCGATACTTGTCGTGCTCATCATGGTGCGCGAGCCAGTTTTGATAGAGGACAGTCAAGAAATCGCAGCCCCGGGTTTGTTCGAAAGCGCCAGCCGTGTCCTGCGCGGTAGCGACCGTAATCCACGCTTACTACTTACCGCCATCTTCTGCTGGTTTGTGGGTTGGAACGCTATGGAGGCTTTCTTCACCATTTATGCCCGCAGCGTGCTTGGTATCGATGTGGGCTCTGGGACGCAGATGCTCACGGCTTTCGCTGCTGCCCTGATCCTGTTCGCCATTCCCAGCGGCTTGATCGCCACCCGTGTGGGCCGCAAACCCACGATTATCATCGGATTAAGTGGTATGTTTGCCGGGCTAGTCGCCGGCTTCTTTATCCGCGATGCCACCATTCTGCTCATCACACTGGCTTTGATGGGCACCTTCTGGGCCCTGATCAACATCAACTCCTTGCCGATGGTGTACGACCTGGGCGATGAGAGCAGCATCGGTGTGTATACCGGCCTCTACTATTTCGCCTCGTCCGCTGCGGCGATCACCGGACCGATCCTGGGGGGCTGGCTCATCGACCTTACCGGCCATACGTCAGTGTGGATCTTCAGTGCCGCCTTCATCCTGCTGGCGGCATTGGCCATGCTGCGAATACAAGGGAACCCACAATACCCAAACGCATCTCCCATGTAAACACAAGGGCGGCTATCCAAGCCGCCCTGTTTCTACAACCTCAATATGCAGGTCCTATTCTGGACGAATCACTGTTCCTTCCCTAAGGATCGCATCCTTGGGTATGATCACGATCCCATCATGGACGCTCCATGACTCTTCATCAATGTCCAATCCCTGTGGAAATGGTTCAATAACAACGCCAGCACCGATGCGTGCATTTTTATCGATGATGGCGCCCTGAATGCGTGCCCCCGGCCCAATGCCGATCGGCGGGATGCCCGCACCGAGTTTGGATACCGGTCCTTCATAATAATCAGCACCCATCATCACACTCTCGCGCAGGATGACATCCTCACCGATCACGCTGCGTACGCCGACCACGGATCGCTGAATCTCAGCGCCTTCGACGATACAGCCATCCGCCAGTGTCACCTGATCGAGGCTAACGTCGTAAATACGTGAGGCGGGTAAAAAGCGGGGGCGTGTGAATATCGGCGCCACTGGATCATGGAAATGGAAGGGGGGCTCGGCCTGGGTTAACGCCAGGTTTGCCTCATAAAAAGCCTGAATCGTGCCGATGTCCTGCCAGTATCCCTCGAACGTATAGCCATATACGCGGTGCGATTCAATCGCTGCCGGTATAACATCGCTGCCGAAATCATCCAGGGTGGCATTTAGAAGCTCGATGAGAACCGGCAGCTTGAAAGCGTAGATACCCATTGATCCGAGGTAGGGTTGCCCGGGATCTGCACGACTCACAAAAGGATCCAGCACCGAAGCATCCTTCGGTTTCTCGATGAAATTTGTGATCCTGCCATCCGATGCTAATTTTAGAATGCCAAAACGATCGGCATCGCTGGCTGGCACCGGTTTCACGGCCACCGTCAAATCAGCATCGTTTTCGGTATGAAAAGCCAACAGCTGCTCATAATCCATGCGATACAGGTGATCGCCCGCCAGAATGAGCACATTCTCGGCGCCGGTTACGCTGATCTCAAATAGATGCTTGCGCACAGCGTCCGCCGTGCCCTGATACCAATCAGCGCTCTCCAGAGTCTGCTCAGCAGCCAGAATCTGGACCCAACCACTATGAAAGACATCGAAGTGGTAGGTCTGGGAGATGTGTCTATGCAGGGATACGGAGTTGAACTGAGTAAGCACCGCTATATGCGAAATACCCGAATTGAGACAGTTGCTCAGGGGGATGTCCACCAAACGATACTTGCCACCTATCGGGACCGCCGGTTTGGCCCGCAGTTTGGTGAGCGGCCACAGTCTAGACCCGCGGCCACCACCAAGGATCACCCCCAGCACATCAGGATTTGCCATCCGCTACTCTCCTGCTTTCAACCCCATACATATTGCCCGATGATTGTCTGATCGAGTCGACTTTCTTCCAAAAACAGGTGCTGACCAGTTACTCAGGCCGACCGATCTCGCCCTCAAGTGCAAATGCCAGACCTTCAACAGGCGTATCATTCCCATAATCGGTTAGGTCTTCAAGTACCAGGCGCAGCCGCAGTTGCGTGATCTGGTTGTTGCGCGCCAGATGTGCAATCACTGCCTCATCAGCCTGGATCCCGAAGGTTTTCAACAACGTTCGCATATCGTTCCGCAGGGTTGAAGTCATCGTTCAGCTCCTCTATCTGCTACCTCTCTCATGCCCATAAAAGGGACAATCCAACACTTACCCCGGCTCCCAGTGCCGTTGCAATGAAATTTACAAGGTCGTTATGCAACCAGCGCCAACCGCGATGATGTTCTGTACCTGAACCACAATAATGCTCCGGATGGCTCTCCGTCGCAACCTTACATGATGGGCAGTAATACAGTGCCTGATAGCTTGCACCAAGAAGGCTATCGCTCATCGCGCCCATTACACCCCCAACCAGCCCCAAAAGTAGCAAACGCCAATCCCGGAAGAAGCTGGAGGCAAGCGCACCAATCGCCAGGGCACCCACGGCGCTAGCGAAATTGCCTAGCGCCGTCACAGCACCGGACGTACCACGAGGCACACGCTGCCCGGATAGCATGTTTCGGGGCTGCTGTTGGCTAAGCACACCGATCTCGGTACCCCAGGTATCGGCTGTTGCTACTGCAATAGCACCCACAAACCCACCCAGCGCTGCCTGGCTCCCATACCAGCCATGAAGCACAACCAAGAGCGTCGCGACGAGTCCATTCGCCAGCACCTGCCCGGCGTCGCGTTGCCCGCCTTTCTCAAATCCCAACTGGCGGTGCTCCTTCTGTTGAGCCTGATAACGAGTTATGAGGTTCGAGCTGATGAAAAAAGCGATAACCAGCAGGGATGGACGCAAACCACCAAAGCTAAAAATGAGTGCACCGATGAGCGCTGCTGCAGCGGCACCGTCCTTGGTTAACGAGCGTGTCCGATAGCCCAACCATCCCACCAGCGACCCGAGCAGAATGCCAAGACCCGTCATACCCAAGGACATAAGCTCACCTGTGGAAAAACTGTGCATCGCATGCGTTCAAGCTGTGGATAACACCCGAAATCCTGTGGATAACTTGTGGATATCAAATCATATCCAGGAGTTGAAGTACGGCGCCCCACATCAAACCCCCAACGAGGATTGCGCCAGCCCACAGCGTGTAAGCCAGCGGTCGATTAGCTTCAGTCCGGTACATCCACATGCCGAAGAAAAGATCAATGAACCAGCCGGCGCCGGCGATCATCGGCAAAAGGAGTAAGCGTCCGGGCGGCGCCAGGGTATCAACCGCCCCGAGAGAATCAAATCCGAATGCGACCTGGCCTGTCATCTCCCCAACCACGAGCAGCAAGTAACCCAGGAGAGCAATGGGCAGCAGTCCGCCCAGAATGACCAGGAGAACAGCAGCCCGATCCGACCCCAATCGCGCCAGCGCAAAATTAGGTCTGGTTGAGATCTCCTCATACGTCGATAGCGCACCCATGCGCAAGGCATCGGTGACGGCTTTGAGAAATGCATCGACGTCCACTGGCGAAATTGCCAGGAACCGCTCGCCGCTATGCACGATGACCATTTCTTCAATGCCACGCGTAGCGAAAAATTCAAAACCTCCCAGGCCTTCAACCCATCGCTTACCGATAACCAGCCCTGGCCACCTGCCACGCACGCCTGGCATCTGGTCCAGGTCAAATGCCTGCGCCCGATCAACCCGGGTTAATTGTTGGATAGGGATATCATCATAGGCCAATCCCCAGCGCAGTTTAAAACCATCGCGGTCGATGGTGTAGCGCGCAGTGATCAACCCATAAAGCCGGTAAACGACCAGGAGTAAAACGGGTAAGCAGAAAAGCGGAATGAGCACCCATACTGCCAACCAGATCGAAATCTCGCCGCTGCTCATTTGAAAGACGCTATACGCGATGCCAGACAGCAACAAAGTGATGATCAGAAAGCCAAC
>JBFFMI010000077.1:0-12243 GCA_041554155.1 Anaerolineales bacterium
GAATGAACTTGAAGGCAGCATCAAGGGCATGCGCATTGGCATTTCCCCGGATTACTTCAAACTGAAATACCCTGATCCCGAGAGCGGTGAGCTCAGAGAACAGGCGATCACGCCTGAAATCGAGGCCTCAGTCCGAGCGACGGCAGAGGTGCTTGCACAGCAAGGCGCCGTGATTGTCGAAGACATACCCATGCCCAATACGCATTACGGCATACCTGCCTACTTCGTGGTTTCACGGGTTGAAGCGGCCTCCAATCTACATCGCTATGACGGTGTCAAGTATGGGCATCGCTCGGGTCAAAAGGTTGACGACTTGCGGCTGCTCTACCGGAAAACTCGCGGAGAAGGCTTTGGACCACAGCCAAAATTACGCATATTGATGGGCATGTACGTCTCGGCTGAACAATATGAAATGGAATACTACCAACAAGCCCTGCGGGTGCGAACGCTCATCCGCAAAGATTTCGAAAGGGCTTTTGATCCGCAGGGAGAGTACAAGCTTGATGCGTTGCTCTCTGCGACCACCCCGACAACAGCATTTAAGATCGGGCAGGTATATGGCGATAGTGTCTTGATGCAATACGCCGACCTGCTCACTGTTTCGGCAAACCATGCCGGTATACCGGCAATTTCGCTGCCAGCGGGTTTTGACACCACTGGCCTACCCATTGGTATTCAGCTCATGGGCGCGGATTTTGAAGAGGGTAAACTATTAAAGATTGGCCGGTCATTCGAACGGGGCACTGCGGATGCAGGCTGGCGGAAGAATGTGCCTGTCGTACTCAATTTGAAGGGGTAGAACTCTTAGGAGAGCAGGTATGTTTAATCAAAAAAGAATGATGGCAGTTCTGATCGTAGTGATGGTATCCGTCCTGGGCGCTTGCAGCGTGCTTCCCGGGAATGTTACTTCAGCCCCACCCCCTGAACTACCCGTTGAGCCTTCGGACATCAGCACAGGTGAAGGGGTTGAACTAATCTGGGACACACCCCCTGAGATGACGATCAACACCGATCGCATCTATCTAGCGACGCTGCGTACTGCCAAGGGTGACATCACCATCGAGCTCTTTGATGATCTCGCACCGAAGACGGTTAACAACTTCGTATTCCTGGCGGAGGCCGGCTTTTACGACAACACGACCTTTCACCGGGTTATCACTGGGTTTATGGCGCAGGGGGGGGATCCGACAGGTACCGGCGCTGGAGGCCCTGGATATACCTTCGAGGATGAGATCGCGCATGGTATTGTGTTCGATCAGGCCGGTCTTCTGGCTATGGCCAACAGTGGACCTGACACGAATGGCAGTCAATTTTTCATAACCTATGCCCCCACGCCCTGGCTGAATGGATTTCATACTATCTTCGGTAAAGTGGTGGAAGGCCTGGAAGTAGCAGAGTCGTTGACGCCTCGAGACCCGGCAGAATCACCGGCATTTGAAGGTGACTTGATCCTGGGGGTGGACATCGAAGTAAAGCGGCGGAGCAGTCTGCCACCCGCGACGGCAACGCCTGAGTTGATGAGACCGGAAGAGGCCCTCAACCGGCCACTGGCGGTATTGCCGATCGAGGAGAGAGAAAATATTTACACCGGTATGCCTGAGATGTCGATCGCCCTGGATAAAACCTATACTGCCAGCATCGTGACCACGAAGGGTACGATCGTAGTAGAACTTGAGGCGCTCTCCACCCCCCAGAGCGTAAACAACTTTGTGCAGTTGGCCAACCTGGGTTACTGGGATAACTTCCCGATCAATGCCGTTCAAGCAGGTGCGTATACGTTGACCGGCTCGCCCTATGGTCGCCCGGATAGTGATGTCGGGTACCAGCTGCCTTCAGAAAACGGATTAGAAGCCAGGCAAGGTGCGATTGCGTACTGGTTCCGCCAGGATCTGCTCGCATCCAGTGGTAGCCAGATCCTCTTCCTGCTGGATGACCTTCCGGGCTTTGAAGAGTTCTACACCATTTTTGGGTATACCACGTCCGGGCTGGACGTAATCGAAGCCCTGACGGCTGAAGATGAAATTGTGCGGGTCACCATCATATCTCGCTAACACCAATCATCTTTTGGGTACAGCAGGGGATCAACAGGACATTGCATGTCTGACTATGAAATGATCATCGGATTAGAAACCCATATTCAGCTCAATACTGCCTCCAAGATTTTTTGCAGTTGCAAAGCTGATTCATGGTCAGACCCACCGAACACCAACATCTGCCCTGTATGCACAGGTCTGCCGGGTGTGCTTCCGGTTCTCAACCGCGCTGCGGTTGAAAAAGCTGTGCGACTCGCTGCGGCGATGAATGCCGATGTAATTCAGGAAACCTCTTATTTCGCCCGGAAAAATTACTTCTATCCCGATCTGCCAAAGGGGTACCAGATCAGTCAGTACGACGAACCGCTGGCGCGTGGAGGCTTTATGGAAGTGCCGCTTTCCGAGAGCGAGGGTCGGCGGGTGACGATCACGAAGCTGCATCTGGAAGAGGATGCAGGCAAGACTGTTCGTGAAGGGGATCAACGCAAAATCGATTTCAACCGCTGCGGTGTCCCACTGGTAGAGATGGTCACAGGGCCGGATTTGCGATCGGCGGATGAGGCGGCCCAGTATCTTATTCGGTTGAGGCAATTGTTGCGCTGGCTGGAAATTTCCGAGGCTGACATGGAGAAAGGGCAGTTGCGCTGCGATGCGAATGTCTCTATCCGCCGCATCGGAGAGACGATCTTAAATCCGAAGACGGAAATTAAAAATGTGAACTCGATTGAGAATGTGCGTGATGCAATTGCCGCAGAGGTGGAGCGCCAGATCCGGGAGGTCGAAGGCGGGGGCGTGATCGAAGCCTGGACCCTTGATTGGGATGAAGATACGGCCAGTTTGCGCAAGATGCGATCAAAAGAAACTGAAGCCGATTACCGCTATTTCCGAGAACCGGATTTATTACCATTGGAGATTGATCCTGGCTGGCGTGCATCGATGTTATCGAGTGTGCCCGAATTGCCGCTAGCCCGGCGCGATCGCTTTATCCGGGATTACGCAATCCCACTGTACGACGCCGAGATTCTGACCGAGGAGCGCAGCCTGGCAGATTATTATGAGGCGGCGGTGGCAGCTTACGGTGGAGAACCGAAATCGGTATCAAACTGGTTGATGAACGATGTGCTGCGCATGCTTCGAGAAAGTGGATTACGAGCCGCTCAATTGAAGATCTTGCCTGCCCATCTGGCTGAAATTATTCAACTGCTTGACGAGAAAGCGATCAATACTCCGACCGCGAAGGATCTTCTCGAAAAAGTTCAGGCCAGTGGTGATTCGCCCCGGGTGATCGTTGAGCGGGAAGGGCTCGCCCAGGTTTCAGACAGCGGTGCATTGGAAAGCATCATTGATCAGGTCATCCTGGAAAACCCCGACCAGGTGGCCACCTATCGTGGTGGTAAATCGACTGTCATCGGTTGGTTTGTGGGGCAGGTCATGAAAAATTCGGGTGGGAAGGCTAACCCTCAAATGGTCAAAGACCTGCTCGAAAGCAAATTAAAGGCATAAGGTAGCTCGCCAATCCCCGTGTTAGAAGCCAACTTCAACATCCGTTCCGCCACAGCAGAGGATCAAAGTGTCATTCGTCAGCTTATTTATGCTGGGCGCTTGAACCCGATTGGGCTGTCCTGGCGGGCGTTTGACCTTATTGAGAGGGATGATGGGGAACTCATTGGCTGCGGTCAGATCAAACGTCACCGCGATGGAGCCTGCGAATTAGCCTCACTCTATATAAAACCGGCGTTCCGCTCGCGCGGTTTTGCTGGGACCCTTATCCGGCATCTTCAGTCAAAAGCATCATCAACGTTGTGGCTGACCTGTCGATCCAGTCTGATCCCGTTCTATCAAAAATTCTCTTTTATTCTCGTGACAACGCCGGAAACGATGCCTCGCTACTTTCGAAGAGTATGGCAAATATTCCGACTTTTCAGCCGTTGGTGGGGAATCAAAGACAGCTTGGCAGTTATGCGTTGGAATCACAGCTGAAATAAACAAGCGGCGGAGAGAACTCCGCCGCTTGGATAAGCCACTCCGTTTAGAGCCCTTAAAATTTTCCTACTACCAGGAACATCGATACCAGCGACAGAAAAACCGCAACAAAGAAGCCGATGGCGGCCATTTGATGGTTCTTCTTATTCCGGAAGTTGATCATTTCAAGGTAATTGTTAAATTCCACGATGGTCTCACGATTGACCTCGCTGCTTCCTTCATCTACGTCATCCTTGCCGCGATTGCGGAAATGAAAGGTCCGCAGCGGTTCCGCAGATAGGCGCCATTGCATATAGGCTAGATATGCAAAGATCGCGGCCAGAATAAACCAGATGGGAAAAATTAAATTCATCCGAATTGCCTCCTGGGTATTTGCCACCCTTGGCGAATAACGCCACACTGTAGAAGATAGTACAGAATTGCCTCTATTGCAATTGGTGCCCTCATCCTATGCCCTTCTGACAGGGAGAGGTGTATTGTTTTCACCGTCAATCGATCGATTACCCACCAATAAAGCCAGGGGCATGCGGCTTCAAGCCATTCCGCTGAAGCCAAATCAACCGATCATAAGCGATCAGCTTCTATCCGTAGGCGTAAAATCCACGCCCCGACTTACGCCCCAGGTAGCCTGCATCGACCATCTTGCGTAGTAATGGGCAGGGCCGGTACTTATCCTCTCCCAAATCACGGTGAAGGACTTCCATTACGAATAGCACGACATCCAGGCCGATCAGGTCTGCCAATGTCAGGGGACCCATGGGGTGATTCATCCCAAGTCGCATTACTGTATCGATCGCCTCGGGGGTACCAATGCCTTCCTGCAGGGCGTAAATGGCCTCATTGATCATTGGGCATAAAATCCGATTGGAGATGAATCCGGGTGAATCTTGTGCTTCCACCGGTTCCTTACCCATCTTTTTGCCCACTTCGATGACGGTTTGTGTGGTATCGTCCGACGTCGCCAACCCCCGGATGACTTCAAGCAATTTCATGAGCGGGACTGGGTTGAAGAAGTGCATCCCCACAACCTTATCCGGTCGTTCTGTAGCGGCGGCGATCTTCGTTAAGGAAATTGAGGATGTATTGGAAGCCAGAATCGTATGTTCCTGTGCGAGCTGATCCAGATCGCGAAATAGCTGAAGCTTTAAGGTGGGGTTTTCCGTGGCAGCTTCAACAACCAGATCCGCCTTGCTCGCTGGTTTTAAATCCATCGAGGTTTCTATGGCCAGCGCCGCCTGTTTCTGCTCGGCCGTGATGGCCCCCTTGCCCTCAAGCTTTTCAACCGATTTTGCGATGGCGCTGGTGGCACGATTCAGAATATCTTCAGAGACATCACTCATCGTGACCGAAAAACCAGAGACTGCTGCGGTCTGGGCGATGCCGTTGCCCATGGTGCCGGCCCCGACAACGAATAGGTGTTTAACATCCATGCTTGCCCTCCCGGGTCTAAGACTATTCGAGTTCAATTGCCATGGCGACCGCCTCTCCGCCGCCCAGGCAAAGTGAGGCGATACCGCGTTTGAGCCCACGATCTTTCAGGGCATAAATCAAGGTTGTGAGCACGCGGGCCCCGGAAGCGCCGATCGGATGACCCAGTGCAACACCGCCTCCATGAACATTTACCCGATCCCAATCCCAGCCAAGATCTTTCAAGATATGCCCATCAGCTAACACCTGTGCCGCGAAGGCTTCGTTGAGCTCAAGTAAATCAACCTGATCGAGAGTCCATCCGATTTTCTCTAGCAATTTGGGTATCGCGAAGGCGGGGGCCGTAAATAGCTCTTTCGGTGGTACGGCCGCCTGTGCGTACCCAACGACGCGGGCGATTGGTTTTACCCCTAGCTCGACTGATTTCGCTCGGCTGGCATACACGAGGGCGGAGGCGCCATCGTTCAATCCCGGCGCGTTGCCGGCGGTCACCTTGCCATCAGCTTTGAAGGCTGGTTTAAGCTTCCCCAGAACTTCCATGGTGGTATCGGGCCGGGGGGTCTCGTCTTCCGCAATCAAGGTCACCTTCCCCTTGCGACCGGGTACCTCGAGCGTGATGATTTCGTCCTTGAACTTACCCGCCTGTATGGCTTTTACCGCTTTAGCATGGCTATCGCAAGCCCATTGATCCATCGCTTCGCGGGATACTTCGTATTCATCGGCGACCCATTCGGCCGCCATGCCCATAGCCCAATCTTCGAAGGGATCCCAGAGACCATCATGCAGCAGGGCATCTTCAAGGGTCTTGTGCCCGTAGCGCAGCTCACCGGATCGTGCGCGTACCAGAAAGGGTGCATTGCTCATACTTTCCATGCCGCCAGCGACATACAGTTGTCCGTCACCTGCAAGTATGGCCTGGCAGGCAAACATCCCGGCCTTCAAACCAGAACCGCAGACTTTATTAATCGTGGTTGCGCCCACTGTGGGTGGTAGGCCCGCAGTGATCGCGGCCTGGCGGGCAGGGGCCTGGCCCAGGCCGGCGCTCACCACATTTCCCATCAGGACTTCATCGATGCTGGATAGATCTTCGATACCAGCGCGCGCGACGGCGGCCTTGATCGCCTCTGCACCCAGTTGGGTTGCGCTCAGAGGTGCAAGGCTGCCCTGGAATCGCCCCATAGGCGTTCTGGCGGCACTGAGAATGACTGCTTCGTGAGGTTGTTGGGATTCGGTCATTGTGTCCTCATGTTTGTTGAATCTGGTCGGCTACGGTGGTGGTGAGAATCGGGGGATCAGGTGGTTTCTGTCTGCCAAAGCAGACGTAATTTTTCATAGGTTGTCAGCAGGTCTTCCGGTAGCACACGCGTTTCTGCGGTTGTGGCCATGAAGTTGGTGTCTCCCTGCCAGCGCGGGACAATGTGGATATGCACGTGCTCTCGAACGCCCGCACCTGCAGCTTCACCGATATTGGCGCCGATATTGAACCCATCAGCTTTGTAGGCTGACTGGAGCAGGACGGTTGACTTCTGTGTGAGTTGGATCACTTCAGACAAGATCTCCGGGGTTAATCCCTCAAGAGATGATTCATGTGTGAAGGGTACAACCATCATATGGCCGTTGGTATAAGGATAGCGGTTGAGGATGACGAAAGCATGATGCCCACGATGCAGGATGAGGTTTTCGGGACCATCATCCAAAGTCAACAAAGAGCAGAATAAGCACTCGGATTCGTCGATGCCTTCCTGGATGTATGTCATTCGCCACGGAGCCCAGAGATGCTTCATGTTTCGTCCCCACGATTGTAGCAGAGATCGATTTGGCTTCAAACCAGCTGGCACACTACCTGCACCTATCGATACAATGAGATCATGATAAATCGTAAACGTCTGGAGGCTGGCCTACCGCTTGGGGGTTTTGGAGTGCCGAGCTATATTTTTCCGTCGATCGGCTCGACCAATGATGAGGCCAAGAATTTAGCTGAAGATGGTTCTCCACATGGCACCCTGGTGTTAGCCGATGAGCAGACGAGCGGAAAAGGCAGGGAAGGGCGCAAGTGGTACAGCGAGCCTGAAAGTGGACTGGCGCTAAGCTTGATCTTGAGACCAGAGTCCTTCTCAGAAGGGAGCAGCGCCCTCACGGCATTGGGAGCGCTTGCGGTTGTCGAGGGGCTAGCGCAATGCGGGCTCGAGGCCAGGATCAAATGGCCAAATGATGTCATTGTGTCAGGTGGAAAAATTGCCGGTATCCTGGTTGAGACGAGTTGGAGAGGCGAGTCTATGGACTATGCCATTGTGGGGATTGGCGTAAACGTCAAGCCGGGTTCGATCCCCAAAATAGACCTGGATTTCCCCGCTACGTGTGTGGAATCCGAAGTCGGCAGGCGTGTAAACCGCGAGGATCTGTTTTTGGATATTCTCCGCAGTTTTGGCGCATGGTACCCCAGGCTTGGGTCGAGTGAAGTCATCCGTGCGTGGGGAGAACGACTGGCCTATCTTGATCAAGAAGTCTCATTGCGGGGAAAACATTCGACGGTCATCGGACGCGTCGCAGGGCTGGCTGCAGATGGTAAATTGATGCTAAAGATCGGCTCGGGAGAGACTCTACTGATGGGTGAAGGCGACCTACGCCTTCGTCCCATTGACAGCGATAAGGTTTAGATTACACTGTTGCAGACAAGGGCAACGAACACCAAAAATTCGGTGAACGAAGCGCTTGGGATGGCAAAAGGAGATCAGCGATGTTCGACGAACTACGACAGCTCTCAGATGGTGAAGCACTTTTTGAAGAACCAGAAGCCTATGAATATGAAGAGTACGAGATTGAAGATCTAGGCCCGCCCCCGAGACAATTTCTCGGTATGACGCCCGGCCAGCGGTTCGTTCTCTCACTCATGTTTCTTGGCACTGTCGTTGTTATCGGTCTTCTGGGGTTAATGGTGACGGGCAAGTTGGCGCTCTTCTAAAAACTGGTTCTCACAATCGGGCGATCCAGCTTGATCCTATGCGATCAAAAGGGGCAGTTCATCATTGAACTGCCCCTTTTCTCGTCACGACATAGGGTTCAGGGTGTGAGAACGAGATAATCCGCCACGGCAGCTTCAACTTGCCCGCGCGTCCATAGCATGGGGTGATACTCAATATTGCGCCAGGGGTCGATCATATCGTCATAATGTGGATGGAAGGGATGCCCGGACTGACCGGTTGTGTGCATGCTAAGGGACTGTTCAAAGTACTGAAAATCCAGGATATGGCGCTGCGATGGAACGGCGCTGACTTCATAAGGATTGGCAAAGGAGTATGAGGTGGCGTTCGGCGTCCCGCTGGAACCATCGACAGCGACCGGGCCACGGTTGAGCAGCCATTCCAACAGCCATATTCCACTCTGGCCTAGACTCTGATTCTTAAAAGTGGCTGTGTGGAGGCGACCCCAGTTCCAACTTTCGATGTCCTTCCCCAGCTTTTCGGACAATTCCTGAACGGTGTCTTCCAGAGCGAGCAGGACAATCTCATCGCGCGTCTCAACTTGATCGGTATAGATGTCATCGAACCAGCTGGTTTCGGGATCTGGGAGATGATTTTTCAGTGCGATCATCAAACTTGAGCGAGAACGGTTCAGCAGTTGATCCCCGAGCTCATCGCCATAGGCGCGGTCAACGAGATGAACTCGCAGTGCTTCGAAGACCGCCGCCGCAACACTATCGCGCCATGCATAGCCATCCCAGTCACGCAGAAGGTCAAGAAGCTGGGCGTGCGTTGGGTCGGAGGGCTGCGTTGATAATACGTAGGGCAGGATATCGACAGCGTAAAGTTGTTTCGGATCGCCGTGCATCGGAGGGATATCTTCCAACGAAATACTTTCCAGTGCTTCGATCATCTCGGCGATCCGGCGTGCTCGGAAGCCTGGAGCCCAATCCGTTGAAATGAAATAGGGGTAATCTTCGTCGACAACGGCGTTGTTAGCGGTCACGATATAACCGGAGGGTGGATTCAACACACTGGGGAGACTCTCGAAGGGAATGGTATTCAACCACTCATGTGTTCCCGTCCACCCGGGAGATGGGATGCTGCCATTCCCTGCGGCACGAATAGGGATGCGCCCGGGTGTTTGATAGCCAATGTTACCGTCGACGTCGGCGTAAACGAAATTCTGGCTGGGTACGTCCCAGAATTCGAGTGCAGCTCGAAACTCATCCCAATTCTGCGCTTGATTGATCATGAATACGCTCTGCCAGATCGTGCCAGGCTCCAGGGCTGTCCAGGAGAACGCCAGCGGCTGCCATCCGAATGACCAATCCTCCTCGATTCCGCCGAGAATATCGTTGATGATCGGGCCATGGCGAGTCTTCCGCACGATCACGACTTCGGGTTCATCCTGCCCGGCTACCTGAATTTCCTCACGGATGAGTTCCATGTCCAGGTAACGGCCCTGATATTCGTATTGGTTGGGATCCTGTGGGTTGATGCGCTCGATGAAGAGATCCTGAACATCGGGTCCGAGATTGGTAACACCCCATCCAATTCGATCGTTGTGCCCCAGGATCACCGCTGGGACGCCGGCAAATGAAAAGCCCACGACATTGAAGGGGCATTCAGGACTCACCGGGGAGCAGTGCAGTCCTACTTCGTACCAGATCGAAGGCATCTGGATCCCGAGATGGGTGTCATCCGCCAGGATGGGCTTCCCGCTGGCGGTTCGTGATCCTGCGATGACCCAGTTGTTACTGCCCAGGCCTGGGCCAGTTCCCAGGGTGTTTAAGGTGAAGAGCGAATCGGGTATGCTGGCGAGCGTCACTTCACTGAGGCTGGAGCTCACAATTGTGGGATGGCTCTCGTCGTAGGGTGGCATGAGGTCATCGACGGCTTGTGAGCCCAGGCGGGCGGCGATGTGCGCTCGAGTGAGCTCGGCGCTGCGGTTACCACCAAGATCCCAGGCCATGACTTTGCCCCACGTGAGTGTGTTCAGCGGTGTCCATGGTTCTGGCTCATAACGCACACCCGTTAATCCAAGTAATGTAAATTCCAGTCCCAGCTTTCCGGATTGCTGGTTGATGTAAGCATTGACGCCCTGCGAATACGAATTCAGGATGCTCAGCTCATGATCGTTTAGCAGCTCCAATTCAGCGGCGGCGGTGCGGTGCCAGCCAACCGTGCGGATAAATCGATCCTGCTCGAGGGTGGCATCCCCGAGTATTTCGGATAGCCGCCCACTGCCCACACGTCGCGAGAATTCCATTTGCCAGAATCGATCCTGGGCATGGACATAACCCTGGGCGAAGAAGAGATCATTTTGATTGCTGGCATAGATGTGGGGCACCCCCATTGTGTCGCGGAATATTTCAACCTCTTGCTCAAGGCCTGGAACCTGGAGAGTGCCTGAAGTTTTCGGGAATGAGCGACGGACGACATACAATCCCATACCGCCAACAACGAGAACAATGATCATGAGTACAGCGAAGGAGATAATGAGTCGGCGCGTAGTTTTGGGCACGTAAGCCTCCTTGGAGTAGCGAATCTTTGTAGCACTGTTATCTGAAGGAGTCAATTTCAACCATGTCATTATTTTGAATCTAGCCGGCTGTCGAACGAATGTCTCATTCCGACTGAATACGGGTCTATGTATAATGAACCTGTAGCCAGCCTACATTGCGTCATACCTAAAGCCAGATCCTGAATCTACCAAGATATCGAGTAAACAAGCGACAACGATGAAATCCCGCCCGGCCATTTTGATTCTGCTCGTATCCATGTGCTTTTGCCTCGGTGTGGGAACGGTGCTGCTTGGTGAGCAAACAGATGCGTCGGTACTAGATCGGATAGTTAACCTGTTCCCCTCCGGGGGGATCAGCAATATTCTCAGCCCCTCTCGCGGTGAGCAGACCACCATATTGCTTATCGGCATTGATCGTTTCGATCATCCTGATCCCGCGTTACGTGCCATCTGGCTCTTGGCCTTTGCCCCTCCCGATCCAAACGTGATGCTTTCCGGTGTTCCGTCCAATCTTGATCTTGTACCAGGGGCGGAGGTGACACTGGATTCTTTCTTCGGTTGGACGCCCGAAGGAGTTGTTGCGCCGCCGTTCCTGGAGGCCTTCGAAAGGGCGCTCCGTATTGATGTCGATGTTACGGTGGTGATGGATGAGTTCGCTTTTGGCGCACTGGTCGATTACCTGGGTGGTTTACCGCTTGAAGCAGAGATGGGTTTACCCTTCGAAGGAGAGGTACTCACAGGCCCACAAGTATTAGCTCTGCATAATGTTTTTGAATCCGATCCCGTCAGCCTGGTTGACTTGCAGGCCAGTATTCTGGGAGGCCTTTTACCACAGGCAGCAAAGTTGGGGCCCAACCCTGATCTCGGCCCCATCCTGGCACTGGCACCGGATCATGCCCAGGTTTCGATCAACCCAACGCAGTTCGCGGTCTTGCTCTCCCATCTGCTCCCCATCGAAAGCGAGACCATCACGATTCAGACGATCCTGTCCCCCATCCCCTGATCCGGGAATTTATTCAGGAAAGCTACTGCCCATACTCGCTCTCGTTCGCCGAACTGCCTCCATTCGTACTTAACATAAATGTATTTCTGACCGCTTAAGCATCGCAGGCAAAGTGCTCTTTTACGGCCCCTGGGGTATAATTAAGTGGCGACCCGCCCCTGGCGGGTTTTCGATCAAATTAACCATTGGGATACAGGGATTTTATGGAAATCGGAACCGTAAGACAGGTCAACATCGACGATCAAATGCGCAACGCTTATCTTGATTACGCGATGAGCGTCATCGTTGCGCGAGCGTTGCCCGACGCAC
>JBFFMI010000078.1:0-12186 GCA_041554155.1 Anaerolineales bacterium
CGGGAGTGGGCCTGGGGTGGTAGCGAAGGTGCGGGTGTCAAAATTGGGATCGTCGATAGCGGCGTCGAATTTGATCATCCTGCGCTGAATGGTTGCGTGAAACATGGGGTGGCGATCGAGTGGGTTGAGGGCGCCGAGGATCCCGTATGCATCCGTGATGACAACCCGCCCAAGGACTACTGTGGGCATGGCACAGCCTGTGCGGGCGTGATCCATAGCATTGCACCGCAAGCGGAGATAACCAGCATTCGAGTGTTGGGAAAAGATCTTACGGCCAAAGCCTTACAGTTTGCGGCAGGATTGCGCTGGGCGATCGAGAACGGCATGAACGTGGTGAATCTCAGCCTCAGCACATCTAAGAGCGAATACTTCGCGCTCTTTCACGAATTGACCGACAAGGCGTACTTCAATAACGTTCTGCTTGTATCAGCAGTCAATAATTTCCCGGTTGCGAGCTACCCCTCGCTCTACTCCTCGGTTGTCTCCGTTGCAGCGGGTGATGGGCAGAATCCCCTAACCTATTACTACAATCCCAGTCCCCCGGTCGAGTTTGGTGCCCCGGGAATCGATATTGAGGTGCCGTGGCTCAACAAGAGTACCTGTGTGACCACCGGTAACAGCTTTGCCGCGCCTCATATGAGCGGGATCATTGCACTGATCCTGGCCAAACATCCCCATTTGACCCCCTTCCACGTCAAGACGATCCTCTACGCCTGTGCGAGCAATATCAAAAGGTGATTCCCCCAAAGATCGTTGCCCTCAAATGAAAAAGGCCGGCGTAACCGGCCCAAGGCGGGGAGGGAGGGATTCGAACCCTCGGTAGAGGTTTTGGCCCCTACAAGCGCTTAGCAGGCGCCCCCGTTCAGCCACTCCGGCACCTCCCCAAATCTTCAATTTTCAGGCGGAGGGAGAGGGATTCGAACCCCCGGTGGGCTTACGCCCACAGTGGTTTTCAAGACCACCGCCTTCGTCCACTCGGCCATCCCTCCGGGTTGCTCCACCGAGTCGAGGCATTCTACCATGCGGCCTATAGGCCGTCAAAAGGAAGCCGATTCAGGGCTTCTGCCATACCTGGTAGAGCCCCAGCAGCCCGTCTTCACCATCCATGCGGTAGGTCTCCAGCACGGCCATACCCCCATGCTGTGCGAGCTCTTCCAGCGCCTCAACGGAAAAATGGTGTACATAGCGTGTGCCCTGGCCCCCATGGCGCCAGTCGATGAGGTAATCCCCGGGTTCCACATGTCCCGGATCGACGCCCACGCTTTCCCAGGGCAAGATGCGTTTGCGCAGGCGATTGCTCTGCATAAAATCCCACACGGAGAGGATCCAAAAGCCACCTGGCTGAATCAAACCCGCTATTTCCCCCACGAGCTCTTGCCGACGCTTCTCTCCGGGGATGTGGTGCAGGGAGGCAAAGGCGTAGACAGTCGCATAGGGAGGCTGAAAGGTTGTCGGGACGGACCGGAGCGCTTCAAGCCATGCGGGTTGACTGACATCAGCGAGCAGAAAATGGACCCGGGTATCGGTTACAGCACTTTGTGCTAATCTGATCATACCTTCGCTCAGATCAACACCCAGATAGGCGTGTTCCTGACGATCGGAGAGCAGGCGTTCAGCGAGCGCGCCATGCCCACAACCGAGGTCAAGCGATGGCCCGGAGGGAGGATAATGATCCATAGCGTGCACCACGCCGGGCTGCAATCGAGCGCGTTTGTCGGCGAAGTGCTCAGCGAAGGTCTGATAGAATTCGTGATTGAGCGCTCGAAGTCGCTCAAAGGTCTGCTTTTGCACACTCGGATTATACGATGACGGTGAATGAAACCTGGTACGAAGCGCGTGAATACTCGCAGGAACAGATAGATCGTGCTCGACTGATCCTGGAAGAGTTGCGCGCCGGGCTCTCTCTTCGCCAGGCAGTAAACCGGCATCCCAATCCAGGTGGCGGATATCTCCCCAAGCACGTGCTAGTATTTGCCTACCGTGAACTGACGGCGGCTGGTGAGTGGCAGGAAGATCCCCAATTGCTTGAGAAGTTGCGCATGAAACCAGTGCGCACGCTATCCGGCGTGACGACAGTCACCGTACTGACCAAGCCCTACCCCTGCCCGGGCAAGTGCATCTTCTGCCCGACCGATGCACGCATGCCCAAATCGTATCTGCCTGATGAGCCGGGCGCCATGCGGGCGCTTCATCATGAGTTTGACCCCTTCACCCAGACAGCGGCACGCGTGCAGGCGTTGGAGGCCATTGGTCATCCCACCGACAAGATCGAGTTGTTGATTCTGGGCGGAACCTGGAGCGCTTACACGCGCGAATATCAACAATGGTTTGTGCAGCGCTGCCTGGAAGCGTTAAATGGGCGGAGCGCCGAATCGCTTGCCCAGGCGCAGGATCAAAATCGCTCCGCGCCACATCGCAACGTGGGGTTGGTGATTGAAACACGACCGGACCATATCGATCAGGACGAGATCATTCATCTGCGCCAGTTGGGCGTCACCAAGATCCAGATGGGCATCCAGAGTCTGGATGATCGCATCCTGGCGTTGAATCATCGCGGGCATACCGTGGAACAAGCGCGAATGGCCATGCGATGGATGCGGGGGGCGGGGTTCAAAATCGTCCTGCATTGGATGCCCAATTTGTTAGGTGCGACACTTGAATCGGATCGCCAGGATTTTCAACGGCTCTGGGATGACCCGGATATGCGCCCGGACGAGATCAAGATCTACCCCTGCCAGCTGCTTGAAAACGCAGAACTCTATGCCTACTGGCAACGCGGTGAATATCAACCCTATACCACTGCAGAACTCATCGATCTGATTACGGATATCAAGCCCGAGATCCCGGAATTCTGTCGGGTCAATCGCATTATCCGCGATATCCCCTCAACCAATGTTGTCGAAGGCAATAAGCGTACGAGCCTGCGCCAGGATGTCCAACGAGAATTAGCACAGCGCGGGGAGCGCTGCCGGTGCGTTCGATGTCGTGAGGTACGTAAAGAGCAGTTCGATCCCGAGCAGCTGGAGATGCAAGATTTGCCCTATACCACAGGCACATCGCAGGAACATTTCATCTCCTATGTCACCCCGCATGACCGCATCGCCGGATTCCTGCGTCTCTCCCTGCCTGGGGAAGACGCGCCGCATATTGGATTGTCCGGACTTGAAGGAGCGGCAATTGTGCGTGAGGTGCACGTATATGGGCAATCGCTCGAGGTCGGAGCCGAGTCGCAAGTTGCAGCCCAGCACAGCGGCCTGGGGTCATCGTTGATGGATCATGCCGAAAACATCGCACGAGGCGCAGGTTATGGAAGCATGGCGGTCATCGCAGCGCTGGGGACACGGGCGTATTACGAAAAGCTGGGTTATGTGCTAGATGGCACATACATGGTCAAAGCGCTGTAAGTAGGCCTGATACATTTTTATAGAACTCAAGCCCCATGATCATTGAAATTAGTAGGGGCGATCATCGGTCGCCCCTACTAACCGCAAAGCGCACATTACCCAGATTCTTAATAACATCACCAGTTTTCTTCGTGTAAGACCTTTCTCTTCCCTGCGTAAATTAACCAACTGGGGATGGGAGCCAACGACCGGGGCAGATCCCGGAGATCAATCCTCCACGCTGGATAGCGTGATATCTTCCCCATCGCGCGCGGATGAGAATAGCGTTGCATCGCCGTGGATCATCCCAAAAGGGTTTACATTCGATGCAGCCCGTGGGGTTTGATCATGGCTCGCTGGCGTCGGGCCGAAGAAGATGCAGAAGGCGGTGCCCGGCGGCCAATATCCCAGCTCTCCTACTGCCATCTCCTGGCGAGCATCGGAGGCCTCAGGTATTTCCACCGGGATGGAGAAGTAAATCTCTTCTCCCCAGCGGTTTACCACCCCTTCGATCGGCAATGCGTCGTAAATCGTTTGCGCAGTTTCATTCTCACTGAGCGTGGCGATCATGGTGATTTCTTTGGTCGCTATTTGAATGCGCATGACAGTCTCCTTGTAGGCTGTGCGAGCCCTATTAGGCTGCATCTGCAGGGATCGTATGCCAAACTTCCGCTTTCAGGTCACAGGTTTGGTATGACTTCAGATTGAAATAACTGGAGCCCCTCGGTTGAGGGGAAGTCAAGAAACCGGATCATGAAATGATCAACCCCGGCATCAATGAATCCTTGTATTTGTTCTGTGACACGCTCAGGTTTGCCATAGATGATGAACTTATCCCCGCTGCGTGGCGCTGGTTTCGTTCCTTCAGATGTAATCCATACATAGGCATATAAGCTGCGGGAGATCGTCGTGGCGTCACGTCCTACTTCTTGGCAATGCCCTTCGAGGATGCGGTTCTTCTCGATAAAGGTGGGTAGGTCTGCGAAAAGAAGGTTCATCCAATCTGCATGTTGCGCAACAATCTTCAAAGTAACCTTTTCCCCGCCACCGCCAATCAGCAGTGGAGGCGCGGGATCAGGTCGTGGCTCGCAGTACGCATCCTCAATCGAATAGTGATTTCCATGAAATGTTGCCGGGGATTCCTGCCACAGCTTCTTGATGATGATTGCTGTCTCTTCTAACTGTTCCAGGCGGACCTTGGAAGATGAAAAGGGATAATCATAAGCCTTATATTCATCCTCTTTCCACCCGGCACCGATCCCAAGGATCAGGCGACCATCGGAGAGCATCTGCAGGCTGGCTGCCATTTTTGCCAGGTGCGCGGGGTTGCGGAAGGACTGGCAAAGCACCAGGGTGCCGCAGCGCATTTCGGGGAAGCGCGCAGCCATGGTCGTGAGCATTGACCAGCTTTCCAGTACAGCGGTATCCCCCCACTGCAGGTGATCTTCAAACCAGAGCGTATTAAAGGGTGGTTTTAACGCCCGGATATAGTCCAAATTGGACTGCAGCAGGTTATCCGCTTTGACGCCATCCTTGGCGGCAATCTGGGTTATCCACCCAAAAGTAGCGCTGGCCATAGCATGCACCTCATTCTGAGAAGGCTCCAATAATTCCCGAGGAACCCGGAATGGCAACTTTCATCGTCGAAAGCGCTTGAGCTAGTGTCGCGTTCGATTCTAAGCGTAACAAATGACCACCGCATCTGCAATCACTCGCGCCGAACCCAGCGGGCTCTCGGATTCCAGCAGATCCCAGTATGTCTACCCATTCACATTCGCTGTCCGTGGCGGTGTGTGACCAATAAACCAGGTGCGGTTCGGCAACTGCTCGCAACCAATCGATATGCCAGTGGGTACGCTTCCCCCTTGTTTCACGGAGATGTCTGAATACCCGGGCAGCGACACCACCCGGTCCACGCGCGCTCCCAAAATACAAATAGTTTCCAGACTTGAAAGTGAAAGATCCCAGACGACCGATACGGATTATCTGGGTCGAGTGGAGAGTGAGGCCGATCATGTATAGACCTGGCGCAGAGTCCGGTGGACTGTTGCTCAGGCCAGATACGCTGCTGATTGCCATGCCTGATCAGACAATTTTGGGTAGCGGGATCCAGCCTTCGTAGACGATGTCGCCTTCGATGATTGGATCCACCCCGGCAAGCACAAGGGATTCCCTTTCTCTGCGAGCGAGCGCCTCTCCGACGGGCAAAGCCACTGCGGCCTGCAATTCATCATGGGTCAGGCCCTGGGGCAACGCGTAACCGCTCACTTCGGCCAATGATCTGCGGAAAGGTTCAAGTTCGGAAGTTTTAAGGCGACCTTTGGCGGGAAGTTTCTTTAGCCCCAACGTCCGCCAACAGCAGGAAGGAAAACACTCGATGACAAGGCGCTCGACCGGGTCCTGGAAGAAGCTTTCTTCTAGAAGAGACCAGCCCATATGCCGCAGGGCGTTAAAAACCTCGATACTGAAATGGATGAAGGCATGATAGGTCCTGGGTTTCACCACCCCCGGCACCCCGGTTTTGCCCGGAGTGTTAAGGGCCCGCTCGCAGAGGCGCATCTGGTCAATCGGTGAGCCAGGATAACGCCAGGCCTGAGGGCCATCCAGCATAAGAACGTGAACATCTTCAGCCGTGCAGAATTGTTGGACGGCTGAGGCAAAGGTGATCGCATCGGGGGGATCCGATAAACCCAACTGGTCGGCGGTTGGGAATTGCGGCGTGGAAGCCCCGAGTTCAAGCAACGCCCAACCAAAATGATCGTAACGTTTGCTCGCCAGGTCGATGGAGAGTATTTTCATCCGCAGTGAGTATAGCATTGCCAAAAGGGTGTGCAGATGTGCGCGATATAATGCCGTGAGTCATCCAATGACCTAGAGAAGCGAGAACTTATGGGAATGCATGGTGGTGGTTGGTGGTCTTATATCCGGTACGATGAGGAGCAGGATCGTCCGCAGGTCAGCAGGAATTTGCTTCAGCGGGTTGCAGCCTATGCCCGTCCCTATACGCGCTCTGTCGTCGTGATCCTGTTCACCATGCTGGTGATCTCGCTCCTGAGTCTCCTGCCACCCCTGCTCATTCGTGACTTGATTGATAACGCCATCCCAAACGGCGATTTCAGTCGGCTGAATCTACTGGCCCTGGGGATGGTCGCAGTGCCGCTGATCAATGGCTTGTTGGGTGTAGCCCAGCGCTATGCCAGCTCAGTTGTAGGAGAGGGCATCATCTTCGATTTGCGGACAGGCCTCTACGCGCATCTGCAGCGGATGAGCCTGCGTTTTTACACCAACACCCAGGTAGGCGAGATGATGTCGCGGCTGAACAACGATGTCGTTGGAGCCCAGCGGGCGATCACCGGCACGCTGGTTACCATCGTCAGCAACATCTTCTCCCTGGTGGCCACCCTGATCATTATGCTCTCCCTCGATTGGCGTCTGACGCTGCTGGGCATCGCCATCCTGCCGCTCTTTGTGTTGCCAGCCCGCCGGGTTGGGAAAGTGCTGCGCAGGATCGCAAGGGAATCCATGGATTTGAACGCTCGTATGAACGCGCTGATGAATGAAACGCTCAACATCAGTGGAGCCCTGTTGGTGAAGATTTTTGGACGTTACCAGTCCGAAGTCGAACGGTTCGGTAAGAGAGCCGAGGGGGTGAGGGATATTGGCGTACGCAATGCCGTGGTCGGTCGCTGGTTCTTCCTGGCCCTGAGCCTGGTGAGCGCCGTGGGCACGGCTTTGGTCTTCTGGGTAGGTGGGCAGTACGTACTGCGAGGGGTGTTCACGATTGGTACGATCGTGGCCTTCAGTGCGTATCTAACCGATCTCTATGGACCCCTCATGGCGATGACCAACGCCCGCGTCGAGTTCGCCACCTCAATGGTCAGTTTTGAGCGTGTTTTTGAAGTGCTCGATTTACCCATTGAGATTCAAGATTCCGAGAGTGCGATTGCGCCAGCGGAAATTGAGGGCCATGTTCACTTCAGCAATGTGTGTTTTAACTATCTGAGTGAGGATGGCCAGCCTGCTGGATTAGAGGAACTGCGTCGTTTTAGCTGGGGAGGGCACGCAACCTATGTGCCTCCAAAGAAGGACCCAAAGGAGACATCCGCCGGCGACGACGAAGGGCAGGTAGACGATGTACGCTGGGCGCTGCAGGATGTCAGTTTTGAGATCAAGCCCGGCCAGGTGGCTGCGCTTGTTGGTCCAAGCGGTGCTGGTAAAACGACGATCACCTACTTGCTGCCACGACTGTACGATCCCACCGAGGGGCAGATCTACCTGGATGGGACCAACCTGCGTGACATCAAGATCGATGCGCTCGCCCAGCATGTGGGCATGGTGACGCAGGAGACGTTCCTGTTTCACGCCACGTTGCGGGAGAACTTGTTGTATGCCAACCCCGATGCCACCCAGGAAGAGGTGGAGCAAGTTTGCCGGGCGGCGAATATCCACGAATTCATTGCTGCGCTTCCCGATGGATACGATACGGTTGTTGGCGAGCGGGGTTATCGGCTATCCGGTGGAGAGAAGCAGCGTGTGGCAATCGCCCGGGTGCTGCTCAAAGACCCGAAAGTCCTGATCCTCGATGAGGCGACAAGTCACCTCGATTCACAATCGGAGGCTTTAATCCAGGAGGCGATGCAGGCCGTGATGCAAGGACGCACTTCACTGGTCATCGCACATCGCCTCAGCACAATCATCGATGCCGATCATATCCTGGTCATGGAAAAGGGCAGGTTGGTGGAACGTGGCCGCCATGAGGAGTTGTTGGCAGCAAATGGGCTTTATGCCAAACTCTACCAAACCCAATTCAGCATCGAGCCGACTCTTTAGAAGATAAGAGGGCTCGGTTCAGGTGAGAGGGTTGACGTGCTCTCATTCTGAAGAACCTCCAAATTACCATACATACTGAACCTGACCCATCATCCGGTTTTGAGATGAAACCCAACCGGGGATTTTGCGTATAAGATGGTAGGGGAAGACATCGAGGCGGACGTAGATGCCAGCATACGATCAAAAAGCCGAACGTGAATGGATCCGTGCAGCACAGGCGGGTGATGATGAAGCCTTTCGTGAATTGGTGGGGGCCTATCAGGTGCCAGTTTATAACTTGTGCTATCGCATGCTCGGCGAATCGGGCGAAGCAGAGGATGCTGCCCAGGAAACTTTTTTGCGAACCTATCGGAACATCAAGAAATATGATCCGAATCGGAAATTCATCACCTGGGTTTTATCGATCGCATCCAATCATTGTATCGACCGACTGCGAAAACGACGTTTGACCTTTTTATCCCTGGAGGCGACGCCGGAGATCTGGGAAGGAAGCGATCCAGAAACCGGCCCCGAGGGGTCGTTGGAAGAATTGGAATTACAAGAACAGGTGCAAGAGATGTTGACTGAATTAAATGGCCCTGACCGGGCAGCCATACTTCTTCGATACTGGTACGACTATTCATACGAAGAAATCGCAGAGGCACTCACCCTTTCAGTTTCAGCGGTGAAGAGCCGTCTGCACAGAGCCAGGCGTGATCTGGCTGAAAATTGGCAGGAACAAGCAGTAGTCTTTGTCAATGGAGGAAGGCAAGATGAGCCATCCGCGATTTGAAGCTATGCTTTTTGAGCATGAAGATCTTGCAGCGAGCGATAGGCTAGCCTTGGAGCAGCATCTGCAAGCATGCGATGCCTGCTCCCGGATTGCCAACAACTGGGCGGAGATTGAAAGCCAGCTTCGCAGAGCTCCAATGGTGATGCCCAGAGCAGGGTTCACCCAGCGTTTTGATCTGCGTCTGGCACGTCAGCGTCGCTGGCGACGCCGATGGATGACCTTTGGTCTGATGCTGACGCTGTCGATCTCGCTTTCCGTTGTAGTAGTCCTATTCGGCAGTGGCCTGGCATCCTTAGTTTCACCGGGAGTCCGCTATTTGCTCAAATCACTGACCAGTTTGATGTTGTTCGGTGGTGTTATGCAGATGTTATCGGACTTCATACGGTTGCTCCTGGAGCGGCTGGCGGTTCAAGTATCACCCGCTACATGGCTGGGCTACTCAGCACTCTTCAGTGGATTAGCTTATATCTGGTTCTCTACGATGTACAAACTGAACTTTCGAACATTATTTCAGGAGGTAAGACAATGAAACGTATCGTATCGGTCTCACTTGTAACATTGGTATTGTTGCTTGCACTGCCGGTGACGGCTTTCGCAGGAGGACAGTACGACGGGCGGGTCGTCCTTGGCGGAAATTTCGTTCTGGAAAGCGGCGACGTACTCGAAGGTGATCTGGCGGTGATTGGCGGACAGGCGACACTCGAAGCCGATTCACTCGTACAAGGTTCCGTCTTCCTGGTGGGGGGAAACCTGGTGGGTTATGGCAAGGTTTCCGGCGACATGGCGATCGTCGGTGGCAATGCCAACCTGGGTCCGTCGGCCATCGTCGGCGGTGACCTCGTCACCATAGGGGGCAACGTCAATCGCAGTGGTGCGGTGATCGAGGGTGAAGTCATCACAGGTGAACAGTTTAACATCCCGTTGGATTTCAACTTCGACAGCGACTTCAATGACTTTTTCCTGCGGAGCTATGGCCGCTCGTTTGAAGCACGTGTGCTGGGTTACCTCTTCCAGAGCTTCATGCTTGCGGCGTTAGCGGTGCTGGTGCTGATGTTCTGGCCCAAGCAAACCCGCCTGGTGGCAGATACGCTCATTGAGCAGCCGTTGATCGCAGGCGCACTCGGGGTCCTGACCTTCATCGTTGCACCGATCCTGCTTGTGCTGCTGATCGTCACGATCTGTTTGGCGGTCGTCGGAGTCGGGGGCGTGATCGTGTTGGTTGCTGCGGGGGTTATGGGCTGGATCGCAGTCGGCCTTGAAGTTGGCGAACGACTTGCCAAGGCCGCCAACCAGGATTGGACACCGGTTGTTGCTGGTGGTCTGGGGACGCTGATCTTCAGCCTGGTCATAAATGGCATCGGCTTTATCCCCTGCATTGGCTGGCTTGCTCCGTTCCTGCTTGGGGCAGCTGGTTTGGGTGCAGTCCTGATGACACGCTTTGGCACGCGCGCATATGGAGTTCAGGTGAGCGAAGTGCCGCCCACCGATCCACAACTGGAAAAACCCAAGCGCTCCACCAAGAAAGCGGATAGCAAAAAGTAGTACGAACAATCAACAATAAACAGGCGCCCCTGCATGATGCGGGCGCCTGTTTTGTTTATTAACGACAGACTGGAGGGAGGTCGGCTCATATGAGCTTGATGGCTACTTCATTAAAAAGTGATAATACAGCTCGCTTACCGTGCTGGTCGGACCTCTGACCGTCAACGATCAAAGCTTCCATCTCGGCCCCATGCACTACAAGCCTGAGGCTACCGTAGGGCCAGTCGAACTCACCCTCGTTGGTGCGATTAAGATACAACGTGTCCCCCTGACGAGTTCCATTGAAATGATCGACGCGGAATTCCCCATAACCATCGCCGTCATCACTGTAAAGCAGGCCTCGCATTTCTCCTGCTTCAGGTAGGTAAACGTGCAGTTCGATTTCATGCGGTGAGATTTCCAGCGGCAGGATAGCCCCGCCTCGGACGAAGACTGGTATGTGTGTTAAATCTGCCGGGACAGATTGCGTAGCTTCACCGCGTAGGTCGCTCTCATCCCAGAAGCCATACCATCTCCCTGCGGGGAATAAGACCTGGCGCTCCTGCAATCCCGCGTCAAGAACCGGGGCGACGAGCAGGTCAGGGCCCAGGAAATATTGATCGGCGATCTGCCACAGATCCGGGGAGTCTGGATTTGTCCAGAATGTTGGGCGCAGGAGGGGCGTTCCCCGCTGTGACGCAAACCAGGCCAGGGTATATAAGTATGGCATCAGACGATAGCGAGCCTGTAGGCACTTCCGAACAGCATCCACGATTTCTTCGTCGAAATTCCAGGGCTCGCGCGCTGCAGTGCCAATGGCAGAATGGGTGCGAAAGAAGGGCGAGAAAGTGCCTAGCTGGAACCAACGCAAGTAGAGTTCACGATCCGGCTCACCACTGAACCCACCCACATCGCTGCCAGTGAATGGGAACCCCGAGACGCCTACCCCCATCATGGTCGCCAGCGTTTGGCGCAAGGCTTCCCAACTGGTTTCAACATCGCCGGTCCAATTCCAGGCGTAGCGCTGACCTCCAGCGAATCCTGCTCTGGAGAGCAACCAGGGACGGCTCTCGGGGCGGGCCTTCTGCAGTGCCTCGTATCCGGCACGGTTCATCAAGAGAGCATAGAGGTTGTGAGCCCCCAGATGATCGCCGCCCTGGGCTTCGAAGGAATGCTGGGTTAGCAAGGGGAAGGTTTTATCACCCCAGGGCGTGAAGGCGGTGGGTTCGTTCATGTCATGCCAGATGCCAGCGATGCCCTGGTCGAGCAAGCGCGGGTAGTAGGCACCCCACCAGTCACGCGCAGCCGGGTCGGTGAAATCGGGGAAGTGCACCCAACCTGGCCATACGACACTCAACATCGGCTTTCCATTGGGCAGCGTACAGAAGGAGCGATCCCGCATGCCTTCCTGGTAGACGGAATAGCCGCGATCTACCTTAACGCCGGGATCCACGATCGCAACCAGTTTTATGTCTTCTTCCTGCAGTGATCTCGCTAAGGATTTCACATCGCCGAAATATTCTGGATCAAAGGTAAAGACACGGAAATCCTGCATGTAATCAATATCCAGATGAATGACGCTGATCGGGAGCTGATGCTGTTTGAATTGATCGGCGATGGCCTGTATCTCCTGCTGGTCTCGATACCCCCAGCGAGATTGGTGGTATCCCAGAGACCAGC
>JBFFMI010000079.1:0-12103 GCA_041554155.1 Anaerolineales bacterium
CCAATTCTTCGGTGTTGCCAACCTGGCCGGGGCCGGGGCTGGGGCGGTCGGAGCGTATATCGGTGGCCCGATTGCCGATGCTAACAGCTTTGTATTACTGATGGCCATCTACGGTGGGGTGATGCTGCTCTCGATTTTTGCGCTTGCGGGGGTCAAAACGCAAGCAACCACTTCCGGCACTTGAGCCTTTGGTACAATCAAAACATAACACCAAAGGAGATTATTTGATGGACTCGTTACTACAAATTTTGCTGGGTCAGCTCTCGGGCGACTCCCTGGGCGCGATCACCGATCAGTTGGGGATCGATGAAGATACCGCCCAGAAGGCCGTTGGATTGGCGTTGCCGCTCATCATCGGCAGCCTGAATCGCAACTCATCCAGCGCCGATGGCGCCCAGTCGCTGACCAAAGCGCTGACCCGCGACCACGATGGCAGCATCCTGGGCGATCTCGCTAGCAACCTCGGAAAACCTTCGGTACAGGAGGATGGCATGGCTATTCTGGGCCATGTCCTGGGCCAGAAACGAACAAGTGCTGGCAACTCGATTGGACGAGCTACAGGGCTGGACTCGGATCAGGTCGTCCAATTGATGGCCATGCTGGCACCGGTCGTACTGGGTGCTCTGGGTAAAGCACAGCGCGAGAAACAGCTTGATGCGCAGGGGGTGGCTTCGCTGCTCACGCAAGAGCGCGAGCAAGCCGATTCCACGCTGCCCGGAATTGCCCAATTGCTGGATATGAACGGTGATGGCGATGTGACCGAGGAGATGATCAACATCGGAGGCAGCTTGCTGAGCAGCTTCCTCTCGAAGAAGTAGCACTCTTCGTTTGGGTAATGTACGACCGTCATCAGCGCGGCCCGTGAGATGGGCCGCGTTGTTTTTAATCCGGTCCTTGATGGCTTAACTTCAAGACGCTGGTGAGCCTTTGAGGATCGTGACCACCTCTGGCTTATTCATGAAGCTGTCGCGCAGGTCATCTTCGCGGATCGCCTCAGCGATATACTTGATCGTCTCGCCTGCCCTCTGAAGGTCGTCGTTCGCTTGTTCGATCTCACCAGCCCGTCGCAGTAATTCCGAACGTAAAGCTAACAACTGCCATGTTGGCCATCTCGCTCCACTTTGTGAGGTAAGCTCAAGGCCCTGATTCACGTCCCCTAAGGCATCGTTTTGATTCTCGAGCGCTTGGTTGGCCTTAGCCCGCAGGTAATAGAACAACGGAAGGTGGCTAACAACGCCGAGTTTACTTAACTTTTGGATTGCTGTTGTGGTGATTTCCACAACTTCCTGGTATTTCCCTTCCACCTCGGCGTATCGAGCGAGAGCGACCTCCACGGGAAACTCCAGGTAGATGGTGGTGATTAGTGCCGAACGTTCTTGAGCTTCGTCAAGGGCTTGTTTGGCCTGATCAAGCTCCAGGTTATCAATATGGATCTCGGCTTCGACCAAGCGCAGAATTGGGGAGATAATATTCTTAACGTTTGAGGGCGTGCCATCAGCTACAAGTGGCTCAAGCCCCCTCTTCGCTCCTAAACGTGCCCGGGTAAGCGCTATCTTGGCCGGGAGGACCACCCCCGGAACAAAGAATCCGGCCTTGATACCCAGGTCGATCGACTGCTGCATAACTTCAAACGCTTTGGAAATCTCACCCAACGCGACATATACGAAGCCGACATAGGCCTGGCTGTACGACTTACCCCACAAATTATCGATCTTCTCGCTGAGTTCAAGTGCCTGATCGGCCGTCTCTATCGCTTGTTGGAATTGCCCCGCCAAAAATTGAACCATGACCTTTCCAGCGAGAGTGTCGACCATCATGGGCATGTTTTCGCG
The DNA here is from genome assembly GCA_041554155.1 of Anaerolineales bacterium. Taxonomy (GTDB): domain Bacteria; phylum Chloroflexota; class Anaerolineae; order Anaerolineales; family E44-bin32; genus E44-bin32. The sequence continues at coordinate 1,833 of JBFFMI010000079.1, forward strand.
CTTGACCCAGATCTGGTGCGCTCGTTCCACTGTCTTTCGCGCTTTATCTATGGGCTCCAGAACTATGTAGGACCAGTAAAGATCCGTCAGGGTATAGGCAACCTGTTCTTCGAAATCGTGTTCTTCCGCGATCGCCAGGGATTGTTCAAAGAACCCAATCGCTTCTTTATCCTGCGCCGTCAATCTTCCCAACAGCCCCAGATGCCATAACGTCTTCGCTTCCGCCTCGGGATCTTTCAACCCACGCGCCAGCTCGAGCGCTTGCTCGGACTTGCGGCGTCCTTCGACAGGATCGTAGAGCGGCGTTGGCGTGACGAGCAAGGTGTTCTTGGCTAAGCGTGCGCGCAAGCCTGTCCTTGCGTCGCCTCGGCCTTCAGCCAGATCGCGCAGCTTGTCATATAAATCAAGGGCGAGGTCGTACTGGGCAAGCAGCTCATGAGTCCGACCCAAGGCAAGATAAAGGCGGCTCAGCTCTTCTATTAAATAGTCATCTTGTTGCTGCATGAGCTCAATCGCCTGTGTATAGTGCTCAGCCGCTTCACGATTGGCGTTAACCCGAAACGCCTTATCGGCCGCCAGACGATGGTATTCGATCGCCTTGAGTCTGTCTCCAGCCAGAGAGTAGTGATAGGCAAGCACGGCAGCCTGCTCATCCAGCTGCTCGGTGAAGATCTCTTCCAGCACTTTGGCGACTTTATGGTGCAACCCGGAGCGCTGATCGCTCAACAGCTGCTGGTAGGTCACCTCCTGCACCGCCGACTGTTTGAAGTCATACGTGGGTTCGGGCTGCCGAGCCCATTCGCGGATCAGGTCAGCCCGCTGGAGCGTGAGCAATTGTCCTGACAGATCCTCCGTATGCGGTGTCACTGTTTCCAGCAACCTGAACCCGAACCGCTTGCCGATCACAGCCGCTGATTGAAGTGTGGCGCGCTCTCTTAGCGGGAGGCGGTCGACCCGAGCCTGTATCACCTCCTGCAGCGTCTCGGGCACCCGCAAGCTTTCAATCTCACGACACATCTCCCAGCTGCCGTTGGTTTTTTCAAAGGTCCCCGACTCCATCAGATCCTGCAGCAGCTCCTCCAGGAAGTACGGGTTACCCTCAGATTTCTCCAGCAACAGTTCATGAACTTTCTCAGGGACGTTTTCGTTTGACAATATCCGGGTGGTCAGCTGTCGACTCTCAGATGTGGTTAGCGCATCTAGCTTTATGCCCTGATGACGGTGGCCAAAATCGCGTTCGGCCAGCGTTTTCAATTCCCAGATACGCGATTCGTTATCGGGCCGGAAAAGCAAGACGACCAGCAATGGGATTCGCTCAGTTGTCAGGAACAGCGCCTCTATCACATCCAACGAACTGGGGTCCGCCCAGTGCAGATCGTCAAAGACCAGCACAATGGGGTTATCCCTTGTCAGCGCCTCAACCAACTGGCAAAAAGCGGTGGTCATGCTTCGATTCAGGGCTTCCGGTTCCATCCCTTCGAGTTGGTCAGCATACTCTCGAGGCATGGGTGCGCCCAGTAACATTGCGATCGACGGCCAGATATCACCTAGCCGCTGATTAAAGAGCGGTGTCAACTCCTTCTCGATCTTGAGGTCGATCATCGCTGGAGAGTCCATCACGTTGATATGCAGCAGCTCGCGCAGTAGATCTCGAATCACGCTGAAGGGCTGGCCCAGCGTATACGAAGAAGCCTGGCCTTGAGCCCAGTTGAGCGCTGCTTGCTCGACAGATGCGTGGGCTTCACTTAGCAAGCGGCTTTTTCCTACACCCGGCTCACCGATCACAGTCGCGATCGCGCCCCGCCCGGACTGAAGTTCGCGCAACATGGAGATCACTGTCTCCAATTCCCTCTCCCTTCCGATCAAGGGCGAGACTACACCTGGGATACCGCGCGCCGCCTCAGGCCTTTCTCGCGCACGGATGAGCTCGTAGGCCGGCACCTCTCCTTCAAAACCCTTCAGCTCCAATGAGGTGATAGCTGATGCCTCAAAGCGGTGAGTGATCAAGCGGGCCGTGGTTTCGCCCATCAGCGTCTTCCCTGGATCGGCATTCGCTTGCAATCTGGCCGCCAGGTTAATGGGTTGCCCCATGGCGGTGTATTCGCTCAAGGTCTCTCCGCCAACTTCCCCCATCACAACCTTGCCGGTGTTGATCCCCACTCGTACCTGGAGCGGAATGTCCAGTTCCTCGCCATAGCGGTCAATGACATCATGGATGTCCAGCGCTGCCAACGCCGCCCGTTCGGGATCGTCTTCGTGCGATCTTGGCGCGCCGAAGAATGCCAGCAGGCCGTCACCCATTAATCGTGCAACGGTACCGCCAAATTCTTCAACCGATTGGCTCATCATGCGCAGGCAGCGGTCGAAGATCAGACGGCTGGTTTCTGCCTCAACCTCGTTGGTGAGCGCAGTCGAGCCCACCACGTCGGCGAAGAGGATGGTGACCAGTCGGTGCTCCGCGTTTTGAGATGCCGTGTCCTTCAATGATTGGTCCATACAATATCTAGAAGAGGATTTATTCGATGCGTGATGCGATGATGGGGAATGATCTGTTCCAGTCGAATGGCTTCTAAGTGTACCCCAGAATCTATATTTATTATCAGGCTTGTCCAATTTCGCCGATAATGAGCTTTAACCTGGCATGGGATCAGGCTTACAGGCGACCGACGATATGGATCTCCAAGTGTTGATTCCGAAAGTATAATGGGGTTTTCACCATCCAATTTATGCGTAACCCGCATTGGAAAAACAACGGGGTCAACCTGATCTTCGGCACATCCCCGGGAAGGCTGCCGTAATGAGCACCGATCACGAAAAAGCTGCCCAAATTGAACAAATGTGGCGGACGTACCTGACTACAGGAGAATTTGCGAAGGAGACCCGTCAGAGGCGATTCTTCCGACTCCTTCCTGGCCATCCCCGCTGCAAAAATTGCTATGCCCCCTTTCATGGCCCTGGCAGCTACGTCGTCAGGATGCTCTACGGCAAGCGTCCAGCAAACATGAACCCGAGACTTTGCAACGTCTGCGAAGTCTTTGCTTCTGAATTTCAGGGGGGTGCGGAAATCGAATTGACCTTGCTCTTCGTGGACGTGCGAGGTTCAACCAGGCTCGCCGAAGAAATGAGCCCGATGGCATACAGCCAATTGATTAATCGTTTCTATACGGTCGCCACCCGCATCATGGTGTGGTCCGATGCCCTGATCGACAAGATCATTGGTGATCAGGCCGCCGGGATGTATGTACCCGGGTTTGCGGGAAGCGATCATGCACAAAGAGCGCTGCAAGCGGCACAGGAGATCATGAAGGCGACCGAGCATGGAAGCAAAGGCGGTCCCTGGATCTCACTTGGTGCAGGAGTTCATACCGGTGTGGCCTTTGTCGGAGCACTAGGCTCCGAGGATGGTACGAGTGATATCACCGTGCTGGGGGATACTGCCAATACAGCGGCACGTTTATCTTCCCAGGCCGGAATCGGAGAGATCCTTGTCAGCGACGCCTCTTCCAAAGCCAGTGGCCTTGACGTCACGGCTTTGGAAGCACGAGACTTAACGTTGAAGGGGAAAAGCGACATGGTCTCCGTGCACGTCCTCAAGAGCTACGAGTCGTAATCACTCTATCTCCCTACGATAACCCCAGGCCAGCATGCTGCAGTGCTGATTGTAGCGCCACGAATATCGACAGAGGTGATGCGTATGCCAATCCCTTCGATTAACCTCAAAAACAAGTTGACCCTGTTCAACGAGCAGTGGTCCCCGCGCATCATCGCACAAATGAACGACTACCACTTCAAGCTGGCCAAGATCCAGGGGGAGTTTATCTGGCATCAACATGCAGAGACGGACGAAGTCTTCTACGTTGTGCATGGTGAGATGCAGATCGAGCTTCGCGATCAGACAATCCATCTGCGGGAGGGGGAGCTTTTCGTGGTCCCACGCGGCATGGAGCACAAACCTGTGGCCAATGAAGAATGCCACATCATGTTGATCGAACCAGCCGGGACGCGCAATACCGGGGATGTCACCGACGAGCGAACGCGCTCCGAGGAACTATGGATATAGTTTTTCTGCGACGTATACCATGACCCCATCGATCGACCCTCGTCTCGATGCTTTTTGGGATGATTTCCTTCGCAGTCTCCCAGAAGGAGCGCATACCCCTGTTGCCTATCAAGCCTGGAGCTTCGGTGACAGCCCCGAGACGGCCGATAAACTGGGCGCTCTGGTGATACAGGGGATCAAGACCGCGACCGCCTCTCTCGTATGGGCTTATGAACCTGAAGGCGAAGCGCTGCCCGAGGTTGAGGATTACAGCATGATCCTCGATGGGCGGGGCGAACCCATGTGCATCATCCAGACCACGGCAGTCAGCATCCACCCGTTCAACGACGTTGATGAAGAGCAAGCATACCTGGAGGGTGAGGGAGACCGCTCGCTGGCGTTCTGGCGGGATGTCCATTGGCGTTTCTTCAGCCGGGAATGCGCTCAAATAGGACGAATCCCAGACGAGACGATGCCGGTGATTTGCGAGCGTTTCAAGCTTGTCTATCCCTGATCTTGCCCTTCACATCACATCCGTCGTGTCATTCACAGAACGCAAGGGACACAAAGAGATCGGCGCGTAGGTATGAAATTAAGAAACGCAATGCTCTACCTGATCTTCTTCACAACCCTTATCAGCGGTTGTGCCTTGTTCGGTGGGGGTAACGACGATCAAGCGATGCTGGATCAGTTACAGGCGGCTGGTTCTGACCTCTCCAAGCCCCATCCCTTCGATTTCTATCTCTTTCACCCACAACAAACGGGGGCACAGCAGTTGTGTTCAGCGTTGCTTAGCGAAGGTTTTGATGTGAGCATAGGGGAGAGCGCCACGGGAGGCGATTGGCTTTGCCGGGCATCGCTGACGATGCTTCCGACGCTGGAAAACCTTAGCGAGATTGATGCGCGTTTCAGTCGATTGATCGATCAATACGGTGGAGAGTATGATGGTTGGGAGACGATCGTGCTCCCCTAGCAAGATGGTCTACCATTGTAAGATGTCCGGAAGGTTGTATCAGCACCAATATGATCCACAACAACCTCCCTCGCACCGGGACTTGCCGGAAAGGATAACCGCTTCGTAGATCAACCTTCGAAACATGGTCTAAATATATGGGGAGAGCTCCTAGAATCGAGGAATGAATGAGACATCGATATTTTTTACGAACGCTGTTTCTGCTGATCGTGGGAATAACATTCGGGGCTGGTTGTGCAGGACGGTCCAGCCCTCCCGGTCCAAGCAACATGACTGGCATGATGGATGGTGCTGGTTATATCTATCATCATTGGTCTGATGGCTTACATGTCCTGATGATCCACGACACGCCAAATGGATTCTTTTGTGAGGGGGGTGGTGGTACTTCTTCCCCGATCTACCTCCTTGAGTGCACAGCGGATGCTCTGGATGGCCGAACCCTACAGTGGAAGCTCGAGACACGTGATGGCCAGAGTGCAGATGCTGTGGTCGCTGGAGAACCATTCTTCCTTGATCGGGATGGTGTATTTTTAGTGCATACGACCGAGTCTGGAAGCGAGGTACGCTTGATCTGGCGCGACCTCTCGGGCGTGGCTTTTGAGAATGCACGCGTGCTGAACTTTATCCAATCCGACGAAGAACTTATGCAATTTCTTCAGACAATTACCACGCCGTAACAAGTGAAGGAGCTCGACTGTGGAGTATACCTCCAGCCCAGATTTCGCCCGGGATCTTGATTCAAAGGATGCGCTGGCGCATTTCCGGGAGGCGTTTGTCTTTACTGAACCCAATATCATCTACCTCGATGGTAACTCTCTCGGACGGTTACCGAAACGCACCCAAGAGTTTATGCGTCGGGTTATTGAGGATCAATGGGGAGACCGCCTGATTCGCGGCTGGAATGATGGTTGGATCCACGCCCCCACAAACCTTGGGGCGAAGATCGCACATCTGATCGGCGCCCAGGAAGAAGAGGTGTTGGTATGTGAAGCAACCTCGATCAACCTGTTTAAGCTGGCAGTTGCGGCGATGCGTGCCCGGCCCGACCGATCGAAAATCATCAGCGACGAGCTTAATTTCCCCTCCGATCTATATATTCTGCAGGGCGTGATCGATTTGCTGGGCGATCAACAAACGTTGGAGGTGATACCTTCCCGCGACGGCGTTACGATCGATCCAGGCGAGCTGGAGAACTCGATTGATGAGAATACGGCTTTGGTGAGCCTGACTCACGTGGCCTTCAAGAGCGCCTACATGTACGACATGGCCAGCATCACGGAACTCGCCCACCGGGCTGGCGCCCTGACACTATGGGACCTGAGCCACTCGGTCGGTGCGGTACCACTAAAGCTGAACGAATGGGGTGTCGATCTGGCAGTTGGCTGTACCTATAAGTACCTTAACGGCGGTCCTGGCGCGCCGGCCTTCCTGTATGTGCGCCGTGATCTACAGGAACAGATCCAGCAACCGTTGTGGGGGTGGTTCGCCAGCCAGAATCCCTTCGCATTCGACCTGGAATTCCTTCCTGCCAAGGATCTTTCACGCTTCCGTGTAGGTTCGCCACCTATACTTTCTATGCTTGCAATCGAGCCAGCACTCGATATCACGCTTGAAGCCGGGATCGATCGTCTACGCGCCAAGAGTTTGCAGCTGAGTGAGTTCCTGATCTACCTCTTCGATGAAATGCTTGCGCCGCTTGGCTTCGCGTTAGGATCCCCTCGCCAGGCAGCACGACGCGGGTCACATGTTTCGATCCAACACCCCGAAGCCTTTCGCATCACCCGAGCGTTAATTCAATCACCGCCACCAGCTGTGCAAGTGATCCCCGATTTCCGCGCCCCGGATAACATCCGCCTGGGCCTGGCACCGCTCTACAACACTTTTGAGGAGGTTTATCGAGCGATGGTTCGTGTGAAGGAGATCGTCGAAGGCCAGCTTTACAAAACATACAGCACTATCGCTGATGAGGTAACCTAGATCAACATGGATATGGTCCTCTCGGATCGATTGAAGAAAACCTATCCCGCCGTCTGCGTCGGCATCCTGGCCGTTGCCGATGTGCAAAACCCGGAGCATAACCCGCAGCTTGAAGAGCACAAACAGTGGTTGGAAGGACAACTTCGCCAGCAGTACGCCGGTATGGATCGGGTTGAGCTCAAGGATCATCCAGCCCTTTCGGCTTACGCTGCTTACTACAAACGGTTCAATAAAACCTACCATGTGCAGCTTCAGCTCGAATCGATCGTGTTTAAAGGTAAGTCGATTCCCCGGGTAGCCGCGCTGGTCGAAGCGATGTTCATGGCCGAACTCAAAAACCTGCTGCTCACAGCCGGGCATGACCTAGATGCGGTTCAAGGGATACCTACAATTCATGTTGCCACAGGTGATGAGACTTATACTAAGTTCAACGGTCAAGATCAGACGCTCAAAGCTGGAGATATGTACATCCACGATGATGAGGGGGTGCTGTCAAGCATCATTTATGGCCCTGCTCAGCGTGCGAGCATCAGCCCCGGGACGACCCGTGCTCTCTTCACCGTATATGGCCCGCCCGGGATCAGCTTTGAGCAAATGCAATCCCACCTGGGGGATATCAGAGATTTTGCCAAACTCATCAGCCCTGGGTTGCAGGTGGAAAATCTGGAGGTCGTTTCAGCCAGATAGGCCAAGTGGATCAAGGTTCATCACCGGGTAGTTGGAAGATAGCCTCGACTGGCACGCCAAAAGCCTGCGCAATCCTTAATGCCAGATAGGCCGATGGAGTAAACTTCCCGTTTTCCACAGTGTTGATTGTTTTACGGGTGACCCCCACCCTCTTAGAGAGTTCTTCTTGAGTCCAATCATTCATGGCGCGATAAATCTTGATCTTATTTAGAATTTTTTTGTTCGTCATGATGCTCTATACAAGAAGTAGAATGTCGCTTGGTATGCCCCGGCACCGGCGATGATAGCGGTCAGCGCCATGAGCATCGGATCGCTGACAGGATAGAAAAACCCTACAATAGCGAAGAACATTGTAGCGCCAACCGCACCTAGATATGCGGCTTTCCACGATTTAAGCTGAAGCACCTGTATTAATTCATCGTTCAGGGCCTCCATCAATTCTGGATCATGCCTAACGCGCTTCCAGAATTGTGCTGACAAGATGGAGCTCAAGCTAATCACCCCTAAGCTGATAATCAATCCCACCAGGACAACTACACCAATGGGTTCAGCATTTAATCCACCGAGCCGAAAGAAGTAGCGCGTGACGGAGAGGGCAATAAAGATCCCCACGCCTAGTATGTAAATTTCGAGATGGCGCATACGCTTTGCATCAAGAATTTCAATCTCTGAGCTTTTTGGATCCACAATCGACCTCCAAACCCCTTAAAAGGGTTATCTACTACTCTTTTTATCACTTATTTCGCCCATAATATAACACATGCGTTATATTTGTCAAGATAATCATGCCTTATATGCGCCCATTGATCGAGCCACAAACACGCTGGAGGGAGATGGTATCAGACATTATGTATAAAATACTTGACTTAATGTAAAATATATTATACCCTATATTCGCTTGCATCCCCTTTGGAGTACGAGCATGGTTGCCACCACCCTTACAAACAAGATTCGCAAACTGCGTTTCGAACACAACGAGATGACGCAGAAGCAATTGGCTGAATTAACTGACTGCACCCGTCAGACGATCAACGCTATTGAGGCTGCAAAATACGCCCCGTCTCTGGAGCTGGCCTTTAAAATCGCCCGGGTGTTTGACCTCAAGGTCGAGGATGTCTTCTTCTTTTCAGATGAGGGGGAGAGCTGACATGCCTATCGCACCAGCGACGAGCACGCTCGTTCGCTGCTTTCTCTGGAGGTCCCGATGAACCGTATTCGAATCAATAGGCTGGTGTTCGCCGGCTTGACGACCTTCCTGGCCGCTATCGCCCTGGAATTGATTTGGGAGGGCGTGATCGGCGCGCTGATCATGCGAGATTCGATGGCGTTGCTGCGCGGATATCCCGACCTCTCACACTGGACACTTCGCAACCAGGTCGTCAACATCGGTATCGCGCTGGGTAACTGCTTTATGTTGATCTGGCTCTACGCCTCCCTGCGGCCGATGTTCGGCGTTGGGCCGCGCACAGCCCTTATCGCCAGCGCGTTCATGTTTATCTTCATTTTTGCATTTGGGCTTAACTATGCAAATCTCAGTATCTTCCCGCTCCGATTGGTGCTCCTCGATGCGGTCAACCTGATCATCGAGCTGCCTCTTGCGTTGATTGCCGGCGCACAGGTGTATGAGAGCGGGCGCTGGGCTTCCTCGCGAGCCTGAGTTGGACGCGATCGACATGTATTGCCCACATTGTGGCAAACCGCTCCCGATATACACCGCCGGATCAAATCGCCCTGGTCTTCTGTTCCCCTGGCTGTTTGGTTTCGAATACCGCACACAAGCCCGACTCTTTGGCTGGCCATTAGTGCATGTGGCCTTCGGTTACAACCCGCACACGGGTCTGCCGCGCCTGGCACGTGGGATTATCGCCGTAGGTAATTTTGCCATTGGACTGGTTGCAATCGGCGGCATCGCTGCCGGAGGCTTAGTCCTTAGTGGGATCGGACTGGGCATAGGCGTACTCGCTGGCATCGCCGTTGGATGGACTGCGATTGGTGGCATCGCTCTTGGGATAACGTTCGCAATAGGTGGGTTGGCGATATCTATTAAGCACGCTATCGGGGGATTGCCACTCATCCTATACCTGTATACAGTTAAACCATCTATCGCCAGAACATAGCCCTCACCGAATGGCTCGGCCACCATCAAATCCTTTGTCGAGGTAAAACCGCTATCGTGATGCCACCCAGGTTGCAAACAGATCGCCTCATCCTTCGTCCACTTGCAATCGAAGATTCCGATGCTCTTTTTAACTATCGCTCTGACGAGCGTGTGTTCCAATACCAGTCCTGGCGACCAGTGGAAAGGATTGAAGCAGAGCGGTTTATCCAGGCGTTTTCGCAAGGGGATTTTGACAGTGCCAATACCTGGTTCCAATTCGGGATTTATATCCAACAAACTTTGGAGCTCATCGGCGATCTTGGACTGCACTTCCAAGACGAAAAGCATCAGACTGTTGAGATAGGTTTTACAATTGCACCTGCATTCCAGCGTCGTGGTTATGCCTATGAAGCGGTACGAGAAATCCTCCAATACGTATTCGAAATTTTGGGAAAACACAGGGTAACTGCCTCGGTCGATCCTCGCAATATCGCCTC
>JBFFMI010000080.1:0-12084 GCA_041554155.1 Anaerolineales bacterium
AGTACGCCCAGCGCTTCCATGACGCCAATGCTTCCAATACCCTCGGAAATATGTCCGGGGTTAAAGATCGAATCGGTTAGCCGCGGATCCGCGCTATTGTGTCTGATGGACCCCAAGAAAAGCACGGAAAATCGAAAAGAGCGCAACTGCCCGACCTGTCGGACACCCTTGCGGCACTGGCCTGCCCTGGAAGGGGAGCAGGAGCATTGGCTCTGTCCCTATTGTGACCTGGCCACAGGAAGCCTGGCGACCGAATTGCCTGGTAACGGCAAAGTCGTCCAGCACACAGCACCGCATGATCCACGCAAGCGGTTTCGCTGGCTAATCGAGACTGCTCAGAACTTCCCACCCGGATCACCACTGCCGGAGTGGATCATCGAGGACCTTCCCGAGGACGTGCAGCAACTATTGCGTGCCGATCTCAATGCGCCCCGCCCCAATCTCGGCCCTAAACTCAGTGACGCGTTGACCTCAGCGCTGCGTGATCAAGGGTATGTGATTGAACAAGACTCAGGCGGCCTTCGCCTGGGTGGTGATCTCAATCGGCTCGGCAATGAGATGAGTCCCTACGATGTGATCCGCATGGCTGCTGACCTTGATGGCGGTATACCCTCAGTAGATGATTTGAAACGCTGTCAAAAATGTGAAGCCGTACTGCCGCCCAACGATACGCGGTGTGCCTGGTGCGGGACCGCACTCGCTGATCAAGCCCCTACGACCGACGAAAACTAACCAAACTCCCTCCTACGCATCGTAAATCAGCGCCGAATCCTGCATCTTGGAAAGCCTGTCGAACAGGCCTGATATAATCGTAGTTTGGCCGTTAAAAACTTTAGTATTCAGCTCGAGTGATATGCCGCAAGAAAACATCATCGTCGTTGGCGCCCGCGAACATAACTTAAAGAATATTTCCGTCGAGATCCCCCGCGACAAGCTGGTGGTCATTTCGGGTATCTCGGGTTCTGGAAAATCGTCACTCGCATTCGATACGATCTTCGCCGAAGGGCAGCGGCGCTATGTCGAGTCGCTTTCATCCTACGCCCGCCAGTTCCTGGGTCAGCTCGATAAGCCCGACGTCGATTACATCGAGGGACTTTCCCCGGCAATCTCGATTGACCAACGCGGGGTCTCACATAACCCTCGCTCGACCGTTGGCACGGTGACAGAGATCTACGATTACTTACGCTTGCTATATGCCCGCGTGGGGCAACCACACTGCCCGCTGTGCGGACGGGAGGTCCACCAGCAGTCCGCCCAGGAGATCGTAGATGCGCTCTGCGAGATTCCAGCTGATCATCGCATTATGATCCTCGCTCCCATGGTTCAGAGTCGTAAAGGCACGCACCAGGCGGTATTCAACGAGCTGGGTCGATCGGGTTTTACGCGAGTGCGGGTAAACGGGACCGTCTACTCGCTCGATGAAGAAATTGAACTCGATCGCTATAAGAACCACACGATTGAGGCCATCGTCGACCGCATCGTAATGGAAGAGAGCGCTTCTGAAGATCACGATGCATTCATTTCACGGCTTACCGACTCCGTCGAAACTGCGCTGCGTTGGGGCGAGGGTATGTTGATCGTCTCCGATCTTTCCAGCGAACCTGCAAAGGACATCCCTTTTTCCGAACATCTCGCATGCCCCGAGCATGGCACGACGATTGCCGAAATCGAACCACGTACGTTTTCGTTCAACACCCCACATGGCGCCTGTCCCGAATGCCAGGGGATTGGCATCAAACTCGAGATCGATCCCGACCGTGTCGTCCCTGATAAGTCTATATCGATTGCTGAAGGCGCATTGGCGGTGATGAATTGGTCGGGTAAGAACGGCGACAATTCCGGTTACTACCAGCAAATGCTCGAAGCTGTGGCCTTGGCTTATGAGATCGACCTGGATGCACCGGTGAGCGATTTAGCCCAAGCAGACTTGAACGTGATCCTCTATGGCACGGGGGGCGAAGAAGTCAGTATCAAATACCAGAGTCGTGATGGCCGCAAATCCAATTACCAGGCACCTTATGAATGCGTGATTGGCAATCTCGAACGCCGCTATCAAGAAACCTCCTCCGATTACATTCGCGGCCGCATCCAGGAATACATGTCGGAGCAGCCTTGCCCCACCTGTAAGGGACAACGTTTGCGCCCGGAGGCGATATCGGTCACGATCGATGACGTGAACATCGTAGAGGCTACTAACTGGCCCGTATTACGCTGCCTGGCATGGGTACGCAAGCTCAAAGGCAGCAAGAGCCCGCTGGATAACCGAGAACGCACGATCGCTGCGCGCGTCTTAAAAGAGGTCGAAGACCGCCTCGGTTTCCTGGTCGATGTGGGTCTGGACTACCTGACACTCCAGCGCTCGGCAGGATCCCTCTCCGGCGGTGAGGCGCAGCGCATCCGCTTGGCGACCCAGATCGGCTCGCGGCTTATGGGTGTGCTATATGTTCTCGATGAGCCTTCGATCGGGCTCCACCCGCGTGATAATGCCCGTCTGATCCGCACCCTGGAAGGGATGCGCGATCTGGGGAATACAGTCCTGGTGGTTGAACATGATGAAGCTACTATCCGGGCGGCCGATTGGTTGATCGACCTCGGACCAGGTGCCGGAGAAGCCGGTGGTGAGATCGTCGCCCAGGGAACCATCCCCCAGGTGAAGAAAATAGCCCGATCGGTCACCGGACAATACTTGCAAGGCAAGCTTCAAATCGACATCCCCGAACAACGGCGCGAGGGCAACGGCAATCAGCTGCGTATCATCGGGGCGCGCGAGAACAACCTCAAGGATCTCAGCGTGGACATCCCGCTTGGCAGCTTCGTCTGCATCACAGGCGTCTCGGGTTCGGGTAAATCCACCTTGATGGTTGAAGTGCTCTACAAAGCCCTAGCCCGGGCTTTACAGGGTTCGCGCACGCTCCCGGGCGATCACGATCGCCTTGAAGGCGTTGAGTTCATCGACAAGGTCATCAATATCGACCAATCTCCCATTGGCCGCACCCCGCGCTCTAACCCGGGGACCTATACTGGCCTGTTTGATCACATCCGCTCCCTTTTTGCGGAGCTTCCTGAGTCGAAGGTGCGTGGCTACAAACCCGGTCGCTTCTCCTTTAATGTGCGCGGCGGGCGGTGCGAAGCCTGCGAAGGGCAAGGTCAGCTGCGGATCGAGATGCAATTCTTGCCGGATGTGTACGTGCCATGCGAGGTCTGCAACGGAGCACGCTTCAACCGGGAGACGCTACAGGTGCGCTTCAAAGATAAGACCATCGCCGATGTGCTCGACACACCGATCGATGAAGCTGTCGATTTTTTTGGTGCCTTCCCACCGATGCAGCGTCGCCTGCAAACGTTATTGGATGTCGGCCTGGGCTATCTTAAAATCGGACAACCGGCACCCACACTTTCCGGCGGGGAAGCGCAGCGCGTGAAGCTCTCGCGTGAACTCTCAAAACGCAGCATCGGCCACACGCTCTATGTGCTGGACGAGCCTTCGGTGGGTTTACACGCAGCCGATGTTCATAAGCTGATTGAAGTTTTGCAGCGATTGGTGGATCAGGACAACACGGTCCTCATCATCGAGCATCATCCCGACATCGTCAAAGTGGCTGACTGGGTGATCGATCTCGGCCCTGAAGGAGGCGACGGGGGAGGCCGGCTGGTCACGGAGGGCACCCCGGAACAGCTCGCCAAGACCGCTTCCAGTCATACCGGGAAGTTCCTCAAGGATCACCTTCCACCGGCAAAACCCAGCTAAAGTTTTATCAAGAACCTCCTCGACCTCTGCCAGTTGATAATCTGGGATCTTTGCTTTCAACCAAGACCTCAATATGATTAACCATTATTCACCCGGGGAGGTAGTGTATGACCGAATCATTTGATGCCATCATCATCGGCGCCGGAATTATGGGCGCAGCCACAGCACTCGAGCTCTCCAAGCGCGGCTTGCACGTCGCCGTTATAGAAAAGGGCAGCATTGGCGCAGGCTCAACCGGTAAATCATCGGCCATCATCCGGCAACATTATTCCAACCCTACAACCGCCCGGATGGCACTGCATAGCCTGCGGATCTTCCAGAACTTCCCGGCAGAAGTCGGCGGTGAAAGTGGTTTCACTCAAACTGGTTTCCTGGTACTGACGCCTGAAAAGGACGTTGAAGGGTTGCGCGCGAATGTGAAGTTCCAACAAGAGCTTGGCATCCATACGCAAATCTTAGAGCGGAAAGAGATCCTCGACCGTTGGCCCTACATCGATGGCACGGGTTTGGTCGAGGCAGCCTATGAACCTGAATCAGGTTTCGCCGACCCGAATCTCACCCTGCAGGGGTATTTTCAGGCCAGCCGTGGGTTGGGTGCGACAATACTGCAAGACACCCCCGTAACCGGATTTAACTTTGCGGGTGACAAAGTCCAGGGAGTAAAAACACCAGGCGCGGAGTTTGCAAGCCCGCTGATCATCAACTGCACCGGACCCTGGGGCGCGCAAGTCGCCGCCATGGCCGGGATTGAGCTACCGATCAACGCCTGCCGCGTGCAAGTCGCCTTCTTCCGCCGACCTGCTGAGCATGCTGCAGACCACCCCGTGGTCGCAGACTTTATCCATGCCGTTTATTGGCGGGCTGAGACAGGAGGTCTGACGATGGTGGGCTTGATCGATCCGGAGGAAGAGAATTATGTCGTCGATCCAGATGCTTATAATGAAAGCCCTGACTTCGACTTCATTCTCGACGCTGGTAACCGCTTGATCCATCGCTACCCGGGATTGGAGAATAGCGAAAGTACGGGCGGTTTCGCAGCGCTGTATGCCATCACACCCGATTGGCACCCGATCATCGACGAGCTCATCCCGGATTCAGGCTTGTTCGTATGTGCTGGTTTCAGCGGGCATGGGTTTAAACTGGGCCCGGCAGTGGGATTAATGACAGCTGATATGGTGCTGGGCGTGGAAACACCAGGCATGGATCGCAGGCTTTTCCGGATTAGCCGGTATGAAGAAAACGATCCGGTGCAAGGCCAATACGAGTACAGTATCGTTGGCTAGAGATCCATCGCAAACATGATCCCTGGCAATAGACCTTCAAACGAGCACACTCGACTTTACGCTGAGGGATAGGGGGGAAGACGACAATGCTCAAAACCGATCCGATAAACCCGAGAAGTTGCTTTCTATACGCCTCACTGCCAGAGCCCTGAAGATCCGTTAAGGGGAAGACTCACCTTTGTAAGGATTTGGGTCTGATTGGCGGGCTGGGCAAATCTAGAATGATGATTGACGATGCTACGTGACCGGATTCGATCACTGATGGCGCAGGGTTGGGAAAGGACTTTATACATCCTTTTCTTCGCCCAACTCATGACGGCTGTGGGTTTCTCCAGCATCTTCCCCTTCCTGCCTCTGTACGTTACCGAACTTGGCTCAAGCATGGGACTTTCGATCGAACTGCTTTCCGGTTTGGTGTTCTCAGCACAGGCCTTCACCATGATGCTGGCGTCTCCTGTATGGGGGGCCCTGGCCGATCGTTATGGACGCAAGCTTATGGTGGTACGGTCGACTGTGGGCGGCTCTGTGCTGCTACTGGCGATGGCTTTTGTACAGTCAGGTGAGCAATTGGTATTGCTGCGTGCGATGCAAGGCGTCATCACGGGCACGCTGGCCGCTTCCAACGCTCTGGTAGCCTCGGTCGTCCCACGAGAACGAACGGGGTATGCGATGGGATTGCTCACTGTCGCTGTCGGGAGTGGGGTTGCCATCGGACCACTCGTTGGTGGGGCCGTGGCCGATATATATGGCTACAGCGCCGCCTTCTACGTAACGGCTGCGATGTTGTTTCTCTCCGGGCTTCTTGTCCTGGTCGGTGTGAAAGAGGAATTCGATCCGCAGGCTAAAACTCGCGATAGCTCCGTTGGCGTGATCGCAAGTTGGGTAGCGCTACTCAGGACGAAAGGGTTAGGGATAGCGTATGGTATCCGCTTCGTAACCCAGTTAGGACGCATGATGATCGTTCCCATCACACCGCTCTTCATCCAGGAATTGATGGGCGGCACCGACGGCGTGAATACTGTGACCGGACTTGTGACGGGGGTCTACGCTGGCATGCTCACGCTGAGCTCGATCTACTTAGGACGCCTGGGAGATCGAGTCGGTCACCGTCGTGTGGTGTTGATATCGGTCTTATTTGTAGCACTGCTCTACCTACCGCAGAGTTTGGTAGATCAGTCATGGCAGCTCTTACTGCTTCTGGGGTTAGCCGGCGCGGCAATGGGCGGAGTGATCCCAACTGTCAGTGCCCTGATGGCTGGGTATAGCAGCGCAGACGAGGCCGGGATGGTCTACGGCCTGGACAATTCGGTCCGGGCTGCAGCCCGGTCGATTGCACCTTTAATCGGTTCTTTCATCGCACTTTGGGTGGGGATCCGGGGGACTTTCGTCGCCACTGGCGTGATCTTTCTGCTCGCATGGCTGCTAGCCAGTTTTAGATTACCCGAGCTTGCTACCCCAGTGACGGCACCTCCCCCAAAACCCTCACCACGTCACTGGTAATCAAAGTCATTCCCAACCCATTTTTATTTATTACAAGCGGATTGGATTTTGCTCCGCGACAGCTTGCATCCGGATATTGGATCAAGGCTCAAGAAGGCATCGATAAAAAAAGAAGGGCGGACAAAATATCCGCCCTTCTTCTCAAAGCAAAACGGGTCACAACCTACTCGTAACGCAAGGCCTCCACCGGCTCCAGATCCGACGCGCGCTTGGCCGGATACCAGCCAAAGAATACGCCCACGGCAGCGGAGAAAATCGTCGCCAGCAGCACAGCGTCCAGTCCCACCACAGGATCGATATCGGCGTTTGCGCGCAGCGCAATGAACCCGACCAGTTCAGATAGTGCCCACCCCAGCACGATGCCGATAAGGCCACCCAGTAAGCTCAACAATGCTGATTCGGTCAGGAATTGCAGCAGGATATCCCGTTTCCGTGCACCAACGGCCTTACGCAAACCTATTTCGCGCGTGCGCTCTGTTACAGAGACCAGCATGATATTCATAATACCGATCCCGCCAACCAGCAACGAGATCCCGGCAACCCCACCCAGGAAGATGGTAAAGACATTGGTGATCTGATTGGCAATATCAAGAAAACTTTCCTGGGTAAAAATCGAGAAATCATCCTCACCAATCATCGTCTGATGCCGCTGCCGCAGGATGTCTGCGATCTCTTGTTCTGCCGCGTTTACCGCATCAGCACTGATCGCCTGAACGAGAATGATATCCACACGGTCGCGTGTCGAGCGGCGGATCAAACGCGACTGTGCAGTAGTCAGCGGAACGTAGATTTGATTATCCTCATTGGAAGGACCTTGCCCACCTTTAGCGACTGTTACCCCGATGATACGAAACGGTTGACCCTCGAGCCGCACGGTCTCCCCCAACACGCCCTCACGTCTGTTGAACAATGTCTCAGCCACATCGGGCCCAATGACCACTACCGCCGCGCGCCCTAGATAGTGCGTCTCGTCAATAAAATTACCCTCTGCAAGATTAATGTTGCGGACGGTAGCATGTTCGGGAATAACACCAAAAACTGTAACAAAATCGCTTTCCCCAAGCGAGGATATTTCAACGGATCCTTGAAGCACTGGAGCCACATCGATAATGGATGGTGCTGCGAAAGGATCGCGCAGGGCATCAGCATCACCCAGGGTAAGAGGTTTGGGATTGCGTACTTCTTCATTCCCGCCACGCATCACGAAAAGTAAGTTCGTACCAATATCGCTGATCGATCCTGTAATTGTATTTTGTGCGCCCGCACCTATCGAGAGCATAGCAATCACAGCGCCGACACCGATGACGATCCCTAATATCGTCAGGCCGGAACGTAATTTGTTGCTCGAGAGGCTGTCTAAAGCCTCGATCAAACTTCGTGCAAAATCCATGAAATACCCTCTTGAGGTACTTTAATTCTCATTTATTTCGCTGATGCCTTTTCCACTAAACGATCTTCCGTTACGACACCATCAAAGAGTTGGATAACTCGATCCGTTTGGGCCGCAATATCTGGGTCATGCGTGACGAATACAAGGGTCGTACCAAACTCCTTGTTCAATCCCAACAGGATATTCATCACTTCATCTCCTGATTTCGAGTCAAGATTGCCCGTAGGCTCATCGGCGAGGATCATCGCCGGATTATTCACCAGCGCGCGAGCGATAGCCACACGTTGCTGCTGGCCACCAGATAGCTCATTTGGGCGATGGTGAATGCGATCTCCGAGTCCAACCGACTCAAGTGCTTCAATCGCGCGCTTGCGCTTTCCATTTGAGATACCGGCATAACGCATGGGCAACTCGACATTGGTAAGCGCAGTCTGCCGGCCCAACAGGTTGAAGCTCTGGAAGACGAACCCAACTTTATGATTGCGAATCTCCGCCAGCGCATCATCCTCAAGCTCCGAGACGAGGTTGCCATCGAGACAGTAGCTCCCCGAGGTTGGGCGGTCCAGGCACCCCAGGATGTTCATCAGAGTGCTCTTTCCTGAACCGGAAGGACCCATAATCGAGATGACCTCGCCTCGATTCAAGCATAAATCTACACCACACAAAGCGTGCACCTCGATCTCGCCCATGATGTACGTTTTGGTCAAGCCATGGGCTTCAATAACGCAATCGTTTCCGCTCATCAGAAAGGCCTCCCGCCCCCAAAACCTTGTCCTGAGCCAAAATCAAACTCAAACTGTGGAGGGTTAACGACGATTTCATCCCCTTCGGAAACATCTCCTTCAAGCACTTGACTGTATTGATCCGAAGTAGCGCCCAGTACAACCTCCACAATCTCCATGTCTCCATCTTTCATCAGATAGATCACACGTTGGCCATCCCGCACTCGAACTGCCCGGTTAGGTACCAGCACAACGTCCTCGATTTGCTCTACCACGATTGTCACCGCAGCTGTCATACCGGGTCGAATCTTTTCATCGTCCTCCAGGATTTCTACAGTCACCGGGAAACTTACTACCCCCTGAATCGAAATGCCCACTTCTCCGATTCCAACCACGACTCCTTCATATTCTTGGTCGAGAATGGCATCAAATACCAGGGAGACTGGCTGATCTAAAGCAATACGGTTAATGTCAACCTCAGAGATTTCTACATCAACCAGAAGGTGTGAAAGATCATCAATGCGAAACGCAGGCGAACCCGGCGATGTAAGATCGCCTCGCATGACATCGACACTCGTTACCGTACCACTGAAAGGGGCCGTGATTCGAGCTAGCTCTAGGGTGGCTTGCGCTGCAGTAACCCTCGCTTGCGCAGAAGCGATATCACCGGCGGTTGGACCATCTTTCACTCGCTCCCACTCTCGGCGAGCATCCTCAACTTGCGCTTCAGCCAATGCCACATCGGCTTCAAGGATCGCTTGTTCGGTCTCAGTTGGGCTTCCCAGGTACCAGTTTAGATTTCGCTGGATCGAATCTCGATTTTGTTTGGCGGCGATCAGGTTGGAAAGCGCGAGAGCCCTCCCGGCTTCTCCAGAAGCATGGTCATAGCGCTGCTCAGCTACCTCCACTTCCTCGTTGGCAAGGATTAAATTGGCCTCTGCAGCATCGATCGTATTCGCGCTGGCACGGTTGCCCTTCTGTCGGACAATCAGACGGTATTCTGCATCTTCCAGCGCATCTTCGGCTTGCGCCAGCGCCAGCTGCGCTGACGCCTTTACCTGCTGCGATTCAAGCAGGTCTTCCAGTGCTCGGTCGGCTGCGACCAGATCCGCTTCAGCCAACGCGATTTGGGCAGAGACTGTCTTTCGGTCTAAGGTTGCGAGCACCCGATTTGCGTTGACCAAATCCCCTTCCTTTACATTGACACTTTCGACCCTGCCAGTGGCTTGAAAGGAAAGCGTGGCGCTCTGATTCGCCCTGACGATGCCGGTAGCCCCAACGGTTGCCGTTAGCGGGCCCTTACGGATAACTTCAGTTTTCAATTCGGCCATAGCCTGGGCAACTTGTTCTTGGCTATACGCGCGAAAGGCGAAAAAGCCTATAACTGCGACGCCGACCACAATAGCGATAATCCACCAGCGTTTCATTGATTGTTCTTCCTCCAACAATTCCTCAGACCATTCTGTCTGCTCTTAAACTCTTGCGTTGTAATCTAACACCTTTCGATGAAGGCTTTGTGAAGATGCATTCCATATGAATATCTTCAAGGTTAAAAAGGGATTTGCCAATCAAACCTGATGAAAAAGAGTCCCCCGCAGGGTTCTAATCGATGTCACACCTTCATACGCTTGCGAAAGAACGCACAAAGAATTGTATCGCAATCCTTGCGAGATTGTCACACAAGAAATGGTGCCATTCGGGGTCATTGTAATGACAGTCGGGGCTCTTTCCTATGCGAAGGGAGTACACCCGGTAATAGTCCTGGCCACTTTCATTCAAACCATGGCTATGCAGCAGCGATGAGATTGTGACAACCGTCACACGATGCAGTGACAATTTAAACTAATATTTGTCCACTTTGGTCTGTATCATTCAACTGTTACACATCCTCGCCTCTGCTCAATGGAGAAGACCTATGTTCGTTCCGCCAAGCGGCGAATTAAAGATCGATCGAAAAGCACGTATGCAAATAGACCTGGTCGAACAAAAAGCGCGACCGGTGGACAAACGTCTATCTGATTTCAACGCGACCTTTATCCCGCTCACTATGGAAGAGGCCCAGCTCGCAGCCGAGCGCTGCATCCATTGCCCGGATCCTGCCGCTTGTGTGGAAGCCTGCCCGGTCCATAACGACATCCCCTCGGCCATGTGGCTGATTGAGCAGGGGGATTTTATTGGTGCCGCAGAAATCTACCGGCAAACAAGTTCGATGCCTGAGATTTGTGGCATCGTATGCCCACATGAAGCGGTCTGCCAGGGGGCCTGCGTACGCAACAAACACAATGAACCCGTCGTTACAGGCGCCCTCGAAGCTTTCGTCACGGATTACCAGAGAAGTCAAGGCAAGGTTGAAATTCCTGTCGGCAAGAAGAGCGGTAAGAAGGTCGCCATTATTGGTTCTGGGCCATCGGGGCTTGCCTGCGCAGAGCAACTCCTGCGCAAAGGACATGAACCCACCATATATGAGGCCCTTCCATCACCTGGTGGTTTGCTCGTCTACGGCATTCCGAATTTCAAGCTTCCCAAGGAAACCGTAAATGCTATCATCGACGATCTCAGGGTAGCTGGCACCAAATTTGTGACCAACACTCGCATTGGCGAGGATGAGACCGTGGATGATCTGCTCTCAAATGGCTTCGACGCCGTCTTTTTGGGTGTTGGATCGGGTGTTGATGCAAAAATGGACGTTCCCGGAGCTGATCTTCCGGGTGTCTATCAGGCTACCGACTATCTCATTCGGTCAAACGTTGATCCCAAACTACTTCCCAAGGATAAACCCGGCAAGCTGCAGGCAGGCAAGCGGGTTGCAGTCGTCGGCGGTGGCGATACTGCCTCAGACTGCCTAAGGAGCGCACTGCGTCTCGGTGCTGAAGAAGTTATCTGCCTCTATCGCAGAACTGAAGCCGAGATGCCCGGTGGGAAAAAAGATCGCGAATTGGCTCGTGAAGAAGGCGCCCAGTATCGCTTCCTCACGCAACCCGTGCGATTCATCGCCGGGGTTGATGGCCGGGTGAGCGCTGTCGAGTGCCTGCAATGTGAGTTGGGCGAACCTGACGAGAGCGGCCGGCGCCGGCCGATGCCGATTGAAGGCTCGAATTTTAAGGTGTCGGCTGATGTCGTCGTGCTTGCGCTTGGGTATTGGCCTGATCCTTTGATTGGCGAGACAACGGAGGACCTCGAGACCCATAAGTGGGGATTGATCGTAACAGATCCCGAAACTGGCGCTACGTCCCGGCCCGGCGTATTTGCCGGTGGCGATGCAGTGACAGGGCCCGACCTGGTCGTCACCGCGATGGCGGCTGGCCGACGAGCGGCCGCTTCGATCGCCAACTACCTTAGCAACTGATCGATTAACCTATCCATCGAATCCTGAAAGCGGTGGTGCGTGCACCCCGCTACTTTCATTTCCGCTTGACACATGGTAGTTTTTGCTATTCGATC
>JBFFMI010000081.1:0-11863 GCA_041554155.1 Anaerolineales bacterium
GGCTCTTGATGGAGCCGATATGCAAATAGCACAAAAGGAGATTGATACTATGCGAAGCAGAATTAATCCAGTTCAGATGTTCATCCGTAATGTGATCCGTCTTGTCGTTTTCGTGCCGCTATGGATCCTGATTGCCCTGCCAAACTTCAGGTGACTAATAGGTGGCGTGACCGCGCCAGCCCCCTCGATAAGCCAGCTAGGCTGGGGGATAGTCGAAACCCTGGTCCTCTTCTGGCTGGCGAATGTCCTTGCCCGGATGTTTCATGTGCTTCCGGAGTGGGAGCGCATGGTTCTCTTGCGGATGGGCAAGTCGGTCGGTGAGCGGGGTCCCGGGCTTTTCGTGATTCCTCCCTTCCTATATTCCATCGCTCGCATCATCGACATTCGTATTTCCACCTACGAGGTCAAGGCGACAAAAACGCTGACACGTGACAATATCCCGGTTGATATCACAGCAGCGATTGAGCTCGAGGTCGAGAGTGCTGAAAAAGCAGCCATCGATGTCAAGGATTACTGGAAAACCACCGAATGGGCATCGATGGAAGCGCTGAAAAGTACAATCGGTGCAAACGATCTTCGTATGCTGTTAAGTGAAACGGAACAAATTGGCTCGATGCTAAAGGCAGAAATTGATTCTGCAGCCACGGATTACGGTGTGAATGTCCGAGCCGTGCGTATTACCGACGTAACGGCGCCACCTACACTGGTTGAGGAACTTGCCGTGATCGCGCGTGCGGAACGCAGTGCAAAGGCCAAGCGCATTCAATCGGAAGCCGAGAAAGAGGTCGCCACCTCATTAGCTGAGGCCGCCCAAACACTCGCCGGGCAAGAGGGCACGATGCAGCTTCGCCAGATCCAGGCGCTGCTTGAGATGTCCAAGGAAGAGAGCGCTATGATCATCATCTACCCGATGGATAGTCTGACCGGGGAACAGATAGCCAGTGCGACAGCGGGTGCCCAATCGGCGAAGGTGGGCTCCGAAGGAATTCCACTGGCGTAGAAGCGAATCCATGTTCGCCAATCAACCGTCGAGCAGTTTCCCTGCTCGTCGGTTGATGATTTAACGATGGCCTCACGCGGCAGGTACGCCGTGCTGGACCTCGGTTCCGAGCGATCGAAACCGATCGACCACGGAAGCTCCCCACCCTGGCTAAGGATCCGCTACTTTTGGGAAGATGGACTGGTTAACACAGAGGAATGCGTACACGGGGTCCGTGAAGGTGAGTTCTAGGGGGTGGCGGATCTCGAAAAGCGTGGGCTAGAGTCTTTCAAACTCCTCTAAGTTGAGCACTAAGACGGTTGCACGACGCTGATTATCTTCAGGCGGTGAAGCCGCTTCACGGATAACTTCGATCGCGCCATCCACCCGATCCTCTTCCGTAGCAACCAATAAGGTGGCATTCCCCCGTCGTAAAAACCCCCCGGTAGAAGCGATGTGCGTTACCCCGAAATCCGCCTCTATCAAAGCAGTCAGGATTTCATCGGTATCCTGGGCACGAATAATGGCTACGAGTAATTTCATAAGATAACCTCACAACGCTCGACATCCAGCACAAAAGCTGTTGCACCATGAACCGTCACGCGCATTTTCTCACGCTCATCATCTTCAATCCCTAGATCAAGCGGAGATATATATTTAACCCGGTCTCGGCAAACCCGCTCGAGCGTATCCATCGCCGTTTTGAGCCTGCCCGGGGCGATACCCATCAGCAGCACATGATTGCCCTTTCGCATAAATCCACCGCGCGATTGGATGCGTGTAACTTGAATACCGCGAATGGCCAACGCATTCGAAGCCGACTCCAGATCGCTGGATTGCACCACCGCCAGAAGCAACTGGCAAATATCCTCCTCAAGACTCCTGCGAGCATATTTACCCCAGGCTTCTCGATCGGAGGTGAGCGCTTGATCAATTTCCGCAACAAGCTCATCATAGGTCTCATCGGAGAGCGCGCCGCTCGTGCGCATCGTACCCAACCTGCTGCGCTGTGCACGCAGCATTTCCTTGCGAGCGGTTTCGAACTCTTCTGCTTCCAATTCAGGTGATTCGCTCACAACCTCCTGGACCGAACCAACCAGAGCATCCATGCGTTGCTCGAGCATCGGCTGGATGCTGCGCCAGGTATGTGCCGAGATTAAACCATCATCACTCAAGCTCTTCAGGTGTTGATAACCGGAATCGGCCGCGCGCGCTCGCGCCAGTCGCCGTTCATATTCGATTTCATCATCCGACTTGGTTGTGATCCCCAGACGACTGAGCAATGTGCCCATACTCATTCCCTGAACAACCAGGCTGAAAAGCACGACCCCATAGGTCATCTCAATCAGTGTTTGCCGTTCGGCACCGAAATCAGCCGGGATGCTGAGTGCCAGCGCCAGAGCGATGGCGCCTCGCAACCCGCCCCAGAACAGGACATGCCGCCAGTTCCTGGGAATGAGCCGGTTAAACTGGGTCAGGCCATAAATCGATACCAGTCGGCCTACCAGAACTGCCGCAATCGCCCAAAGGATCACGGGGCCACGAGCCAGCATGGAAGCGATCTCAACATCCAACCCGATCAGCAAAAACACGGCTGAATTTGCCAGGAAGGTGACGTATTCCCAGAAATTGACCAGGACGATACGCGTGGTCGGCGACATCTCCCGTTCAGCGCTGCTGCCACTCACCAACCCGGCGGCGACGACAGCCAGGACACCGCTCAGATGAAATTGTTCCGCTACGAGGTAAGCACCAAATGCGAGCACCGTTGTTAGAGTGATTTCAATCAGATAATCATCAATGCGAGATGTTAGCTGAGAAATAAACCATCCCAGGGCAGCTCCGATGAGTAATCCCCCGGCTGCAACCTGGAGGAACTCAGTGATTCCAGACACCAGGGTAAATTCACCCGTGCCAACGATCTCCAGGGCAATACCGAAGATGACAATCGCTGTACCATCATTAAAGAGGCTCTCTCCTTCGAGCAGTACTTCTAACTGCTTCGGAGCCCCTAACCGCCGGAATATCGCCACGACCGATACCGGATCTGTCGCCGCGATCAGCGCCCCGAAGACCAATGCGATCGAAAGTGGGATTCCAGGACCCAGGTTGAGGATCCCCCCTACGATGAGCATATTCAGCACTACGCCCGGGATCGCCAGCAGCGCGATCGTGGGTAAACTGCGTCTAAGTTGCTCGAATTCAAGATGAAAGGCAGCTTCAAACACCAGGGGCGGAAGCAAGAGGGCCAGGATAAGCTCCGAGGTGAGGTCAATCTGGAAGCGAGCGCGTAGGGATAGCACCAACCCGGCTACGACCAGCGCCACCGTATAGGGGATACGGAAACGCCGCACGATGATCGCCACGATCGAAACGACCAGAAGCAGCTCGAGGACGAGCGATTCGATTTGAACCAGTTCGCTCATTCGAATTTACTCAACAAAGTCTTCGCTAAAAGATGGATGCTCATCAAAAACCTTAAGCATAGCAAGAGATCGGCACCATACCATCTAGTTGACAGGATAATGCGAATTTTACCTTGTCCCGCACGAAAATTGTCGGGTTATTCGCAGGATTTTTATCTACAAGCACCTGAGAGGGATCCTACAGGTCGATCGATTGGGCCCTTAACCATGGAGGAGCTCCTGCAGGGCACGCACTGACTCTCTCACAAGCTTGCTGAGCTCACCCAGCTCTTCTTCTGTGATCACCAACGGGGGTGCGATGAGGATCATATCACCGGCAACTCCCTCAACCGATCCTGCGCAAGGGTATACCATCAGGCCTTGTTTCAGCGCTTCCCGTTGGAGCATTTTACTGACACCCAGAGCAGGGTCAAAAGGATCCTTCGTGGCTTTATCACGCACCAACTCGAAGCCCCATAACAACCCCTTACCATGCACGTCACCCACAATTTCGAATTCGAGCAGTCCTTGCAGATGATTTCCAAGCTGCAACCCGAGACGTTCCACATGTTCCAGCAGGTTATTCGCCTCAAGGAATTGCAGGACGGCCAGTGCAGCCGCGCATGAGACTGGATTCTGGTTCATTGTATGCCCTGCCATGAAGCTGCCGCCATCAGCTTCGATCACATCCCAGAGCTCACGCCTGCCAATCGTAGCGGCGATAGGTGTATACCCCGCCCCGATCCCCTTTCCTAAAGCGATGATGTCGGGCGTTACACCCCAATGCTCGATAGCGAACCACTCCCCGCAGCGACCCCATCCACTCATCACTTCATCGGCGATAAAGAGCACATCGTATTCGTCGCAAATGGCGCGGATGATCTCAAAGTACCCTTCGGGTGCTGGAACACCTGCCAGCGCTGCTCCCACGACCGGTTCTGCCACGAAGGCCGCGACGTTCTCGGGTCCCTGTTGTCGGATCTCTGCTTCCAATGCTCTGGCACAGCGCAAATCGCAATCGGGGTATGTGAGCCCGTAGGAACAGCGGTAGCAGTGAGCAGCCGGGATATGTGGGCTGTTGACAAACATCGGGCTGAAAGCGCGTCGCCGCCCTGTGTGTCCATGAACACCGGCCATGTCAATCGAGTTCCCATGGAAGCTCTGCCAGCGTGTGATCACCAGGTGCTTGGAGGCTTTGCCGGTAGTGATAAAAAACTGCCGGGCCAACCGAAGCGCATCATCTACTGCGTCTGTCCCGGTGCAGTTGAACCAGGTTCTACAGTTTGACCGCAGCGCTCCAGGGGCTCGCTCGCTGATCGCCTGCCCTAAGTCCAGTGTGGTCTGATGGGCGAAGGCGGTCGGCGCGGCGTAACTGATGAGTCGGGCTTGTTCTGCCATCGCTTCCACGATACTTTCCACACCGTGCCCCAGATTCGCCACAGCCGCGCCGGCAGCACCATCAAGGTAGCGATACCCATGCTGGTCATAGAGGTAGATCCCTTCGCCGCGTTCGATCAACTGGCGCTCCCCCCGCTCCCGGTGCACGACATACTGGGAGAGTCTTTTATCGGTCAGGCTCATCATTGCGCTCCCATAAGCTTTGTAGAAATACTTTATGCAGTGGGCAACCCCAGGATCGATCGTGCAACAGCCGGTGAAGCCACTTCGCGTCCGAGCTCGGTTGCCATCCGTACCGCCCGCTCAACAAATTGGGCATTACTTTTCGCCTTCACACCTTTCTCCAGATAGAGGTTATCTTCGAATCCTACCCGCACATGCCCACCCATCTCCGCTCCCAATCGAATCATCTCACTCTGCCTGCGCCCCACGCCCAGCACCGACCAGGCTGCACCTGGTGGGAGTTTGGCATGCATGAAGCGTAGACTTTCGGCCGGCGCATCGATCCCCCAACCCACTCCCCTGCAAAGTTGAAAATAGGGTGGGGCATCAATGCATTCCTCATCTATTAAAGCGCGTGCCTGGCGGATATGTCCAACTTCAAAAACTTCAATCTCCGGTTTTACGCCGGATGCCTGCATGCGCCTGGACGCCATAACCCCCCACGCCGGCGGATTAACGAAAGCCCCATCCATGAAATTGACCGAGCCGATGTCAAACGAACATAATTCTGTTTTCAACGCCAGGGGATCCAAACGCCGCTCAGCGCCATCCTCTTCAGCAAGGTGAAAGCCACTGGTCGTGAGATTGATCAAGAGGTCGCTGTTGGCGCGGATCCGCTCGACCACCTCCCGAAATAACGACAGTCGCATGGATGGAGCACCTGTTTCCGGTTCCCGCACATGGATGTGTACGATCGCCGCACCGGCGCGCCAGCACTCGATTGCCGCGTTGGATATTTCAAGCGGCGTGTACGGCACTGCCGGGTTCATCTCCTTCGTCGGGCGTGAACCGACAATTGCGGCGGTGATCATCAGTGGATTCATGCCGATATCGTATAACGGAATCGCAACTTTAGACACGGGACAACACAGAATAGAGCACTGTGGGATTCCATACCGGGGAGTTGGGGTGGTCTGTTTATCTTAATTGCAGGCTATTCAGGTATCAGATGGCTTTACTTCTATAGATTGCGCATCCGTGCAAAGCCATTCGCGTAAGGTAATTAAGAGCATGATCACCCACAGGATCGTCGTCGCCACAACCCAGAAGTGTGGGATGAAAGCCGATGCCACGATGCAGGCGATCGCGATCGCCACCAGGATCAGCACCAGACAGGCCTCGTCGTCGCAATCGAAGTCCAGCGATCCGTCCATGATCGACAAGACCCCACCTCCATCCACCCGATCCAGACGGGTCGACCCATCAGCATAGCGATAATCCACACCCTGGCTTACGGGCAGATCGCTGGCTCTCGTAATCTCGGGCTCGGCGTAATAAATCCCCAGGAAAGAGCTCAACGCAAGAGCGATGAGCGGGATCAGGAAGATCCCCCAGGAAAATCGTTTCTCACGCTGCTGAAACCACGCCGTCGATATGCCGATAAATCCGACCAGAAAGCCTGCCAGGACAGAAACTACAACGACATTCAGACAGCCTCCCCATGCAATCTGCCACTTGCGATACAGGATGACGCTGGTGATCAACCCCAGCAGCGTGAGCAACGTGATGACGAGCATTCCATGAGCAGGTGTTATTTTGCCAGCTCGCAGATTTTCGAGGTCATCCTCGATCAGATTCGGAAAATCCTGGATTTCATCCTCGATTTTTAATGCTCGTTCAAGCTCATCGCTGAAGATAACCAACAATCCGAGGAAGACCAACCCCGCTGGCGCCAGCAGCATACTGAAGTGAAGCGGTTCTCGTGCCAGAACAAAAAATAAACCAATCCCCCACCCGCTAAGCAGGCCCAGTGCGATCAATATCACGCCAAAGATGCGGTCGTTGCCCCGTTTGCGCAGTTTCATCAACCATGAACCCATCCTGGAACCTCCCTTCTGCGTGGTCCTGGACGCACGTTGAGATGGATCGCACCCCTCAATCTAAGCTTTCAAAGCGGGCCAGCACCGGTAGATGGTCAGAGGCCCTGGTCTGGATCACCTTGATCTCCACAGGTTGAAGGTCCTCACTATGCCAGATCCAATCAATGCGTTTGATTGGTTCGTTAGCAGAGAAGGTGAATCCAGAACCTTCCCCGGCAAGGCTCCAGGCATCTCGCAACCCCGCTTCCGATAGCATACGCATTTCAGGCGAATCAGGTTCCGCATTGAAGTCACCAAGGATGATCGAGGCTGCCTGGTTCTTCCAGAAGGCAAGTAAACTTGGAACCTGGGCCTGGCGCGCTTCACTGTCGGGTCCCAGATGGTGCAGGTGCGTGACGATTACGAGTAGCGGATCAGTACCACCGGTGTCAATACGAGCCCAGAGGTAGCCGCGCCCAATCAACTTGCCGGCGCGCGGCAAGTCGCCCCACCCACTGTCCAGGATTGGATAGCGTGAGAGGATGGCGTTGCCCCAATGAGGTTCTTCCGTGCCGTGAAAAACATAGGGCATCTCCAGGCGACGAGAAAGCCAACGCGGGATATCGGCACCGCCATCCATCAGCCGAACGCGCGAAACTTCTTGTAGCGCCACGATCTCTGCATCGCTCGCCTCGATCACGCCTGCGATGGCCTCGAGATCCTGGCGACCGTCACTATCAAAGCCTGAGTGGATGTTGTAGCTCATGATATCCACAGTCTCACCGACGGGCTCGAGGGGAACAGGATCGGGACCCGCAGCCAACCAATAAATCAATGGCACAAGGCTAAGCACCCCGATCCAAATAAATCCCGCCGATTCATTTTGTACTACCATGGCGAAACGACGGATCTGAAGGCTGGCGATGAAGAAGAACAACCCTGAGAGCGCAGCTGCCGCCGCTGGGAAAACTTGACGGGGGAACGGCAGCGCCATATCCTGTCCAACGTAATAGCCAAAGACGAGGATGAGAAATACCAGCATGCCACCCCCCACCATCCACGTCGTCTGGCCCAGACCGCGCGTCTCTGCTTTCGCATTCAGTTGGGTAATTGCCGCAAAGCCCCACCCCAGAATGAATTGACCCAACAGGACCGTGAGTAAGATCCAGGAAGATGATTGCTCGATAGCAAACACTGCGTAGCCCAGGTAGATCGCGATTCCCAGTGTTAAGATGGGGTGCAACGCTCTGGGTTGGGCGTATCCCCAGAGAATCCCCACACCCATAAGCAAATAGCCCAACATCACGATGATGAATCCAAGAGGTGAACGCAGTTCCGCAACCTGCTCGATATATCCCTGGCTGGAGAAAAATAAGACCTGCAGCGTGAAAAATGGGCCGATCGCCAGGAGCGGCAGCGCTTGCCGGAATGTGGCGCCGCTGTATGTACCACCTCCAGGCATGGGTTCCCTCCAGACTAAGACCAGCAAACCAAGCGCAAGCAAAACGATGATCAGCGACGGAATCGGGCCCTGGATCGTATTGAGATCCAGCGCGCCGAAGACTCCTCGTAAAGCGATATCCAGCGCCAATCCCTGCACAATGCCGAAGATCCAACGCCCGGCAGCCCATTCTCCCTGCGAGCGGACATGACCGAGGAAGATCGAAAGAAAATTAAGAAATAAACCCAGACCCGCAATGCTCAACCAGAGGTCTAGGCCTGGGTCCAGACTAAACTGCTCGATGACCCGCAGCAGGGCAACCCCACCTGCTGTCAGCAAAAAACTCGCCCGTGCCCCCAGGTTTTTATGCAGGATCGCCGCAAGGAACCCAAGGAAAAATGTACCGAAGGCATACGGAATCAGCTGCATCGTACCCAGACCGACGGTATCCCGCATATACCAGACCAGGCCAGGAATCATCGTTCGCAAGAAATGCATACCAAAAAGCACGACAAGCGCCGGTGTCAGGTACCTGCTCATTCGACTGAAAAGCGACGATCTCACACTGGACTTCATAGCTCTTCTCCTTCTCATAAGTCAGACGGATATCTGATCCTGGCTGACGAACATTTACAAAACGTTTAAGACTCGAGTAATGCCCTGACGGTGCTTTCCAGCTCGAGGCTCGATCCCTCCTTTTCAGCTTTTTGCCAGAGATCAACAGGATACTCAGATTTGATACTCTCCAAGAGTTCTGTCGCTCGATCCAGCAGGCGCCCCTCCATCCATCGCATTTGTTGGTTTTCAGGATGTTGAATGACGAACACAAGCAAACGAACCGCTTCCTCGATCCTTTTCTGGGCAAGCCGTAATCGTGCATATTCAAAGAACAAGTTGACGATATCACGCACGAATCCGATCTCATGCGTTAGTGCGAGGCTCTTGCCTAAGTAATCCTCTGCTTCTTCCAGGTCACCTGTGGATATGGAAACTTTACTCAGATATTTGGTTGACGTTTGGCTTGAGTAGTGAAATCCAATACCTTCGGCGATCGTCAGGCAACGTTGATAGTGCTTTTTCGCTTGTTCATACTCACCCTCGACCAGCGCACGATGGCCCAGGACTATCAGCGGCAGTGTTGATCCGCTAGAATCCCCAATGTCCTCATAGATTTCAAGCGCTCTCTCACCAACAGCTTGAGCCTCTGCATATCGTCCCTCGATCAAGGCAATCATGCCCTCAGCGAACATGACAAAGGCTGAAAGCCAGCGATCTCCAACGCCATCGGCTATCTCAACCATTTTTTTAATCATGATGCTCTCTTCAGCCATTTTTCCGAGCATATAGGCATTCACGACCAGGCTGTATCCCGCAAACACGAATGCCTCAGGATGGTCAAAGCCTTCAAGAGTCTGTAGGCTCTTCCGGGCGAGTTCATAGCCCTTTTCGGAGAGACCCAGCCAGGCCATGAAGTAACTTTGAAAAGCCATCGCCAGGCCTCGAAGGACAACGTAGTGTTCATCGTCGGTGTCGCCGATACGTTCCACTGCTTCTTTGAAAAGTTCCATTCCGGCGTAGGTCCACCAGCGTATCCAATAGACATGCCAGAGACCGGCTATACCTTTGAGCAGCATGTCCGGTCGCGGTGGCGACAAAAGGTACCGCCACGCGGTCCGCACATTTTCGATATCTGCAACGATGTCATTAAGCGCGGCGGTTTGCGAATTTCCACGGAGCAAACCTGTGCTCTTTTCCATGAAACCTGCGAAGTACTTGCTATACTCTTCCATCAAAATTGGGATAGCTTCGGGTGTTTGCTCTAATTGCATTTGTCCAAACTGCCTTAGTAATTCATGCAGTTCAAATCGACCGTTTGCCGGATCGTGGAGCAGGAAGGACTTATTGACCAATCCTGCTAATTGCTGCAATGTCGCACCGGCAACTTGCTGTGCTGCATCACGGGTGAAGCCGCCCCGGAAGACAGAAAGTCTTATAAACACATCTTTTTCAGATGCATTGAGCAAGTCCCAGGATTGATTGAAAATCGTCTGGATATTACGGTGGCGCTCAGGCGTATCACGCCGTTCTGTCTCAAGCAGATCGAACCCCTTCTCCAACTCCTGGGCCACCTCCACAACATCAAGTACATGCAACCAGGCAGCCGCCAATTCAATCGCCAAAGGCATACCCCCGACGATCTGGCAGATCTTTGAAATGTGTTGAAAATCTTCGGTTTCAGGCGAATACCCGGGTCTTACCTTACCTGCTGCTTGCACAAATAGGGAGATCGCTTCGTTGCGATCCCTAGACTCGATTCCAGATGGCGAAGGAAAATCCATGCCACGCAGGATGTAATTTGTTTCACTCTGTAAATTCAGTTTCTCGCGTGAGGTCACCAGAATCTTCACTTCCGGTGCAGCTTCAAGGATGTGATTGACGATCTCCATGCCGTCGAGTAAATGTTCAAAGTTGTCCAGGATCAGCAAGAGCTGTCGATCTTTGAGATAACGGAGGAGTTGGTGCTCAGGATCTTGATGTGTGGCAATCGGGAAGTTTAACGTTTCCGCGATCGTTTGAATGATGTGATCGGCATCCCGAATAGGTGCGAGTGGGACAAAGAAACAACCATGTTTGAATGAAGACTCTGAGATAGTTGCCGATTGAACTGCCAGGCGCGTCTTGCCGATCCCTCCAGGCCCCGTGATCGAGATGAACGGGTGCCGATCAAGCAGTTGCCTAATATTCTTCAATTCATCGTCACGACCGATAAATTGGGTGGATTGCGCGGGGAGCACAAGCAATTTGCGTTCTGTTGCAGAACGCATTTGAGGGGCATCAGATGTTCGTGGACGTGGAGTAATCTCCCCGGACATGATTGTCCGATGGAGCTGCTTTGTCTCCTCTGAAGGATCCACACCTAGATCCTGCTGCAGGCTTTCCTTGCAGCGTCGATAGATTGCATCAACCTGAGTGATTTCGCCCAATGCGGCATGTGCCTGCATCAACGCACGATAAGCTGGCTCTGGCGCACGGCCGTGAGCGATCCATCGCTCAGCCCATACAAGCACATCCATCCAACGTTCCGCTGCCACATAAGCATGGATCGTCTCACGCATTCTGCGGTCAAAAAGCGCTTCCATCCGATCGCGCTCCAGCATAACCCAATCCTCATAGAAGCCCGGAAGAAGTTCACCCTCATACACGGAGGCGGATGGCATGCCATCGACTTCGTCCTGATGCTCCAGCACATCGATATCCAACCAGACCTCTGTACCTCCATCGAATGCGAGGTTTTGCGGGTCAATCAGTAAATATTGATCACCGATAGCCTTTCGCAGGCGCCAGAGCGCTTGCCGCAGGTTTTTACGGGCATTTTGTTCACTCGATTCAGGCCACAACAACCCGGCCAACTTTTCACGCGGATGCTTCGTCCCTCGTGTGAGAATGAGATAAACCAATAATGTCCGCGCAGGGCGAGAGGAAACTTCTATCGGATCCCCATCCAAGCAAAGGTTGAACTGCCCAAGCAGGTTTATCTTAAGCATTCGAAGTCGTTCCTGGTTTGGATGAGTATTCCCCTCATCCCATCGGTTAAACGACCAATACCTCAGGCGAGACC
>JBFFMI010000082.1:0-11857 GCA_041554155.1 Anaerolineales bacterium
ATTTTCTAAGCGAAATTGCGCAATATAGCGAGCCGAGAAAGCATCTCGTCCTAAGAGCAAATCGGTCGCGCGCAGGCTTAAACTTAACTTGAAGGGATCCGTGATCAAACAATTGGCACCGGCGGCCATCGCCAAAGCGAGGAATGTTTGATTAAGTGTATGCCGATCGGGCAAACCGAAGGATACATTGCTCGCACCCAGGTTGATGCTCACCCCAAATTCGGCTCGAATCAATCGGATCGCCTCAAGGGTCTTAGCTGCGGCCTCATGATCGGTACTTACGGCCAGCACCAGCGGATCGATAATCACATCTTCTGCCGGTATATCGAATCGGACT
This sequence comes from Anaerolineales bacterium, assembly GCA_041554155.1. Classification (GTDB taxonomy): domain Bacteria; phylum Chloroflexota; class Anaerolineae; order Anaerolineales; family E44-bin32; genus E44-bin32. The sequence goes on from JBFFMI010000082.1 coordinate 338, forward strand.
GCACGCTCAAGGATCTTCCCGGCCAGACGCAAGCGGGTTTCCACATCTTTTGGGATACCCTTCTCGTCGATCGTCAGCCCGATCACGGCGCAGCCGTGTTCCTTGACCAGTGGTAAGACTCGCTCGAGGGAAGCCTCCTCGGCATTCACAGAATTGACCAGTGGCCGCCCCGGCGCAAAAGGCAATGCTGCTTCGAGTGCTTCGTAATTGGGCGAATCGATGCAGAGGGGAACCTCAACAGCTTCGCCAACGAGTTGAACTATAGATTTGAGTAGGCTCACCTCATCTATACCCGGGACCCCCACATTCACATCCAGAACGTCAGCTCCTGCCTTGACCTGGTCGATGGCAAGCTGACGAACGAAATCGTGGTCCCCATTTTGTAGTGCAACCGATAGCGCCTTATTTCCTGTTGGATTTAGTTTCTCGGCTATGATCGTGCCAGGGCCTTCGGTATTTACAAAGTGGGTCTTTAAGCGTCCCTCGAGTTTGGTTTGCATGATTACCGTTCCCTCTGTTGCTGATGGCCAGAGTTTAATTGCGGTGCTTGATTATATGCTCCTTTTCCCGAAAGGATGCACGGCTTGACGTGGCCTGGAAAGACTTGTTCGCCAGGAAACATGAGCGTGAATGTTCCGCCCACGTCCCCGTGGATCCAATCGCTTTGCTAGCCGTTCAACTACAGGTTGCCAGCCTTTTTCCGCGCCGCTTGAGAACGGCGCAGGCCATAGCTCGATCGGGTGAGAATCCTTAACACTCGGATTTTGAGGATCTTCACAGCCCCAGCGTGAAGGCTTTTTCGAGCGGTTTGCATAAGCGGATCTGTCTGGAACCATCGCGAAGTCGGGGTAAGGAATGGCGTTTGTCATCCATCCGTGCGGGATATATTATTGCTTAGCTGGTGGGTGAGCGGGAACGTGAATGCATAAAACCGGGGGTTGGTGCAGACCCGGGATCTCTGCTCAAGAGGATCACGTATGACAACTTTGATTGCCGCGATTGACCAGGGTACAACGAGTACACGCTGCATGATATTCGATAAAACAGGGCAAGCTGTCGCAGTTGCTCAAAAAGAACATGAGCAGATCTTCCCGAAACCCGGATGGGTTGAGCACGACCCACTTGAGATCTGGGAACGGACTCAAGAAGTTGTACGGTCTGCCATGACCGATAGTGGTTTGCAAGCGAACGCGATCGCAGCTATCGGGATCACCAATCAGCGGGAGACAACCCTGGTATGGGACCGGGAAACCGGCAAACCCTATGCGAATGCCGTTGTCTGGCAGGATACCCGTACTAAGGAGATCGTGGAGGCGCTGGCCAGGGATGAGGGTCTGGACCGCCTTCGTCAAACAACTGGATTGCCTTTGTCAACCTACTTCTCAGGTCCAAAGCTTCAATGGCTCCTGGAGCACGTGGGCGGTCTGCGCCAGGAGGCGCAAGACGGCCAGGCAATTTTCGGAAATGTTGATACCTGGTTGATCTGGTGGCTCACGGGAGGGCCAGAGGGAGGCGCCCACGTCACGGATGTGACCAATGCAAGTCGGACGCTGTTGATGAACCTCGAGCGGCTCAGCTGGGATGCAGAGATACTGGACATTCTCGGGATTCCAAGTCAGATGCTACCGCGCATTGTGTCTTCCAGTGATCCCGAGCCCTGGGGATATACCCTTGCCGAAGGCCCATTTGGTGGACGTATACCTGTTTGCGGTGATCTAGGTGATCAACAAGCGGCCCTGGTCGGGCAGGTCTGTTTTGAACCAGGTGAGGCGAAGAACACCTATGGAACGGGCTGTTTCATGCTTATGAACACCGGTGAGCAGCGTGTGCCATCCGCCAGTGGTCTGTTAACAACGGTTGGTTACCGGTTTGGGACAGCGCCACCAGTTTTTGCGCTGGAGGGTTCCATCGCTATCACTGGAGCATTGGTGCAATGGTTGCGTGATAATCTGGGGTTGATCGATTCAGCGGCTCAGGTAGAAACGCTGGCGCGCAGCGTGGAAGACAATGGCGGGATTTACTTCGTACCAGCTTTCTCAGGATTGTTTGCTCCACATTGGCGCTCAGATGCCAGGGGGATCATCGCAGGGCTCACACGATATGCCCAAAGAGGCCATCTCGCACGAGCGGTGCTGGAGGCAACGGCGTACCAGACCTATGAAGTCCTGCAGGCCATGATCAAGGATTCTGGTGTGCAACTCAGCACGCTCAAAGTCGACGGCGGGATGGTTGCGAACGAACTGCTGATGCAATTTCAGGCCGATGTGCTGCAGGTGCCGGTCGTGCTGCCGACGATCCCTGAGACGACCTCCCTGGGCGCCGCCTATGCCGCAGGACTAGCCATAGGTTTCTGGTCCAGTCATGAAGAGCTTCGCTCGCAGTGGCAAATGCAGCAGCGTTGGGATCCACAGATGAGCGTAGAAGAGAGGGACTTGTTAGTGGTTGGTTGGATGAAGGCTGTCGATCGAACCTTGAACTGGGTGGAATGAGCCCCACCGGTTCAGCGTCTCCGCGCTCCGTCAGGGTGGTATGATCTTCTTCCACCGGTCGCCTATCTGAGCCATGCATCTACGATGTCGATGATGAAGAACAACTTCGAAGCCGATCTTTTACGCTCCCCCGGTCTCACGGCAGATCTTTGTATTAAATGCAACATATGCACGATCGCATGTCCCGTGATGGAAGTCAGCACGCAATTTCTCGGTCCAAAGGCGGTGGGGCCGCAGGCGGAGCGGTTCCGGCATCCTCGCCATCCAATCCCTGATGCGAGTGTATCGCTGTGCTCGGGTTGTGGCACTTGCTCGCGGGTCTGTCCTCATGGTGTCGCCATTGCAGAGATGAACGCGCAAGCCAAGGCGCGGCTTGTCGAACAGCAGGGCGCCCCGCTGCGCGATCATATCATCGCAAGACCTCAGATGCTGGGGCAATGGGCCAGACCGTTTGCATCGCTCGCCAATCGACTGGTCACGTCAAAGCCAATCCGTTGGACCATGCATCATGGACTTGGAATTCATCGTGATGCCCCGCTCCCTCGCTTCGAAGGGAAAACCTTGCGCCAGCGCCAGCGCCAGCGGCTCGTCTCAAAACCTCCTGCAGATTCGAACGATGTTGCAAGCGTGGCTTACTTTCATGGTTGTAGCACCAATCACTACGAGGCGGATCTCGGCGAGTTGGTGATCAAGGTCCTTGAGAAACTCGATTGTCAGGTGTTGCTGCCTCCGCAGGTTTGCTGTGGGCTACCGCTGCAATCGAATGGTCTTTTCAAGGCTGCCCGTCGATATGCTGTTAAGAATCGTGAGAGCTTGCAACCCTTTGTCGAGAGCGGTATCCCCATCGTGGGAAGTTCCACATCCTGTACCCTCCAGCTCAAACACGAATATCGCGCGGTTCTCGGGATGCGTGACCGAGCATTTGATGATCTTGCAGACGCGACCAGAGATGTCTTCGAATGGATCATTGAGCAGCGGTGGGATGTGCTCCATCGGGCGGGGCTGGAACCGGTGCCCGAGCTTGTGCTATATCATCCTCCCTGTCAGTTGAGGAGTCATTGGATGGGCACACCGGCGCTGCAGGTGCTTCGTTTGATCCCGGATCTTGATATCCGCCTTTCGCATGCAGAGTGCTGCGGGATTGCAGGGACCTACGGCGTGAAACGCGAGAAGTACCAAATTGCCCAGGATGTTGGTGCAACGTTGTTTGACCAGATTGTGCAACTTCAGCCCGATATTGTGCTCACTGATTCGGAAACATGCCGTTGGTGGTTAAGCGCAAATTCCGGCGTCCAATGCCTGCATCCGATTGAACTTCTAGCACGATCGATGGGCATCACGAATACGACAAGGAGTGCGGATTGATGGCTGGAGCGTTGGCATGGTTTGAACAGGAAGGTGATCGTACGCGTCAGGACTGGGTATTGGAGATCCCTGTTGAGGAGATCCTTCGTATGCAAGCGGCCGATGCAGCCGTTGTGCAGCAGCGAAATCCGCTCTTGATGGATATGGCCATGCAAGCCCGCACACATGGCGCGACGCTGGTAAAGCCTGCGGCCCTGTACCGGATTGAGAGGCTGGATGGCTTACGACATGAACGATTGCTGCTGAAGGGTGGTCAAGAGCTGCAGTCTAAGCTGCTTAGCGAACATCTGAAATCTGCCACCTTCATTGTGATTGCTGTCTGTACGATCGGACCCGGCGTGGAACAATTGGCGAGCAGGGAGTTTGCCAGGGATCCAATCTATGGACTGGCACTGGAGGGTTTTGGGTCCGCAGCGGTTGAAACCCTGGCGACCACATTTTGTGCCTTTGTCGATCAAAAGGCTAAGCTGGCGGGGATGGCCAGTTCGATCCCGTTGAGTCCGGGTATGGTGGGATGGTCCGTTGACCAGGGTCAGCGACAGTTATTTCAACTGGTGGACCCGAGCCTAATTGGCGTTAAACTGACTGAATCTTTCATGATGTCGCCGGCAAAAACGATATCACTCGTCCTGGGTGTTGGAGACCAGATGGTTGCGGATGGCAGCACATGTGATTTCTGCAATATGCGGGAACGCTGTCATTACCGTGATCACTATTCGCATGTCTAGCGAGCCAAAAGGCACATTTGAAGTCAATTTCGAGCCGATTGGACGGCGGATAGAAGTAGAAGCAGGGACATCGCTTCTCGACGCTGCACGTGCAGCGGGGATCCAGATCGCCTCGCTTTGCGGTGGAGTGGGATTGTGCGAAAGCTGTATTATCAGGCTGCGTGATGGAAATTTGTCTGCGCCCTCGCTGGAAGAGCAATCAGCCAGGGATGAGGGCTGGTTGGAGGCAGGGCAGCGCCTTGCCTGCCAGGCCTCCCCCATCTCTGATGTGATTATCGATATCCCCCGTCAATCCCTAACCACCAGCCAGCGGCTTCAACTCGAGGCCAAGGCAGTCAACATCCCCCTCGATCCCTCCACCCGGGGGGTTGCTTTGAAAGCTGACCTACCATACGGCATGCAGCCTGCTGTGGCCATGGCGTTTCTCGTCGACAATCTGAAGCATGTCGGCGTGGAGCAAGTCTCTTGGGATGCCCCGCTTTTTGAAACTGGTTCGATCAGGTTGGCTGAACTCGAAGGTGAAGTACAGGTGGTTTTACGTGGGGATGAGATCATCGCTGTGATACCTGCCCACCAACACCAGCTCGGCCTGGCTATTGATCTTGGAACCACCAAGCTGGCGGTGTTCCTCCTGGATCTTGAGACAGGGGAGACACTCGCACAGACTGGAGTGATGAATCCACAAATCTCTTACGGAGAGGATGTCGTTAGTCGCATATCCTACGCTAACAAAGGGGAGTCGGAGCGTAAGGAGCTAACCGTTGTCCTGGTTGAAAGCCTGAACAACGCCATTGCCGAGTTGTGCGAGAGCGTGGGTTGCGAGAGGGGTGCGATTGTGGAAGCGGTTGTTGTCGGCAATACCCTCATGCACCACTCCTTCCTGGGATTACCGTTGCGCCAGCTGGGTGTCGCCCCCTTTGTACCTGCTGTAGAGGGTTCGCAACTGGTTCGCGCACGCGATCGAGGACTTGAGCTGGCTGCGGCAGCGTACGTGTATCTTCCACCGAATATCGCTGGTTATATTGGCGCCGATCACACGGCTATGTTGCTTGCGATTCAGCTTGACCGGAAAACTGGCCCTACATTGGCAGTTGATATCGGGACAAATACGGAAATCAGCCTGCTTTATAACAATCGAATTCTGAGTTGTTCCTGTGCATCGGGCCCTGCTTTTGAAGGCGCGCATATCCGTGATGGTATGCGCGCCGCACCTGGTGCCATAGAACGTGTGCAACCCGACAACGGCGGAATCCGATATCAAACCGTGGGTGACGAGCAAGCGGTTGGTATCTGTGGTTCAGGTATTCTTGATGCTATTGCGGCGCTTCGCTCACTGGGATGGCTCGATCGCTCTGGACGCTTGAATCAAGCTGCCACAAATCCAGCGTACCAGCACGCTGAGGGATTGCGGCTTGTGGACGCATCGGAGAGTGGCCACGGGCGAGATATCGTGATCACACGCAAGGATATCCATGAGATTCAATTGGCTCAGGGGGCGATACGGGCCGGAATAGAGGTGCTCCTACACGAGGCTGGGGTACCGGCAAGTGAACTGGAGCAGGTCTACCTGGCGGGCGCTTTCGGCACTTATCTCAACATCAGCAGTGCGATGGAATTGGGATTATTGCCCGAGCTTGATGCAAGTCGCATTGATCAGGTAGGTAATGCAGCGGGTGAAGGGGCTCGCCAGCTCTTAATATCGCAGCGCAAACGGCTTGATGTCGAGCAATTTGTTGAGCGGGTGGAGTACATTGAGCTGACTACCCATCCGGCTTTTACGGATTTGTTCATGCAGTACCTGTACCTGGGATGAGCGGTCCCTCGCGCGAAGATGAGCATTCCTTAAGAAATCCTAAGAAAAGCCGCAATCGATGCACCCTTGAATGAGATTGGAGGCTTTTTTTGTGTTATCTTTTAGGGTTGATAAATCTATGCAGTACGGAAGGCACATGAAGAGAACGGCACTCCTACGTCTTGGCATTTTTCAAATGGTTGCAGGGGGACTTTCGGTACTCTTTCTCGGCGTACTGAATCGCGTGATGCGGATAGAGCTGGGGTTGCCGTTGTTAACGGTAAGTATCCTGGTCGGTGGCGGTCACTACCTGGGGGCGCTGATCGCCATCCCCTTCGGCCACTTCTCAGATCGCTTTGCCTTGGCCGGGTATCGCCGGAGTACGTATATTATTCTGGGGGCTGTAACCGTTGCAATCCTGCTGGCGTTATCCCCAACGCTGGTATCGTGGCTCGCGCAGGATCCTAGTGGACTGCGGATAGCCCTGGGGTTCTTATTCTTTCTACTCGAGGGGATTGCTACCTATGTCGCCGGTACGGCTTATCTCTCATTGATCACTGACCTAACAGAAGACCGAGAACGTGGTCAGGCGACAGGCTTGGTATGGACCTTGTTGATGGTCGGCATTATCCTTACAGGCGTTGGTTCAAGCCTGGCGCTGGAAGCTTTTTCATACGGCAAGTTCGTGCTCTTATTCCAGCTGGTTGCCATTGCCTCGATCGTTCTTGCGATCGTTGCCATCTGGCGCCAAGAGCCACGTTTTATCAGCAGCAGCGCACCGCCTGCTGGGCGATTGCGCAGCTCACTTCGCATGATCGCGAGCAATCGACAAGCTCGTTGGTTTGGTGCCTTTCTTTTTACCAGCATGTTTTCATACTTCATGCAGGATGTATTGTTAGAGCCTTTTGGTGGAGAAGTATTCCAGCTCTCGGCCTCCGAAACCACGCGTTTCAACGCCTACATGGGTGTTGGAGTCGTGAGTGGAATGCTCCTGGGAGGCATGCGGCTGATACCCAAGCGTGGCAAACGGCCTGTTACTGCCTTTGGCATCATCTTGATGATCCTATCTTTCTCAGCGCTCGCCGCAGCCGCCCTCTTTGGGAGTGCGCGCAGCTTGCCCTTGATTATCCTGATCCTGGGGCTTGGTGCAGGTTTCTTTACGGTCGGCGGGGTAGCCTTGATGATGGATATGACTTCACGCGAATATACAGGGTTGTTTGTGGGCGCCTGGACGCTGCTTCAGGCTCTGGCCAAGGGACCGACGGCGATCGCCGGGGGAGCCATACAGTCAGCACTGGTAGCCCTGGGGGGCAGTCCTGCACAAGCCTACGCCGGCGTTTTTATCCGGGAAGCGGTTGGGTTAGTTCTGGGGTTGGTGTTTTTGGGCCAGGTTGCCGTCGAGAGCTTCCGTGGGGATGTGGAATCATTTGGATCGCTGGCCGTTGAGACGCTGCAATGATTTTACTCTCTGGGATGTGATCTTATGGGAAGAACCAAATGCGAGAGGAGAAATCTATGCGATTGATGGCATGGATGCGTCGAGGTCCCGGTCAGAAAGTCAGTTTGTTTATCTTCCTGGTAGCGTTGAGCGCCACGCTGCTTCGGGGACTTGGCCCTGATCCCGCGCAAGCCCAATCCGACCAGTTTGTCATCACGGGAAGTATATTCGATGCCCAGGGTCAACCACTGGCAGGCGCTGAAGTTGCACTCGCCCTTCTCGATAGCGAAGATCCTCTCGCTACGACGGAGACGACTGAGGATGGTCTGTGGTCGCTACAGGTCCAGGACATACCGGAGGGGAAACTGGAGATTGAAGTTGAAAGGCTTCACTTCAAATCGAAAGTCATCCGTCTAACAATGGATGAAATGCAAAGCCTGGGTGGCTTCGGCTCGGTAGATCTGGGAAGGATCTCACTTGAACGTCAGATCTCCGCTGCTTTCTGGATTGCAACCATTGTTTTCCTCGGGGTTTTGCTCGTTATCGCGTTCGAGAAATTACATAGCACCACGGCCGCCCTGGCTGGATTGTCGGCGATCTTTCTTGTGAGCAGTGTTGCCGGATCGATAAACCCTGATTACTTCATCTTTAATTTTGAGAGAGCGCTCGAGTACATCAATTGGGAAGTCATCTTCCTGGTGATGGCAATGATGATCATTATCGCCATCATCGAAAGGACAGGTATCTTCCAATGGACAGCATTTCAGGCTTACCGCTTGAGCCGGGGACGCACCTGGGCGTTGGTGCTGATCCTGATGTTGGTCACTGCCGTGGCCTCCGCGCTCCTGGACAATTTCACCACGATGCTCTTAATGACGCCGATCAGCCTCCAGATAGGCCTGGCCCTGGGGATTAACCCGCTGGCGCTCATCATCCCGGAAGTCCTGGCATCGAATGTGGGCGGGATCACTACCTTGATCGGGACGCCCACGAACATCCTGATCGGCGCATACGCCGGTATTGGTTTCCGGGACTTTCTCGTGAACCAGACCATTGGCGTGGTCTTTGGATTGATCTTAATGGGTGCTTATGTGCTCTATCACTACCGGGAGGAATGGCGTAAGCATCCAGCGGGTATATCCGAGACCCTATATAAGCGGCTGGAAGAGAACGCGCGCATGCGCGATCCAGAGGCGTTATGGAAATCGGGACTTGTGTTCCTGCTCGTGTTAATCGGCTTCATCATCGGGGAAAGTTACCATGTGGTTCCTGCTGTCCCGGCGCTCATTGGGGCGACAGTGCTCTTGGTGTGGCTAAAACCTGATGTTCATGCCATGATCACGGCCGTCGACTGGACGACACTGGTCTTTTTTATGGCCTTGTTCATCGTGGTGGGCGCGGTGCAGGAGGTCGGCTTGATCAGCATGATCGCCCTTGCGATGAGTCAGGTGGTGGGTGAAAGCCTGGTACTTGGCATCTTTCTCATCGTCGTGGGTGTGGGAACGCTTTCGACGGTTGTCGCCAATATCCCGCTTGCTGCATCGATGTTGCCAGTGGTCGAATTCCTATCCGGCTCAATTCCGGGAGCTTCGAGCAAAGTGCTCTACTATGCGCTCTCAATGGGAGCGGCAATGGGTGGAAACGGTTTGTTAATCGGTGCAGAGGCAAACCTGGTAACCGCCGGGATAACCTCTCAAGCGGGGACACCCATCTCCTTCAAGGAGTTTATGAAAGTTGGTCTACCAGTGACCTATCTAACGCTAGCGGCAGGTTTTCTGTGGCTGCTGCTTCGTTTCGTCGTTCTGGCGTGAAAGGGGTAAATCCAATGCAGAAAATACTGGCACCGACACGAGGTGGAGCACCGAGTTACCCCAATCAAGACTGGGCGATTTCGTTTGCCAAAGAACACCAGGCTGAGCTTTACTTCCTATACATCACCGATATCACCGTGCTGGACCAACATTCATCTTCGCTTATGCTCGATCTTGAAGATGAGCTGGACGAGATGGGCGGATTCGTCTTGGCGATGGCGCAGGAGCGGTCTGCGAAGCAGGGGGTGGAGGCGCAGGCGTTGGTACGACGGGGGCACTTCGGCGATGTCCTCAAAGCGATGATCGCGGAGCTTGAGATCACGCATGTTATCCTGGGAAGCCCGGCTGAAGAAACGGCTGTTACAACATCAGAATTCCTGCGTGAGCTAGCCGATGATCTTGCTAAATTCCATGCTGTAAACACGATCGTCGTCTCTCGTGGAGAAATGCTTTTTGAACAATCCGCCAATCCCACTCCAAGCACGTGAAGCGGATGGGATAAGGCATCTCAGGTTGTAATTTTGAGACCTTGATGGAGTAGTTTTTCTCCGGTAGAATGCAGCCGAAGTCGGTTTTTCTGGCGACGTAGCTCAGAGGTAGAGCAGGGGACTCATAAGCCCTTGGCCGTTGGTTCGAATCCAACCGTCGCCACTCCCTTGGCAAATAATCATCAACCTATGTGTATCAATCCCCGGTCCCCTTCGAGCCAATAGGGGGCTTTATGACACCTGACGAAAGTGATGATCCCATGGCTGGGCAGATTGTAGACCCCATCTCCCCTCATGTTCGAGCGCGCAGGCTTCGCATTGCGAGAGCGATTGTTTGTTCTATTGATCCGCATTCCTAAATACCGTATTATGTGAAGTGCGTCCAAGCCCACATCGAAACGGGAACCCATATCACTCGTCGTCATGCCCGACCTCATAAGAGGTTGGGCTTTTTTCATCCCAGGAAGAGTGAGATATGAAAAACAATCTTCTAATTCTCAGTTGTGTTGTAGTTCTACTGTTAGTGGGATGTGGAGAAACCTCACAATCAGAAACTATCGGTACCCCTGCTTCCGATAATGTGTCGGCAAGTGTAACGACTGAGGATATGTTTGGTGTGTGGGTAGGAACCCAAGGAACACCCTATTTGGGTTTCACTGAGGAAGGAAGGTACTGCCTTGCGAAATGGGGCGATGAACTCGATACATTCCCAGGGGACTGTGGAACCTTCGAGATTTCTGATATGGTTCTTACCTTCACCTCAGACCAAGGTTACTGTAAAGGTGAAACGGGCACTTACGATATATCTAAGAAATCATTAGGGCGGATTCTGATGAAAGTAAGTTCAGATGATTGCCTTGAAAGAAGGTCTAATATTAGCGGCAAACAATTTGCCCCAGAATCTTGAAGATTCTGTCACCTTGCCCGACCTCACAGAAGGTTGGGCATTATTTACTCCCACAAGGAGGGATGACACTATGGTGAACTTCAAGAAATTACTCATCATTGCACTCACGCTTATGTTGCTACTTGCGGCTTGTTCAGCAAGCGAAGAAGAAGTATCGGGGGCGGACGATGAAGTGCTTCCCTTCCCAACAGGCACCTTCAAGTCGATGGAATGGGAATGGGAATTTGAAGATGGGGGAAGTCACCATTATTTCGATGTCACTACCCCTGAATCAGTCACTAACGGGCAATACACACTCAAGGGTGACCGAATTGAGATTCAGGATGATATGTGCGGGAGTGGAGTGAAGGGCACTTACAAATGGGAATTTGATGGAGATGAAGGTTTATTGAGGTTTACAACCATCAACGACAGTTGCGGTTTTCGTTCATCGGCTGTCGGCAGTTTTCCATGGAAACTAGAGGAATAACCTGACCATTGTTACCCAGTGGTATTTGACTTC
>JBFFMI010000083.1:0-11831 GCA_041554155.1 Anaerolineales bacterium
CCGGAATAATCTGACCATGGCCCTGGATAAAGGCGATCACATCACCTTCAATGTTTTCACTGGTATCAATGATTTCCCCCTCGACAGTTAATTCATAGGACATACCAACCACAACATTATCTTTAATCAAACCCTCGCCGCTCATTTGATGCTCCTCTTCATTCGTTCTGCAGATGACCTACAGTCGGCGGATTCTAACATAGCCCCAAGCATTCTCCCCATCAGCCACCCGGCGCACCAGGATACAATTCCCCCAAACACGAATGGTAGAATGGCATGCAATGGATCTTTTCGATCATGCCATGCAAGATCAAATTGCCCGGGAAGCGCCCCTTGCTGCTCGCATGCGACCGCGCACCCTGGACGAATTTCAAGGCCAGGATGAGATCGTTGGCGAGGGACGGCTGCTCCGGCGTGCCATAGAAGCAGACCGGCTCTTTGCTTCAATCATCTTCTGGGGACCCCCGGGGACAGGTAAAACCACCCTGGCAATGATCATCGCCAATACTACTGAATCCCATTTTGACACGATCTCGGCCGTCCTGGCGGGGAAACCGCAGCTGCGCGAGCTCATACACGAGGCACGTGAACGGCGCAAGCTGTACGGCACACGCACGATACTCTTTGTGGATGAGGTCCATCGGTGGAACCGTGCTCAGCAGGATGCCTTGCTGCCCCTGGTCGAAAACGGCACGATTACCTTGATCGGGGCGACGACCGAGAACCCGTATTTTGAAGTGATCGGGGCGCTTGTATCCCGCTCCCGCATCTTCCAACTGCGCTCGCTCCAGGATGACGATGTAAAGCAGGTTTTGCACAATGCTTTGCTGGACGCTGAACGGGGTTTCGGTAGTCGCAAGGTCGAGTTGGACGCGGACGCGCTCGAGCACATTGTGCGGGTTGCCGGTGGAGACGCTCGCAACGCACTGAATGCTCTAGAACTTGCAGTCGAGACCACACCACCGGATCCTGCGGGCGCAGTGCATGTTACTTTGCCAGTAGCACAGGAATCGATCCAGCGCCGGGCCGTGTTATATGACAAAGATGGGGATGCCCATTACGACACCATATCCGCTTTCATCAAATCTATCCGGGGCTCCGATCCCGATGCAGCACTTTACTGGCTGGCAAAGATGCTCTACGCGGGAGAAGATCCCCGCTTCATATTACGGCGGCTGTTGATCCTGGCATCAGAAGACATAGGGCTGGCCGACCCGCTTGGGATTGTGATCGCTGCCTCGGCCATGCAATCCTTTGAGTTCATCGGGTTGCCCGAAGGCGTATATCCAATCGTGGAAGCTACACTCTATCTGGCCACTGCTCCGAAATCCAATACTGCTACAGCGTACTTCAAGGCCTTTCAACAGATAGAACAAAAGGGGATTGTCGAAGTCCCGAAGCACCTCCAGGACAGCAACCGGGACGCCAAAGCTCTGGGGCATGGGGAAGGCTATACATACCCCCACGATCACCCAGGCCATCACGTGGGTCAGGGGTATCTGCCACAAGCGCTGTGGGGAACCTATTTTTATCAACCCAGTGATCAGGGCTACGAAGAGAGTGTCGGGGCACGCTTAGAACGCTGGCGCGCCGCCCAGCAAGCTGCCCTGGAGATTGATGAAACGCATGATCTCCCCGAGCTGAGCGAGACCGAGGTCGAACAACTCAAGCGACGTCATAGTCAGCGGCGGAGCGAACTGGAATAGGAGTACGCATGGCAGTTTTTTACCTGATCAGACACGGCCACAATGACTACGTAAAAAGAGGCAAGCTCGCAGGTAGACTTAATGGCGTCCATTTGAGCGAGCAGGGACGCTTGCAGGCGGAAGCGCTTGCTGCGCAGCTTGCGCAGGTTAAGTTCACCGCCATCTACGCGAGTCCGCTCGACCGAACGATGGAGACCGCCAAACCCATCGCCAAAGCGCAAGGACTGCCCATTCAGCAACGCCGCGGATTGCTTGAGATCGACTACGGCAGCTGGCAAGACCAATCGCTCAAGGCGCTGCGACGCCGGAAACTCTGGCCGATCATCCAGACCGCCCCTTCGCTCGCCCGCTTCCCGGAAGGCGAATCCTTTCCAGAAGCACAGGCACGAATTGTGGCTGAACTCGAAGCGCTGCGGTCGAAACATCGCTCGCCCAAAGCAAGGGTTGCCTGTGTTTTTCATTCGGATCCGATCAAACTAGCTCTGGCATACTATGCAGGAATCCCGCTCGACCTTTATCAACGAATCATCATCGAGCCCGCCTCGGTAAGTGTTCTGGTGATCGACCCGAATCATATTCGTATTGTCTGTATGAACGACACTTCGGCCACAAATGCCACGAAGACAGGGTGATATACTCTTATCCATCTACGTGCAATAGATCGTTATAGAGTGTATTGAACATGGCGTCCATCACTTACGAGGTCAAACCTGCTGAATCGATTACAACTGGAGCTATCGGTCCTCCGGGCAAGCGTGTTTTCTATCTGCAGGGGCGCGGCCTTGATCAGACGATCACATTAATCGTCGAGAAGCAGCAGATCCAATCACTTGCTATCGGACTTGAACAGTTCCTCAACGAACTGCAGGAACGCCATCCCGAACTTCCCACTGCCGATCCAGAATATAACGAAGGGCTCATGGCACTCGAGCAACCCATTGATCCACTCTTCCGGGTAGGCCATATGGGGCTTGGATATGATGAGGAGGAAGACCTCTTAGTGCTCGTCGCCCGTGAAATCCAGCCGCCGGATGCAGATCCGGAGGAGGGCGCCGTGGCACGTTTCTGGTGCAGCCGCTCACAACTCCGGCAAATGTGCCACCTGGGTTTGGAGATCGCTGAACGAGGTCGTCCTATTTGCGGGAATTGTGGTCAACCGATCGATCAGGGAGGGCATTTCTGCCCCAAGCGCAACGGCCACAAGCACTAGGTACGATTTGATAACTCACCAAAACCTACATAACCACAGTTAAACCTACCACTTGCATGTTACCAAACCAGCCCAGTCGATGGATGCAACCTGAAATGCTTGAATCGATCCATTCGATCCTCGAATCGGGAGAGATCGAGGTCGTGGGTCAGGTTGCCTGGGGCTCCAATTTCACATTCCTGGTTCAACTGACTGCTGAATCTGGCCAGCTGCCGGCGATCTATAAACCCGATCGCGGGGAGCGGCCGCTCTGGGATTTTCCACAGGGCAGCTTAAGCGATCGAGAAGTTGCAGCCTACATCCTGAGCCAGGCACTCGACTGGTCGCTTGTCCCACCCACCGTGAAACGCTCCGATGCCCCCGCAGGCCCCGGCTCGCTTCAGTTTTACGTGGAAGCTGACCCTGAGATCCACTACTTCACCTTTGGTGATGAACAAAAACAACGTCTTCGGCCAACGGCGCTGTTCGACGTCCTGAGCAATAACGCCGACCGAAAGTCAGGTCACATCCTCATCGATGAAGAAGATCATCTGTGGCTGATCGATCATGGCCTTTGCTTCCACGAAGAACACAAACTACGCACCGTGGTATGGGATTTCGTCGAGGAGGCCATACCCGCAGCCTTGCTGCAGCCGATTGAAACACTGGTGGAAGCCTTGAAACCGGGTAGTGATCTCCATAAAGATCTCTCTACCTGTCTGGCAGAGGCTGAGATCAATGCGCTTTTAAAGCGATCACGGCATATCCTGCAAAACCCGTATTTCCCGGCCCCTGGTCCTGGCCGCCCCTACCCCTGGCCGTTGGTATAATCGCCCTTCTCAATCGAAAGGTCACAGGTCCATGCAAAATGTGAATATCTGTCTGCTGGGTTTCGGGAACGTCGGAAAAGCCCTGGCAGAGTTAATCATCGACAAACATCAGGCCATTCAAGATCAATATGGCTTTGACCTGCGCGTCGTTGCGATTAAAACTGGCCGTCATGGTGCCTGTATTAATGTTGAAGGGATTGATCTGAGGCAAGCGATGACTGCGATAAGGAACGGGGAACCCCTCAACCCTTTCGGTGTAGGCTTGGCCCCAGATGATCGGGAAGAATGGCTCAGGAGTTCAAAAGCCAATGTGATGGCTGAGAACACCCCGGTAAGCTATGCCGATGGTCAACCTGCAATCGATCACATCCGTCTTGCACTTGGCCAAGGGATGCATGTCGTTACGGCAAACAAGGGACCGGTCGTTCACGCATACAAGGCACTTCACGAACTGGCAACGTCTAACCACTGTCAATTTCTGTTCGAATCGACCGTCATGGATGGCGCGCCAATTTTCTCAACCTGGCGCGAGGCGCTGCCTGCTGCCCGCCTGAACGCATTGCGCGGTGTCTTGAATTCAACCACCAACTTGATTCTCACCAGAATGGAAGATGGTGAGAGTTTCGATGAGGCCGTAGACTATGCTCAATCGATTGGCATCGCCGAAACCGATCCTTCCGGGGATGTGGATGGATGGGACGCCGCCATCAAGGTCGCGGCTCTGGTTACTGTCTTGATGGGGGTTCCATTCCTGCCCCAGGAGGTGCAACGACAGGGAATCCGCGATATCCAGTACGCGGACGTTCGATCTGCACGAGAGGACGGCAAACGCTGGAAATTGATTTGCACAGCCGAGCGCAGCGGGGACCATGCTTCTGCCTCCGTTAAACCTCAGCTCATAGACCCCTCCGATCCCTTATTTTCTGTCATGGGGACCTCGTCCGCGATAACCTTTTATAGCGATGTGCTTGGCGCCCTGACATTGTCCGAGGAGGATCCGGGCCCGCACACAACTGCCTATGGCCTCCTGGCAGACATACTCAATATCCATAGACATCAGGACTGATAGAGTACATCTCAGTTTTTGAGCAACCTTATAACTCTGATACACTAACTCAGAATCTGCTGAAAGGTCACATCCTGCGTTGGCCCATAACCCATTTATTGCTCTCCTTCTGATCACGGCACTTGCCCTGGTTGTGCCCATCCTTGCAACCCGACTAAAACGGGTGGCTATCCCTATCGTTGTTGGCGAGATCCTCGCCGGTATTGTCATCGGACGAAGCGGTCTTGACCTTGTAGAGAATTCACCCACACTTGCTTTTCTTGCTGAGTTCGGTTTTGCCTACTTAATGTTTCTTTCAGGCCTTGAGGTTGATTTTGAGCTCTTATTCCCGAGAAAAACCGAAGCGCAGGATCGCCGGGTAGCCCCGCTACCGAGTGCGCTCATCATTCTCGCTGGCACCATCGGCCTGGCAGTGTCCATCGCACTGCTGATCACACGCATCATCACGGTAGAAAGCCCTCTGCTGCTCGGATTGATTTTGAGCACAACCTCACTCGGCGTTGTCGTCCCGGTCCTTAAAGAAAGGGACCTGCTGGGTTCCGAGTATGGACAGTATCTGCTCGTCATCGCGTCGATCGCAGATTTCGTTACGCTTCTGCTCTTGACCGTATTAATTGCGATCCGTAGCCAGGGTTTAACCCTCGACCTGCTCCTTATCCCGGTTTTATTGGCACTCTTCGCCATAGCCGCACGTATCACGCAACGCTTTTCCTCCCGCAACATAATCCAGAGGATGTTGAATGAGCTCTCCACGGAAACAGCACAAATTCGCGTGCGTGGCGCCTTTGCGCTGATGGTGGCATGGGTCGTCCTGGCGGAGGCATTGGGTGTTGAGTTGATCCTGGGCGCGTTTCTGGCTGGCGCTGTCGCCGGTCTTGTAGCAGGCACCGAGGATGACAACGCCAAGGAAAAACTTGATGCAATCGGATATGGTTTTTTCATCCCGATATTCTTCATCATGGTTGGGGTTGAATTCAACCTGGACGCGCTATATTCATCCCCCCAAGCTTTACTGCTCCTGCCGCTCTTGCTGATCGGTGCCTATGCTGTCAAAGTGATTCCTGCACTTGTCCTGCGCCGTCAGTTTTCGTGGCGACAGACCCTTGGCGCAGGGTTTCTGCTTTCCTCGCGCTTATCCCTGATCATTGCTGCTGCCAGCATTGCGCTCAACATCGGCGCCATCAGTGAAGCCATTAATGCGGCCATTATCCTGCTGGCGATTATCTCGTGTACGCTATCGCCAGTGTTTTTCAACCGCCTTTATCCCCCCGAGCAAGAAGAACGACGTAAGGGCATCATCATCATCGGGCAGGATCAATTGGTTGAGTTCATCGTTGAGCGATTGCTGCCCTCCCAGGAGCCCATCGCAGTGATTTGTCCGGACGAAAGCCGGATCCCGGCTTTTGAGCAGCTACCGGTCACGTTGATCACAGGCTGCAGCGGGATCACACAGGCTCTCCTGGAAGCCAACGCAGATCAAGCACGGGTGCTAGTCGATCTGACAACCACCCCTGAGGAAACCATGGAGGTGAGCACGCTCGCCCGCCACACTCATGGCATCCCGCTGGTCGTATCGCGCATCAGCGATGTTGAACTCATCCCCCGGCTACAATCCATGGGGGTAAAGGTGGTCCAACCGGCATTGGCCACTGCCATGGCTCTCGAAGGAGCACTGCGATTTCCGACTATTTTTGATCTGTTGCTCGATCAAGATCAAGATAACATCGATGTATCCGAAGTCACCCTGCGTAACCAGCGACTATCGGGCACTGCCCTTCGCCAGCTGCGTTTACCGGGTGATGTGTTGATCCTGAGTATGCAACGCGATGAAAGCGTGATTATCCCTGATGGTGATACTATCCTTCATCTCGGAGATCGCATTGGCCTGATTGGCAGCCCCGGGCCAATGTCACAGGCGATTGGTCTACTACGGGGTTAAGCCTAAGGTCTGGACAGAATATGCTGTTCCTGCCACGCGGAAATTTCAAACAGCGCATTAACTGGATAAGCGGTTATCCCTACAACCCTCAGGCGCATGCATCCTGCTCCAACGGCAAACTGCGCCAAGAGCTCTGACCAGAGGGAGAGAAGCGCACATGAGTATAGAAGCAGTAATCTGGGACCTGGGCGGTGTTCTCGTGCGCACCATGGATCGCAGCCCACGCTTTCGCTGGGAAGAGCGGCTGCAACTCGAACCAGGCGAGCTCGATCGTCTGGTATTCGAAGGCGAGACTGGAAGGGCAGCCGCTGTGGGCAAAGCCCGGGCAGCGGATATCTGGCACTCAATTCAAGAACGATTTAGTTTGTCCACGGAAGCGCTAAACCAGCTTGAAAATGACTTCTGGGCCGGGGATCGCGTTGATGAAGCCCTGGTTGATTTGATTCGATCCCTTCGCCCAAGGTATAAGACTGCGCTGCTGAGCAACGCTTGGCCAGATCTACGACATGCGCTGGAGAATGTTTGGACGATCGCCGATATCTTTGATGAGATCGTGATCTCAGCCGAAGTCGGATGCGCCAAACCGGATCCAGAGATCTATAAGCTTTTGCTTGAGCGGCTACATATTGACCCCTCGAAGGCAGTTTTCATCGATGATTTTATGGTGAATATTGAGGCGGCGAATCGTTTGGGCCTGCAGACGATACACTTTCGAGATTCGAGCGAGGCACAGCGGCAGCTGAAAGCCATATTGGGGTTCATCCCGCCGCAGGAGACCGGTTGAAATCCGGCCTCATCCATGCGAGAATAATCCCACACCTCAGCGCAACCAACGATATATCGCAACAGCTTCTCACTAACCTTGGAGTACATCCCAGAGGGGGACTTACCGCTAGCTCATGCAGGATAGACCACTCCTAAATCGACGTATTCTCCTACTCTTTGTCGGTCGCACCTTCGCCGAAGCCACGCGGGCCATGACGACCGTCCAAATCCCCATCTTCCTGCGCGAAATTGGCGCTTCGGTCAGTGAGATCGGCTTGTTTTTCACACTGGCCATGATCTTGCCTCTGATCTTCCGATTGTTCGGCGGTTGGATGTCGGATCGTATCGGCCACCTGCGGGCGATGTGGTTCGGGAGTCTGGCCGGGATCATTGCCTATGTGCCATATGCACTCGCGCGCGATTGGCGCCTGGCGTTACTTGGCCCGGCCCTCCTGGCAATTGCAACCGCTCTACTGGTGCCAGCCTATCGCGCCCACATCGCAGACATCGTCCCTCAAGATCGCCAGGGACGCACTTTCGGAATGGGCAATTCGGTTCTCAACCTGGCATGGGTGCTGGCTCCACCGCTGGGTGGATTTGTGGCGCAAAATTACGGCTACCAAGCCATGTTCTTGCTTTCCGTCATTTTATATGCGTTTGCTGCTGTGTTTTTTGGTCTCCTGGTCCGTGAGGATCAGCAGCAGACTGGCTCGGCCAATGAGAAGCCAACGCTCGAATCGTTGCGCAGCTCTTTCGGAGAGATCCTGCCGCTCGCTGTTGCCGGGGGCTTGTTCACCTGGCTCTTGATAACGGATGGCATCCAGGATATCGCCCTGGACCTATCCTTCAACTTGATGCCGGTCTATCTGAACGAAATCGTCGGGATTGGCAAACAGAGCATTGGCATCATGGATGGTATGCATGGTGTGGCCTGGGTGATTGCCAGCCCCTTTGGGGGGTGGTTCGCCGACCGGGTTGGCACGCGGCATGGCATGATGCTCGGTCTCGCCGGCTTGATGCTTGCGCCTCTCATCTTTGCGTTCTCCCATGAATTCTGGGGCTTCGCCATTGCGTGGATCGTTCTCGGCGTTGGGGCAGCCATCTTTGGCCCGGCATTGGACGTAATGATCGCACGCGGTGTACCGAAACACTTGCGCGGCTTAGCTTACGCTTTTGTCGCTACCAGTCTTGGAATCATTTCCTTACCCGCCCCCTGGATCGGCAGCCAGATCTGGGAAGCCTTTGGGCCGAAGGCGCCCTTTATCCTCACCTCCGTCCTTGGAATCTTCGCGCTCGTACCTGCCTGGTTGCGACTACGTCTGCCTGCAGCCGTGGAGTCCGATATGCAACCCTCACAGGCTTCCGCATCCGAGGATCATGTGGATTAAGCTCATTTTGCTAACGGGCTAGCCAGGACAAGAACGAATCGATCACGTTGGTGTTTGACCGATTAAAGAGGTGAGCCTCCTGCCATTCGCTAGGCGGCCGGCTTTGCCGCTGATGCCGGTTAGTCCCTCGTCCTGCGCCGCAGCGAAAGGGCGTTCCTCCAGTCGGTCGGCGCTATCCTCATGATCACCTCGACGTGCGAGGGATCCGTCAGATGGGCCGGAGGTTGCCGCGGCATGAGTGAACACGCAGCCTTTTGATGGCCTGAGGCTCTTCTTACCTCCACTTTAAAAGGCCATCGATCGATTGTCAATCGACGCTAGGCTTAAAATATTAGCGTGCAGAGTCTGCTGTCCAGCAGCAAACAAGGAGAGATGCTCCATGGAAAAACAAATCAAGATGATTTTCAACCCGCACGCCGATCGCGGTCGGTCCTGGGATCGGGCTTCCTACCTCCAATCTGCGCTGGAACGGCAAGGGGGCGGGTCATGGGCAGCATCGGAATACCCTGGCCATGCGGTGGAACTGGCGGAACAAGCAGCTGCCGAGGGTTTCAAGATTGTGACAGCCGTTGGCGGGGACGGGACCGTCCACGAGGTGGTTAATGGCTTGATGAAACAACCCAAGGAACGACGGCCCATCCTGGCGGTCGTGCCTGTCGGCTCCGGCAACGACTTCAGCGGGAACGTGGGCATCCCCGTTGCGGCAGAGGAAGCGATCGAGCGCGTTTTCCATGGTCAGAAAAAGCAGATTGATATTGGACGGATCACTGATAATACTGGAAAAATAGAGTTCTGGGACAACACATTGGGGATAGGCTTCGACGCGACCGCTACCATCTACTCCTACCAGATCACTCGGCTTCAAGGCTTCACGATGTACCTCTGGGCTGTGATTCAGACGATCCTCCGCAACCATGATGCCCCGCGTATGCGTATCACCACGGATGAGGAAGAGATCGATCAGGAAACGCTGATGTTTGTTGCCTGCAATGGCCCCCGTGAGGGGGGTGGTTTTTACGTGGCGCCCGAGGCTGTCCCCGATGACGGTATTTTTCATTACGCCATGATCAAGAAAGTTTCCCGGCTGATGATGTTCCGTCTTATACCGGAGGTAATGAACGGCACCCATGGCCGATTTAAGCAGGTTCGGATGGGGAAATTCCGCGAGCTCGAATTGAGCTCTGAACACCCGCTCACAATCCATCTTGACGGAGAGATCTTCGCAGGATTCAACTCATCCGTGACCGAAATAAAGATCGATATGCTTGAAAAGGAATTAACGGTGCTGACATAGCCGGACACCTGACTCCCTCTGCGCCTCACTCAAATCTATAATCTAGCCGTATGCGCACACTTTTAAATTTATTAAGAGATCAGGATCAGGGGTTTCTGCGGATTATTGCAGAGCTCTGGGGTTTTGATTTTCCCCAGGGAACGCTGCGCGAAATCGCATCGCGTCTCTCAAGCCAGATGCTGGAGCCTGAGACGCTTACGGAGATCGTCACCGCACTGCCGACCAGCACAAACGAGGCATTGATCGATCTTGTTCGTCAAGGTGGTCGCACTCCCTGGCATGCATGGGAGCGCAAATACGGCCAGGTGCGGGTAATGGGGCCCGGACGACGCGATCGGGAGCAACCCTGGCGCGCAACCAGTTCCCCCTCCGAAGGGCTCTGGTACCGTGGACTTTTAGGGCGTGCATTCGTGGATTCCCCCAGAGGGCCGGAGGAATTCGCCTACCTTCCCACTGAGGTTTTCCAGCAATTGGAGCGGCATCCCGAAGCAGATCCAGCACCTCAGATTGAGCCAATACAACCTCCACAAACCCACATCGAAGCTGCTGCCACCATCATCGATGACTGCACAACCATCCTTGCTGCCCTTCGTCGCCTTCCAACACCTCTGGCTGGCAAGATCGCCGCCATCCTTCCGCAGCTCACTTCTCAAATGATCCAACCCGAGAGTTTGCAATTATGCCTGGCACTCGTTACTGAGATAGGTCTCATCCGAAAGGGAAGCTTGGAAGCGGACCTCGATGCAGTCCCGGAATTTCTCCTGGCTGATCGCATGCAGAGCCTGCAGAATCTCTACTCCACATGGAAGGACTCAACGGCCTGGAATGATCTCTCGGCTCTCCCAGGGCTGCAATCCGGGAGAGGGGAATGGCCTAATGATCCAGTGCTTCCCAGGGCTACCATGATTCGTTGGCTCCATCGGCTGAAAGTTGGTGACTGGTATTCGATAACCGACGTTGTCCGTGCCATTTACCAGGAGGATCCTGCTTTTCAACGCCCAGCCGGCCAGTTTGACACCTGGTATATCCATGATACGGAGGGTGTTCCACTGGATGGCATTGAGCATTGGTATGCGGTTGAAGGCGCTTTGCTGCGCAGCCTGATCGTGGGCCCACTCCGCTGGTTCGGCGCGCTTCAACTTGGCTATGATGAGAACAGCGGGATGATCTCGGGGTTCACACCGACAAAGCTATTTGGATTGTTAGAAGATCCCGATCGAATCCTTCCCCCTGTTGAGGAGCAGGGTACCGCGATCATACGGGGAGACGGTTCCGTGACAATACCGCGTCTGGCCCCCCGCTCGCTGCGATATCAGCTTGCTCGCCTACTGGAGTGGGAAGGGCTCGAAGGATCTGTTTACCACTACCGCCTCTCGATTCGGGCTATCAAGAGGGCAAAGCAGCAGGGGCTCGAAGCCAAGCAGGTACGTGCAATCCTGATGCAGGCAAGCGGTAGCGAACTACCTCCCACTGTGCAAAAGGCAATGCAACAGTATGAAGATCGAGGGCATGAAGCCCGGATCGATCCGCATTACCTGCTCCGCGTCAGCGAACCAGGTCAACTCGATGATTTACTCAACCATAAGGTAACGCAACGATACCTGGTAGAGCGGCTGAGCGATACTACAGCAATTGTTCAAAAAGGTCAGTGGGA
>JBFFMI010000084.1:0-11700 GCA_041554155.1 Anaerolineales bacterium
AACCCCGGTTGTTTTGTTTAACTCCCCTGGTTCTGCTGGGTCATGCTATCCAGTAACAGCAGGTGACTGTGATGCTTTAATTTCCGGGTCCTTGATGATCTGGCAGGAGTTGTGAGGCCTTGCTCTTTATCACCGACATGATCGACGTGCGTTGATCTTCAAAGGGTAGATCCTTGAATAGGAGTGGCCGACTGAGGCTGATGCGCGGGTAGAGTGGTAATGCTTTGGATCCCAAGAGGTGTTTGATCGCCTGAAGTGATTCGGCCACTTTTTGACGATCTCGCAAATTTCTTTTCAGGTAAACAAGTGGATGTCTCAAGCTGCTCTTCTGGAGCACACCGCTCACCATTGAGACGACAACCTGTGTATCCGGTACGGATCGAACCATGATCTCAATGCTAGTGGACCAGCGATCAAGCGCTTCGCGCATACCGGGGATGATGGCCGGATCTGGCTCGATATTCCCGCCAGGAAAGATCACTAAGGCTCCTCCTGATCGCAGGTGACGAATAGCCTCACGCACAACCGTAAGACGTTCGTGGGTTTGCTTGGTCGTATAAATCACATGCTCGCGCAACAGCTGCAGATTTGTGAAGAAAGGTAGGTTGCTTACGACAACCTTAAGATCGTTGCGTGGGATAGCTCCGGTAACCAGAAAACCGTCCACCATGCCTGGATGATTGGAAACAACGAGCAGTGGTCCTTTTTCTGGGATTGCGGCCTCGCAGCGGATCTGGAATTCACGCACAAAATGCTTCATCATCCAGCGGCTGGCTTGTGGAAAGCCTTCATTGCGCACGCGCATCTCATATTCGGCCGAAAGTTTCGCCAAGCGGGAGGTTGGCTTTTTGAACAGCGCACGGAGTGCCCTGCCGCTGAGCGCATCCTGCGTAGCGCCAAACAGCTTATAAATCTCATAGAGCAGAGATTCCTGTAATTGGCTGAGATACTCCTGGGTGGGGGGTAGATTCAGTCTATCCATAATCCCTTCATCATTATGATAGTTGGAATTTCTCGAGCTTGTCCAGTACCTTCCTGGGAAGAAATTGCTTGCGCGTGTGCGCGACCTCTACTTGATTTTCACGTAAAGACATATGAAAGAAAATTCGTTCACAGAAATTATTAGTGACTCAGGATGGTTGAAATGAAAAAAAGATTGTTTGTACTCCTCACACTTGCGATCACGCTCTCAGCCTGCACCTTCACGATCAGCTATGACGAAGGATCAGGTGTTGTCGTAAACGAAACTCGAAATGTGTCGGATTTCAATGAGGTAGCTTTTACTGGCATTGGTACTCTTTACATCACGGTAGGTGACGAGGAATTGCTCGAGATCGAAGCGGAAGACAATATCATTCCCCGTATCGTCACTGAGGTCCAAGGTGATCGGCTCGAGATAAGCTTTGATAGCGAAAATTGGGAGAGCTTGATTAGACCAACTGAGCCCATTCGCTATTTTCTTACC
This sequence comes from Anaerolineales bacterium, assembly GCA_041554155.1. GTDB lineage: Bacteria > Chloroflexota > Anaerolineae > Anaerolineales > E44-bin32 > E44-bin32. The sequence goes on from JBFFMI010000084.1 coordinate 1,466, forward strand.
GTACGTAGCCTGGAAGAAGTCAACCTCTCTGGTTTGGGGGATGTGCAGATCAAGGATCTGAATAACGACCGGTTGGTACTGACATTGAGTGGGGCCGGGCGGGTGAAGGCTGACGGGGTGGTAAATGCATTGGTAATCAATGTGACTGGGGCAGGTTCCTACGATGGTTCAGATTTAGAGAGTGAAGGTATCGATGTAAATTTGAGCGGGGCTGGCTCTGCAACAGTATGGGCAACAGAATTCCTGGACGTAAACATCACTGGTATAGGAAATGTGCGCTACTATGGCGAGCCGGAGGTCCGGAAGACGGTTACTGGACTCGGTACGCTGGAAAAACTCGGCGATCGCTAAACTGGCTCTTCTTCGACTACCAAACTGCCACCAGATCTAAGAGGTGGCAGTTTGGTTGCAGTTGCCAGGGAAGGTTTTTTGGCGATGGAAGTTAATGGCCTCGTACTTTTAAAGGAATCATGCGGATTGCCGTCTGATAGTTCTGAGCAAAAGCCTCGGGTGTAGTCCCAATCCGCCTAAAACCCTCCCGGTATTTTTCAACGTATGCATCCAGATCATGCTCTGGAACCGGCTGTTCTTCAATAAAAGCCTCCCCAATAAATACGATGATGTCGCCACCTCGACCATCCCCATCCAGGTGGATGGATGCCTTCGGATTATTAACCAGGTGAAGGACTTTGAATCCTTGCGGCTCGCTGAACAGTAAAAAGGAATCCCCGTTCCAGAGGAACCAAACCGGTCGCGGCTGAGGTGTGCCATCACGAGAAACGGTGGTAAACCAGGCGATCTGCTCGTCCTTCAAACAGCGCGCTACGCGCTCTCCGAATTCGGTAGATGTGTCAATCAGCAAACTGTGCTCCCGTTGTGCAATTTGGCCTTAGATTAATGCCCGGTCGGATTATCCACTCTCAGGCTGGTAGGGACGACCCACACTGAGCACGTCGATTAAATCACCAACAGTTTCCAGGTAGGCGCTATCCGGTTGAACGCCAGAGGCATCGAGCGCCTGGGCGAAGAAGCTGCGCGCAGAGGCGGTCAGGATGATATCGAATATCTCCTCATCAGCCAGATTAAACTTGCGCAGAGTCTCAAAATCTTCTTTCTCCAGGGCATGAGCGTTAATGACCACCTTCTGAGCAAACGACATGATAGCAACTTCTTCATCCGACAAGCCGGCGTTGCGAAAATCTGCGACGATGCGTTCAATCTCCTCTGCTGAGAAGAAATTCTTACGGAGCACCGCTCCGTGTGCAAACGTTCAATAGCTACAATGTAAGGCTGTAGCTGCTGCGAAGGTTACCAGCTCATAGCGGCGTAGGCGCATATTTCTGCGAATCGATCCCTGTAGGTTGCGCCATGCATCCAGGACCTCGGGGCGGAGGCTGAAAAGCTTTGTGTAATTTGAAATGTAGCCCTGCTTCTCCAGATCATGATCGTAGATGTGTTTGACCTCCCCCTCGGCTTGGTCTAGCGCTATCGATTTTAAGAATGACATACAGCCCTCCTTATGGATTCACCAGCTAAAATTACCGTACGGAGCCTATTCGATGAAATAGCGCAAGCTATAGTCAATTCCCACAGACGATTCTCCTACTGCCTGGAAGACAATTTCAAAACCATCAAAATCGCCTTGTACGCTACCGGTCATATTCGCCGGAACGCCTGGATCGACAACTGCGCTGGTGGTGGCTCCGTCTGGTCCTAACATGCTGACCTGGAGCGAGCCCTCTTCTACGGAAATCGTCAGCTGGATCACCACTTCATCGCCTGTTGAGATACCCTCATCCTCGACGTCGATGCTATAAGTGCCGGAAAGTCGTCCGATCCGTCCTTCACAATCCCCGAACCCACCTAAATTGTGACAGGTCTGACTTGAGTTCCGTACGCTGCCTGATGTGGCACCTTCACAAGCAGACAACATGATGCTGGATAGAGTGATCATGAGAACGATGATTATCCTGTGCTTCATAATTCCTCCGGGATCCCAGGTTGGGTAAAGATAGTACATGATTATAAAGAGAACGTCCCTGGCTGGCGAGTAGTTATATGCTGTCTACCCGGGGTGTATTTGAAGTGCATGGCTTCTATCGAGAGCCGAATCAACGCATACTGCGTTGAGGTTGACAGCGTGGGTGAAACTCTGCAGGGTTTTTTGCGTAAAGGGGACGGAGGATGGAGCATCCTCCGGAAGAATCGTGGATCTCAGGAGGATTGGATCATGAATCAGCGAAACACTGGAAGTTTAATTGCCGGGGCAGCTTTGATTGCGCTGGGCGGGTTATTCTTGCTCAACCAATTCTTGCATATCAGCATATGGCGCTTTTTATGGCCGTTGTTTGTGCTTCTGCCGGGTGTAGGCATGTTTGCGGGCGTCTATAGTGGAGGTAAACAGTCTGCCGGGCTGGCGGTACCGGCCAGCGTCGTTACCGCCGTGGGACTCATTTTGTTGTTCCAGAGCGTCACCGATCACTGGGAAAGCTGGGCTTATGCCTGGGCGTTGATCTTCCCAACTGCGGTTGGCCTGGGAATGTACATCTATGGCGCTCGCGGCGAAGATGAAGATACCCTACAGCGCGGCAAAAGCATGCTGCGAGTGGGGGTGATTCTCTTTGTGCTGCTGGGGGTCTTCTTTGAAACGATCTTTGCAGCGGGCGGATCGATATTTGGAAGGATTTTCTGGCCTGTTGCGATCATAGTGCTCGGTGTCTACATGATTCTGCGACGAGGTGGCAGCGGCAATATGACGACCGATCCACCGAAATCCGAAGTCGAAATCGAGGATGTACCGTCAGTGCATGGTGAAGACGAAGTTGTTCAAGATTCTGAAGCATAAGCTCAACACAATACAGAGGAGGTAAAGATGAGCACAGAGAGGCAGTACCGTTCTGTTTTTTGGCCGATCCTCCTGATCGGTGCAGGGATATTCTGGCTACTCAATAATCTAAATCTACTCCCAGCCTGGAGTTGGGGAACGGTCTGGCAGTTATGGCCGGTTTTCCTGATTGCCATTGGACTGGATTTGATGGTTGCCCGCCGCTCTCCAATCTTAGGAGCCATCGTGGCTCTTGGCACGATCGGGCTGATCCTGGCGTTGATCCTCACGGGCACCTTTCTCGGTAGTCAGAAAGATCCATCAGTTATCACAGAACAATTCTCAGAGGAGTTGGGTTCGGCGGATTCTGCACGTATTGCACTGGAGTTTTCGGTTGGACCCGCGCAGCTTGAGGCGCTTCAAAACTCAAACGATCTGTTCCAGGCCGAGATAACGCATATTGGGGAAGTCGAATTCAGTAGTTCTGGGACCAGTCGAAAAACGATACAGCTCGATACCAGAGAACTTTCCTTCAACTCGGCATGGTTCGATCTGGTCAATGAGAAGGAGCTCAAGTGGGATGTCGGCATCAGCCCAGAAATCCCTGTAGCCCTGGATATCAATGGCGGTGTTGGTGAAGTCGAACTCGATCTAAGCGAACTCCAGCTGACCGGGCTTGATCTGAACATTGGTGTAGGAAAGTTTTACATTTTTCTACCGTCAACGATCGAGAGCTATGATGCGAAAATCGTTGGGAGCGTTGGGGAAACCTTAATCGAGATCGCAGAAGGTGCCGATATTCGCCTGGACATCGAAGGTGGCGTGGGTGAGGTCATCATTGATCTACCAGAAGACGCCGCTGTTCGCCTGGATGCATCTATTGGCGTTGGACGAGTTCGGGTTCCGTCGCATTTCAGGCAGGTTCAGGGCGGAGATTCGGATTTCGTTGGCGAGGATGGCGTATGGGAGACAAGTGGTTTTGACTCTGCCGATCGCCGTATTATCATCCAATTTGATGGGGGCGTCGGTGGCTTGATCCTGCGCTGATCAATCCGAATCGACACTTCTCATCAAGACGCACAAGGAGCATGCTATGCAAAACCGTGGTCAATTAATTGTGGGTGGTTTGCTGATCCTCTTTGGGGTGATGTTTCTCGTCAGTAATTTCTTCAATATCGACTTCGGCGCATTATGCTGGCCTTCGCTGATAATTCTTATCGGTGTCTGGATCATCATACGTCCACGCATGGTGCCGGAAGACACCGATTTACGAATGTGGATCTTCGGAGATCACTACAAGCGTGGGGAATGGCAGGCTTCGGATCAGGAAATCTGGAGTTTCATCGGTGATATCAACCTGGACTTCAGCCAGGCTGCACTCGAAAAGCCCGAGACAAGTGTCAAAATATACTGTTTTGTTGCAGATATCGATCTGACGGTTCCGGAAGATGTTGGCCTCTCGGTGTCCTGGTTTGGGTTCGTAACCGATGGCCGCATTCAAGACCGGCGATTGGGAGGTTTCATCCAACCGGTACACTTCAAGTCGGATGGATATGAAGCGGCCGAAAAGAAACTGAGCCTCGAACTGATCAGCTTTGTTGGGGATCTGAAAGTCCATCCCCTTGGCTAAGGCGAGTCGTGGGGTTTTAACCTGAACAAAGCGAGGTCTGGATGGGCTTTAATCGCTTGATGGTCTGGTTGCTACGGTCCCCTCTTCATGGGTTGGCCAGTGCAAGTGTGCTTGCATTACAGATTGTAGGTTTGAGGAGCGGACGGGTGTACAACGTCCCTGTGAACTACGTAAAGAGTGATGGTTACGGAGAGAATCGTTACCTCATCACGAGCAAGCGCGATCGAACCTGGTGGAGGAATCTACGGGAGCGTGTTGAAATTCAAATCATCCTGCGAGGCCAACATATGAAAGCGCACGCTCAGGCGGTTGAGGCGAACGAGAGTGTCATGCAAGGACTGGCTGCGTACTTCGAAGCGAATCCTAAGGCAGCTCGATATTTTGATATTGCTTTCAATCAGAACGGGCAAGTACCGCTGACTGAGCTCGCTCGTCTTGCTGAAGAACGCGTGATAATTTGGGTTGAGCCACTGGATCATACTGCAGGCATATAAAAGCAGCTTGATTTTGCGTAAATGAGCCCGGTGAAAGCCGGGCTCGTTCTATGCCTGGCTCACCAATTGTGGCGAAGCCCAGCGGTCAGGTTCGATTTCAATCAAGGCGTTAGCCTCTACGAACTCCTGCAGCGTGTTGAGGATGAGCAACTTTTCCCATCCGAAAACTTTGTTTAGATCACCGAACGCAGCCACGCCAACCGCCTCGAAGTATTTTGAGATCAATGTTGCACGAGCCTGGTCGCGTTGGATCCTACCGGCTTTCAGGGGCAGCTCTGGATACCAGCGATCGAGCAACTCGTAGATGAAGGCATAGCGCCAGGCGCCAGCCTGGGCGACTCCGATGGGGAGGATCCAAAGTCCCTTCTGTAGTTCCGTTAGTCCGCGATCAAAGCGATATTTAGACTGGGCGTTACTTAATCCGGCTCTCCTTCGCAGTTGGATCGAATCCAGCGCGCCATGGTTAAGTAAAGCATCAGCGATCCGTACCGCTTCATTTGAAAGTGTGCCAGCCCGATACGCTTCTCGATAATCATCGAGCTCGGCCTCACGGGGTGAAAGGGCGTAAAAATTGGGCAATGTAGCCAGGCTGACAAAAGTAGCTTTTCCGCGCAAAAGCTTGGCATAGTACCACTGCCGTTGATCGAGCATCTGATCTTTCCAGCCCCAGGTGATGTGACCCGGATCATCATGCTCGGATGCGACCGGCCGAGATCCAGCGGCGGCTGCCCAGAGACTGGGCAGCTCGATCCCTTTGATCGGCCACAACGTCAAGAACCCACGCTTTTCGACAAACTCGATAGCGTCTTGCAAGCTATTCAGCCGTCGACTTGCCAGGGTATGGTAGGTACGCGCGCGGTACTGTTGAATGTGGCGTTTGGTCAATCTCATCGACTTCTTATAGTGGGAGCCTTGCCGGATTCGATAAGCAATCGGGCTCCTACTTAATGGGCAGGGTGCTTGATGCTAACTCTGGCAGGGACAGTGGTCAATATCTTCTCATGGATGCGACAACCCTGGGTCGGGGTTCATCCCGTGCTTGAAACGTCAAGTGCAGAAGGGTATGATCTTGCCATGAATCAGTCTGATCAAATGGCTCAACGAGTACTCTGGACTGGCGATGCACTTGCATACTTCATCATCACCCTGCTAGGTTTCTCGTCGCATGGGACCCTGGGTTCATCGGCGATCATGCGCATTCTGGCTACCTTGCTGCCCTTTTACGTATGCTGGTTGCTTTTTGCCGCTTGGGCGGGTGTGAACCGCTCTTCGGGCCAGGGCGCACGTATATGGCTTCTGCGATCGGGCGTGACCGCAGTTCTGGCGGCTCCTATGGCGGCCACCATAAGAGCTATGTGGCTGGGCGCACCGGTCCTTCCGATCTTTGTCGTGGTCATGGCCGGAGTATCAGCGCTGGGCATCATGATTTGGCGAGCGATCTACCATTTCGGGATTTCCGCAAAATTACGCCATTAGCACAGGCTTGCTCACACGCAGGCGAGACCTTATGATGGATCCGTGATGGATGAACATGCGCTCATTCGCCAGGCAAAACGCGGTGATCTGGATGCGTTTAACCGACTGCTTCTAGAGTACCAAACACTTGCTTTCAATATCGCCTTGCGTGTGATGGGCGATCCTGACTCTGCTGCGGATACCACGCAAGATGCGTTTATCTCAGCCTATAAGGGCCTCAAACGATTTCGAGGCGGTTCTTTCCGAAGTTGGTTGCTACGGATTGTGACCAATGCATGTTATGACGAGCTGCGTAGACGGAAACGACGCCCGGCCGCTTCGCTGGATGCGCTGGAAGAAGAAGGTGAATTTATCGCTTCGGATGCTGGGGCCTGGGGAAAGCATCAGGCTGATCGGCCAGAGGCTGAAGCCGAGCGATCCGAACTTCGCAGAGCGATAGAATTCTGTCTTCAACGCCTGCCCATCGACTATCGCGTGATTACATTGTTAGTGGATATCCAGGGTCATGATTATCGAGCCGCGGCCGAGGTGATCGGTAAGCCGGTTGGCACGGTGAAGAGCCGATTGGCGCGCGCACGTGAACGCATGCGCAAATGTTTGGAAGGTCGCCGGGAACTTTTCGAGCCCGGAGACCGTCTGGAAGATGAGGGTCTGTCATGAGTCAGGATCATCTTCCACAGCGGGAGTTCGAGATGCTCTCCGCCTATCTTGATGGCGAGCTGAGCCCACGCCAGATACGCAAGCTTGAGGCGCGGCTCAGGGCCGAGCCGCGCTTGCAGCGAGAGCTGACATTTCTGCGATCGCTCTCATCCAGTATGCGTGCACTTCCACAAGCCAGCCCCCCGCGTTCGCTGATCTTGACGCCTGAGATGGTGGAAATTGAGGCGCCGCGAGCGGGATACCCCGCACTGCGACTGGCGACGGCCTTAGCGGCGTTCGTCTTTGTTGCAGTGTTAGGCGTGGATCTGCTTTCCTCTAGATTCAGCGGAGCAGTACCGGCGCGCTCCCTGGATCAAGTGATGGCCGAAGCACCGGCTGCGATGGAATCTGATATGGCTGATGCCGCTAAAAGTGAAGTTGCGGAGCTCGAAGCCGAAGGCGGGGAAGTGGAGGGGGATAGGATGGCCGGGGCAGAAGTGCCAGCGGAAGCACCAGCCGAAGAGGCCATGGCCCTGGCTGAACCATCCGCTGAGGGCGAAACTGCCATGGAGGATGGCGTATTGGGTGAAGCAGAGCCTGATGTTGAAGCGCAAGTGGTAGCACCCGAGCAGACCCTGAGTGCGCAGGACGAGCTGCTTCCATCCGACCGCGCGACAGAGGTACCAGAAGCTGATATGGCGACAAATCAGACTGAGCCAGTGCCGGAGCCAATCGCGGAGGCCATTCCTACTGGCTTACGCCGCTTATCCCCATCTGTCCTCTGGCTTCGTGGAATCGAGGCAGGCCTGGCACTGCTCACGATTGTGCTTGGCGCCTTAGCCCTGAGAGCACGCAAGCGATCGCCATGAGTTCTGACTCTTACGTACAATATTGCACTGCTTGTGGGCGACCTGTCGTCCGAAAATTTAGTCACGGCCGAGAGCGACCTGTCTGTGAGCACTGTGGGCGTATCCACTTCGAAGAGCCGAAGGTTGCCGCCGGGGTCCTGATTCAACATGAAGGTCGGGTCTTACTTGTGCGCCGGATTATGGAACCCAAGCGTGGGATGTGGAGTCTACCGGCGGGCTTTGTCGATGCCGATGAAGATCCTGCCGAGGCCGCAGTGCGAGAGGTCCGTGAGGAAACCGGTTTGGAGGTTGTGATTGAGGGATTGGTGGATGTATTTTATGGCAAAGAGCATCCGAATGGCGCGAGTATCGTAATTATCTATCGCGGTAAGGTGCTGTCGGGGGAGATGCTCGCTGGCGATGATGTCGACGGTGTTGCCTACTTTGATCCGGATCGACTCCCTCCGATCGCTTTTGATGCAACAGCCAAAGCATTGAGACATCTCCAGGTACAATAACCCCATATAATGAAGGCCCGGAAGGATTGGTTTGATAGATCACAAAACCGGCTAACACTTGCGCCCATGGAAGTCCATCCTTTCAGGGACCATCGTCGTCAGTCGATCATTCTCTCGCCCGGTAATTCCGCTCGAAAGCCCATAGGAGTGATGAGTACCTGCATATGATACGGTTCGATATATTCACTGTCCTTCCCGAAGTCATGTCCGCTTATCTTGATGCAAGCATCCTTGGTAGAGCACAAGAATCGGGACGTATCTTGGTCGAAGTGCACAATATTCGAGACTATGCGGCAGATCGGCATCGGACCACAGATGATGAGCCCTATGGCGGCGGCGGTGGGATGATCATGAAACCTGAGCCTGTATTCACAGCCGTGGAGTCCGTCCTGACCGACAAACTGCAATCAACGCCCATCGTCCTGCTGACTCCGCAAGGCAGAGTCTTCTCACACAGCATCGCCCAGGAGATGGCTTCCCATGCACACATCGCCCTGCTTTGTGGCCGTTACGAAGGAGTCGATGAGCGTATTCGTGATCATCTCGCAACGGATGAGATATCGATCGGGGACTACGTTCTCACCGGAGGGGAGTTGCCAGCGTTGGTCTTGATCGATGCTGTCAGCCGACTGGTGCCGGGTGTGCTTGGCGATGCGTTCGCCAGCAAGCAAGATTCCCACGCAGTAGGATTGCTGGAGCACCCGCACTATACCCGTCCACCGGAGTATCGGGGCTGGGTTGTGCCACCCGTGCTGCGTTCGGGTGATCATGCACAGGTCGATCTGTGGCGAAAAAAGCAATCACTCTTACGGACACAGGCGAGGCGTCCAGACCTACTCGGCAATGCCAATTTAAGTGAAGAAGATCAACGCCTGCTGACCGAGGCGTTGCAAGAGCAAGGGGGAAAGACGGATGAATAATCAACGGTGGCTTCTGTTTATAAGTTTTGGCGGACTTCTGCTGGCGGGTTGCAGAGCGCCAACTGAAGTTGACCTGCCAGTGGCGATCGAGCCACCGGCTTCACCGACAGTTGAGACCTTTGTGCCAACGCCTATTCCACCAGAGAAGACTTTGATCGTGTGTGTAGAGCAAGAGCCCGACTCTCTCTATATCTACAACAGGGAATATTTGTTTGGTGGGACGGGCAGGGAAACCAATTCGATCTTCCAGGCGATTTACGATGGCCCCTTCAACGTACTGGAGGGGAGCATTGAGCCGGTGATTCTTGATGGCTTGCCACAATTTGAAAATGGAACTGCACGTTTCGAAACGATCGAAGTTGGCGAGTTTGAGGTCTATCTAAACCCTGAGACGCTTTTACCGGATAATTTGCGCAAGGGAGCATCGTATTTGCCCAGCGGGTGTCATAGCTCGGATTGTGCAGTCGATTATGAGGGCGGGCCGGTCGCAATGGATCGGTTGGTCCTGGAATTCAACGTGAGCCAGGGTGTTTCCTGGTCTGATGGCGTGGAGCTCACAGCCGGGGATTCAGTATTTTCATACAGTATCGACCGTTCCGGATCAACGCCTACCACCAAGTACCTGGGAGACCGCACGCACAGCTACACGGCCATCGATGATCGGAAAATCATATGGACCGGGATTCCAGGTTTCTCCGACCTCGATTTCCAGACCTTCTTCTGGCATCCACTGCCACGACATATTCTTGGTGATCTGAGCGCTGAGGATCTACAGGAGAATGAACTAGCTAACCGCTCTCCGATAGGTTGGGGTCCCTTTCAAATCGAGGATTGGGTTGAAGGAGATCGGATTGAGGCCGTCCGTAACCCTTTCTACTTCCGGCAA
>JBFFMI010000085.1:0-11620 GCA_041554155.1 Anaerolineales bacterium
AATAGGCACCGCTTGGAATCTCAATCTCACCGAGCGAATCACGCTCTATCCGATTCTCACGCTTGGTAATCATGCCTCACCACCTCGTATCGATCATAATTATTCAAAATCTTATCAAAGGACAGAATTAAGTTGAAAAGGGAGCCATGGGCTCCCTTTATTAACTCAGGCTTTGCGATCAGCTAATCAAGCGCGCTATAGCCTGGTCCATCAGTAAAGTAATCATAGTTTGGCTGGATGTCGGGTGTTAGATCAACCGTCTCGCCTGCTTCGAGCACCTTGGTGCCTTCTAAGTGAACAGCTTCACCATGATGGTTCTCACCATCATAAACGGTGTCAAAACCTGCCGTCCCAACCGGCATGCTCATATATTCTCCACCCTTTGCAGTGTAATCTGAGGGTGTCTCATCTTCCGTGAAGATCGCCTCGTAGGGGCATTCCGGGATACATGCACCACAATCAATGCAGGTGTCCGGATCGATATAGTACCAGGGCCACTGCTCTACCGGTTTCCCGGGTACGATGCACTCCACCGGACAGACATCAACACATCCGGAATCGCGGAGACACAGGCTGGTGATGATATGGGTCATTTCATAAACCTCCAGTAAAGTTAGGCATGAATGCCAAATATGTGAGCACCCCTACCGCTCATATCACACTATCAGGATTCGAAGCGTCGCGCAACCTCTTCCCAATTGACCACATTCCAGAAGGCAGTGATATAGTCTGCTCGTCGATTCTGATAGTTCAAGTAGTAGGCATGTTCCCATACATCCAGACCAAGGATTGGAGACAGTCCTTCTGACAGCGGAGAATCCTGGTTGGCAGTCGACAGGACCTTCAATCCACCTGCTGCATCCTTTACCAGCCAGGCCCATCCGGACCCAAAGCGTGTCATCCCGGCCTTTGCAAATTGATCCTTGAAAGAACCAAAATCGCCGAATCCAGCGATGATTGCGTCCGCCACGGAACCCGTGGGCTCACCACCTGCACCAGGGGCCATCACCTTCCAGAAAAGGCTGTGATTTGCGTGACCGCCCGCATTATTGCGGACTGCCGTCCGGATCGAGTCGGGGAGAGCCTGCAGGTCGGCTAAAAGCTCCTCGACCGCCATGCCCTCGAATTCTGTGTGACCTTCAAGTGCAGCGTTGGCATTATTTACATAGCCTGCGTGATGCTTGCTATGATGGATCTCCATCGTGCGCGCATCGATATGGGGTTCGAGTGCGTCGTACGGGAAATCAAGTTTGGGTAAACTAAAAGCCATGATTCCTCCTATCCTCTGGCATCTTTCCATACGTTGACCCTGCTCCGGTAATCCGCTAGTATGCGTTGAGCAGGGGTTCTGGGATTGTAGTCGTCGGCGTTTGCTTTTGTCAAGAAAACTGTATGAGCGTCATCAAACAGAGGGCAAGGTGCAGAACCAGATTGAACTGGATGACTCATCTCCATCAACGCTCATCATCCTTATTTTCGGAATCCTGGCGGCATCAAGCTCGTCGATCTTTATCCGCTTCGCACAGGTCGAAGTACCCTCACTTGTTATCGCCAGTTACCGCTTAGCAATCGCTACACTGATACTCCTTCCACTGGCGCTAACCCGATCCCGCGCCGAGTTCGCCAGCATCGATTTTTCAGAATGGCTGCGGATACTCGGTGCCGGTTTCTTTTTAGGCGTGCATTTCGGAACCTGGATCTCATCCCTGGAATACACCAGTGTCACCAGCAGTGTCGTTCTGGTGCAAACTACGCCCATCTTCGTCATCCTTCTCTCACCCCTCTTGCTGCAGGAAAAATCCACCCGCCGGTCTTATATCGGGCTTCTTCTGGCCATCCTTGGCAGTATCGGGATTGCAGTCAGTGACACCTGCCTATTTCCACCAACTTCAAGCTGCTTTGCTGCGCTCACCAGAGGCAGCAGCACACTACGCGGAGATCTTCTGGCCATAGCAGGGGCGCTCACTGGCGCGATTTATCTCATCATCGGCAGAGCCGTTCGCCGGAAGATGCCACTGATCCCCTATATAACCCTCATCTACGGCGTTGCAGCCCTGACGTTGATCACCGTTACCAAGTTGCGTGGCCTGTCCTTCACTGGGTACTCACCCATGATGTATCTATGGTTTTTCCTGTTGGCGCTGTTCCCCCAACTTCTGGCACACTCGAGCTACAATTGGGCGCTGAAGTACCTCCCCGCTAGCTCGGTTTCTATGAGCTTGCTTGGTGAACCTGTTTCCGCAGCTGTGCTCGCCTACCTACTCCTTGGTGAGAACCTGCCCCCCCTTCGGTGGATCTCTGCCCTCATCGTCTTAACAGGCATCGCCGCAGCACTGTACCGCTCGGATTCAACCTTACGGGGAACCGATAAGATTGATAAAATGCAGGTATAAAGGAGTCGCAATGCAAATTCGCTGTTACCGCTGTGGCTGGAGCTTCGCCTTAAAGAAGGAAGAAGTTGCGTTCGCGATTGAGGCGCTCGAGGCAAGCGAAGGCCAACACTACGATGCACCCTGCCCCCGCTGCCGGCATAAAAATCGCATATCGCTTGAGCAGTTGAAGAAAGTCTCGCCTTCTACTTCTACACCTGCGGATGAAACCTCGGAAGTGTCCTGAGCAAGATAGACGAATAGGACGTCCCATCCGAATTACTTTCCTGTTTGCGGTGGTGACAATACTCACCACCGCATGTCAGTACGGCCCCTTGCAGCAGGCTTCCTACCCAAGCGGCTTGCTACTGATCGACCCACTGGATGATATCCACCCCAACACGGACCTTCTTGCGGTATCTGCACAACCGAACGGAACCTCATTAACCCTTCGGATGGACCTGCTTGATTTTTCAAGCGATAACGCTCCGGTCATCCAGCTCTTGCTGGACACATTCCCCGGGAGCACGCTTGAACCCACCCTCAACTTCACAGAGCTTGACCAATGGGAGACAAGTATCGCGATCGCACCAGATCTTGTCCCGAGGATTACCGGAGAGTATGCGGAGATAGATCCGCAGAAATTTTCCAGTCGCTATGATGATGAACTCGACGCCATCTGGATCGATCTACCACGAGAGGTTTTACAACTTCCGGGTCCATTCGGGTTGGCCGTCGCAACCATGGACCCTACTGCCCTCACGATATCCGATGTAACGGTTCCTACCCGATCAGATAGCCCTTCTGGCCAACCTGTCCAGATCCTGCTGAGCTTCCATAATGTCTTCCCCTCAGAAACACCTGCCCAGGCACTACGAAGCTGGGATGGGGCGCATAACGGTCCTGCAGGTGAAAGGTTTGGTTTGCGTCATCTCGTGGATGCGGTCGAACACAATCAGGTTCCTGTCATCCTGACCGATCTGCGAAAACCAGATAGCTTGGCCGGCCTCCAACTTTTAGGCGCAGATCAGCGGATCAGGCTGCTTGAGGACTCGGGATATCTCACGCTACCGGATAGCCTACCCTTCAGACTCTGTGAGCAAGTCGCCGCCCTTGGCTGGCCGGAGATGATACAAGGACTGATCCGCACAAACGCCGGAGGGTACGATTATGCTCCAGCCGAAGTCCTTACCTGCTATGGGCATCCTGACGGAAGAACAATATCCGGTGGGACCAGCCATTTCAGGCTGATCTTGATCCCAGATGCTGACACAACGGATGATCCAGCTTGGATCGAATCTGAGACCCATGGGACTTTTATGAATCTCCCCAGCACAACAGCTGCCTTTGGTAGAAGCAGCGGTGGTGGGCCAGCGCTCGCTTTGCGACGCCTGCTGGCAGCCAATCTGGGCTCCAATGATTCACAGGCAGTCGTAGTCCTGGGCGCAGATTTTCAACGCAGTTTCATGGGCGATCCTCAAACGGCAGATGCCACTCTGCGATGGATTGCATCTCAACCCTGGATCCAACCGCTCGAGCTCAGGTGGGATCGATTAGTGGGACACTCCCTTTGGATCCCTGCGGAAGAACAACTGGATTCGATCAATTACTCTTTCAACGAAAACCAACGGGCACAGGCATTAAGTCTTCTGGATATGCTGCCCTTCCTCGGGACCGAGGTGTCGGGACAACTGCGCTCCTTTGCATGGGGATTGCTGCTCGATTCTCACACCGAACCTGCCTGTCAGCCGCGCAATGACCGCGCCCGCATTGCGGGCGATGACAGCGCAATTTGCGAATCGAGACAGCAAGCTCTAAGAGCAGGCCTTACCCATCTGGAGGTCGCACAAGCCTGGGAGCGATCCCTCCGCCAAGACCCTGAGCCAGATCCCGTTGCGGTCTTAGAATCAGATCTCCGAAGCCCCACGCATGGCTACATAGATGAGAGATGGTTCGCCATGCTTAGCAGGCGCGCCAATCATCTTGATGCCCTTCTTACCTTCCATCCAGTCACCGGTCTCAGGCCTCTCCTCTGGGATCATCAGGTTGATCCAACATCACCTGTCACAATCACGATCATCCCCGATAAGGATTCAACGCAGTTACTTTTGGAGTTTCATAGCAGCACCCCAAGAGCAACGGTGGAACTACCCATATATCTACCGCCCTCAGACTTGACAGATCGAGCGTGCGTCTCAATTAACAAAAATCCCGACTCAATTAGGCTGGGTTGCCCGGGAGAGCCAGAGATTCTGCTAGAGATTGCGGGTGGCTATTGGGGGTTTAACCAGGTATATGATTCACCCGCTCGTTGGGACGTACCTGAAGATCCAAATCAAGAGATGCCGTCTGGGCACTACTTGCCATTCCCATTGGGCCTCTTGACGATACATTTTGAAGCGCAAGCTACACTTAGCCTTACGATTAATGAAAGTCATCCTTTGATCAAAAAGTAAGTTTTAGATCCATGAGTGGAGGCTGTCATGTTTCAAACGCTCATTTCTCCAATGGAATTATCGGTGTCTATCGACCATAAAGATTGGATTATTTGTGATTGCCGCTTTGACATTCACAACCCAGCGCTTGGCTATAGATCGTACCTGGAAGGGCACCTACCCTCCGCCATCTACGTTGATCTGAACAAAGATATGTCTATTCCCCCGGAGGGGACCAACGGCCGCCATCCGCTCCCTGACGAAGAGAAGCTTGTCGGGCTGGTTGAAGCTCTGGGCATTAGCAATCATGCTCAGGTCGTGGTTTATGACGATGATGGTGGAGGCATTGCGGCACGCCTGTGGTGGATCCTAAAGTATCTGGGGCATGATACAGTGGCCCTCTTAGACGGTGGAATACAAGCTTGGATATCTTCGGGCTTTTCCATCACGCAAGTGGTGAACCCACCTCGAAAGGCTCAGTTCCGCGCAAATCTACAGAAGGATCGGCTGGTTACGGTGGAGCAACTCCAAGCCCTTCTCTCGCAGGGCTCACACTTGTTGCTCGACTCCCGAGCGCCGGAAAGGTATCGCGGAGATGAGGAACCCCTCGATCCGGTTGGCGGACATATCCCAGGCGCTCACAACCGTTATTGGCGCGAAAACCTCGGATCGCACGACACTTTCAAACCAGCCCATGCCCTGCGCAAGGAGTTACGGTTGTTTGTTGGGGATTCCGAGGTAGAGGATGCAATCGCGTATTGTGGTTCCGGTGTTACCGCTTGTCATAACATCCTTGCATTTGTGCACGCAGGATATCCTATGCCACGCCTGTATGTGGGCTCCTGGTCAGAATGGTCCAGCGACCCGGGTAGGGCTGTCGTGGTAAAAGATGGATGAGATTCAGAAGGATGGATCGAAGTGTATTTCGAGGCGCTAACGGCCTTGTCGTAGAACCTGATCACTCCGCAGATCGCGAGGTTTTCGCTTAAAGACCCATTGATCGACCTTCAGCCACCCAACCAATATATTGATCAGTTTGTGAGATCGGAGGAAGCGGAGCAGCGTTTAAAAACGCCCGGCTCAAGGTCTAAAAATGCGCTCCAGGGCGATCACAGCGAGGTTGCGGGCTGCACGATAATCCACATTTTCTTCCCCGCTGGCGACATTTATCTGGACGTAGATATCGTGGACAAGGATGTGCAATCCATTCCACAGCTCACTCCCAGTGCCACCCCAGAAGGCATCATCACCTAAATCTCCGATGATCTGAATCAAATTAGGATCAACCTTCCGGCCTTCATACATCCGTTTCACAGAAAATCCGTCATTCAACAAAGCCGGGTCTATCGTTTGGTTGAACACGATCGAGATATGCACCAGATCAAGATTGCCATTCGCTGGATCCGGGAAGCGGCAGAATCGCTCGCCCAGGGGGTTTTCAGCATAGCCACTCTGTGATTCGGCGACATCCATCCCCAACTCGGCTTCAACATCCCCTCGCCCTACGAGGTCACAGGGATCGGTGGAGGCGGTCGGGCCCTCGATCTCTTCACTGCTGAACGATCTCATCGTCGTTGTATCGCTGAATAGAGGAAGAATTTCGCCGGTTTTTTCTCTTCCACCAAGAGAAAGGAGCAAGATCACCCCCCCAGCGATGGAAAATAGGACCACAATGACGATAAGCCTTATTCTATTTGGGGTAAGCTGCATCATACCCTCCTGAACCTGTTGTGGGACCTTGCTAAATCAGGCATCGCTGGCTCCGGCTATCATTGCACCACACTACTGCCCCTATCAGAATCACCTAATCGTACTGTCGAAAGGTTGTGGCCTTCTCAGATGATGAGGGTTGGAGGGTCAGCGCCAGTATGGAAGCCACGCTACTCAATACAGCCAATGTTACAAAGAGGTTTGGCAAAGTCAGGGCATCCGCGATCACCCCACTGATGAGGTTTCCGATTGCCCCGCTTGCAAATGTGAAACCCAGGACCAATCCGGAGGCGGCTCCCATACGACCTGGCAGCATCCGCTGGGCCAGCACAATGATAATACTGTGCGGCGCACCCACCAGAGCACCGGACAGCAGTGTCAGCAGGGCAAAAGTTAATGGTTCCTGGGCAGAAGCCAGGCCTATCAGGGGAAGCACTGCAAAAGCCAGGCTCCAGAATGCCACGATACGATTCCCGAAGCGATCGGCCAGCCAACCGCCGAGTACGCCGCCGACGGCTGCACCTCCCATGAAGAGCGCAGCGATCGGCCCAAATAGGCCAGGTCTAAACCCAAGATCGCTGAGGTATTTCGGCAAAAAAGAACTAACGCTCATCTGGGTCCATGCCCGGAGAAAGATCAAGGTTATGAATGCTGCAAGCCCGGGTTGGATGATCCAGCGCACGCCTCCGAGGGAGGCAGGTCTGTCAGCCCTGAAGGGCTTGAGATCTTCAGGGTGCCAGATCCGTTGTAGTAAGAGTGCGGCCGGTAAAACGATGAGCATGAGCAGCAACAATCCCGATTTTCCCCAGAGATCGAGCAAGGGGCCTCCCACCAACGGCCCGACAAACAAGCCCCCCTGGCCGAAGAAAAAGAAGATTGAAGCCGCAGTCGTTTCCATCCTGCTGAGATGGCTCTGCCCTCGGCGAGTCGCCTCCGCCGCACCCGTAGGGTGAAATGCGGCCGAGCCAAGCGCGCCGATGACCAGGAATACCAATGCCAATCGACCAGGCAGCAAAATGGCCAATGCAAAATTGACCGCCATCCACAGGATGCCCCCCACAGCATAGGGCTTGGCAATACCCCGGTCTGAAAACCAGCCAAATAAAGGTTGTGTCAGAGAGCCACTCAAGCTGAACAGCGTGCTGATCAAACCGATTAATGCATTACTCAACGCAAGTGGCCCGCTCAAGTAGGCCAGCAGAATCCCTACCTGGCTATTAAGCACATCCACACCAAAATGCGCGAAGCCTGTCGCGGTAAATGTCTTATCGCGTAACAAGCTCATCGATAGAGATTCTGTTCTTGAATGTGATCGTAGACTTCAGCCGGGAGCATATAGCGATAGGGCATGCCCGCTTTGATACGCTCACGGATGATCTGCCCTGATATATCGATCAGCGGCGCTGTGAAGAACCGGAGTTTTTCCGAGAGCGATGGGATTTTATTTTTAATGGCGTCTAGGTCGTAATCGACCCATGGTCGCTGCATAATCCCGATAGCATATGTTCGCTCTACAAAGAGCTGTGGGTCTTGCCATGTCGGTAGATCACGAAGCGAATCGGCACCAATCAGGTAGACCAACTTCGCATCCGGCAGGCTTTCCTGCAAATGCTGCAAGGTATCTTTGGAGTAGTGCGGGCCTTCCCGATCCACATCCACGCGCGACAACGCAAAGGATGCATTCGATGTGGTGATTGCATTTACCATCTGAAGGCGATCTTCAATGCTCGATATGGGCCAATCCGGTTTATGTGGTGGTTGACCGGCAGGTACCCAGAGTACCTGATCCAATTCAAGGCACTGCCTCGCTTCCTCCGCCAGAATACAATGCCCGATATGTGGCGGGTCAAATGTACCGCCAAACACACCGATTAAATCACCCATTCGAGCTCATAGTCTCCAATTCTCACCGTATCTCCGCTCTGGATTCCGGCTTCGTTCAGCGCTTCTTCAACGCCGAGGTGCTCAAGGATCCTTTGAAAACGGCGGACAGCTTCATCATACTCCCAGTAGGTCATTGCAGCTGCCCTTTCCACTGCTGGGCCACTCACACGCCAGGCGCCGTCGTCTTCACGATTGATCTCAAACACGCCAGGATCGCTATCCAGTCTATACACGGGCAGATCCATTTGCGCTTGGTCGTCCTCAACCTGCTCCAGTTTATTTTGGGCATCAAATAGCAGCTCCCGCAGCCCTTGCCTGGCCAATGCCGACACGAGATGCAGCTTAAAACCCCTTTCAGCGAATTGTTGTTGGAGCCCCTCAATCCGCTCACGCACCTCAGGCAGATCGATTTTATTGCACGCAACGAGCTGAGGTTTTTCACCCAGGCGTGGATCGAATAAACTTAACTCGCTATTGATTTGAGAAAAATCCGCCCAAGGATCCTCGGAAGTTCCATCCAGTAAATGAATGAGCACCCGCGTGCGCTGGATATGGCGCAGGAACGTGGATCCCAGTCCAGCACCTTGATGGGCGCCTTCGATCAAGCCAGGGATATCCGCCAGCACAACTTCAACTTCGTCATCCAGGCGTGCCACACCAAGGTTAGGGGTCAATGTCGTGAAAGGATAGGCTCCGATCTTCGGTTGAGCATTGGTTACAGCCGATAGGAGTGTTGACTTACCAGCGTTCGGTACACCGATAATGCCAACATCGGCAAGTAATCGGAGCTCGAGCTCAAGCACGCGCTCCTCGCCCGGTGCCCCTTTCTCAGCCATTCGAGGAGTCTGATTGCGAGCGGTTGCAAAACGGGCGTTCCCACGCCCGCCGCGCCCGCCTTTGAGGACAACCAGGCGTTGATCGGGCTCGACCAGATCCCCCAGTAACAGACCGGTCCCCTCGTCTCTGACCACCGTCCCTGGAGGCACCGGCACCAGAACATCTTTGCCAGACCGCCCCGTTTTATTGCTGCCTGATCCTGCCCGGCCATCCTCCGCCTTGAAGCGGCGACTGCGGCGGAAATTTGAGAGAGTGTTACGGCGCTTATCGACAAATAAAATGACATCGCCGCCTCTACCCCCATCCCCGCCATCCGGGCCACCTCGTGGGACATATTTCTCCCGGCGAAAGTGCACAGCGCCATTCCCACCCCGACCTGAACTTACTTCAATCCGTACTTCATCAAGGAACATGTAGTTGGCTACCTCTATGGAATTATACTCTCAGGGTGACTTTATCCATCCGGGCGAAAAGTATTTGCAAGCGTAATCTTAATGTGCTAGATTTGGTCCACTTAATTCTGGCCTCATTTGGAGGAAAGCATGTCAGCATTGAAAGTCCCCGACATCGTTGTCGGTAGGCTCCCTCTGTACCTGCGCGCGTTAGCCCAGATGATACAGGAGGGGAAAGAGATCACCTCATCGCAAGAACTCGGGGGCCGCCTTGGGATTTCCTCTGCTCAGATACGGAAGGATCTCTCTCAATTTGGTGAGTTCGGCAAGCAAGGAACTGGCTACGACATTACTTTCCTGGCAAATCAAATAAAACAGATCCTCCACTTGGACCGCATATGGGATGTCATCCTGGTGGGTGCAGGGGATCTTGGCCATGCTGTCGCGCATTACGCTGGGTTCCTTGACAGGGGATTTCGCATCGTAGCCGTATATGATAACGATCAAAATAAAATCGGTGGAACGATTAGTGCACTCACCGTGAAATCAGTCAGCGAATTGAAGGGTGATGTTCAAGCGGGAAATATCCGCGTGGCGATGCTTGCTGTCCCGGCCAAGTACGCGCAGGAGGTATCTAACGACCTTGTCGATGCTGGCATTGCTGCGATCCTCTGCTATGCCCCGATTTCGCTAAAAGTTCCTGCTGATGTCTATGTCCAATATATTGATCCTGCGCTACACCTTCAGCATATGACTTATTATCTTGACTAATGGTAAAGATAATAAAAAGTCTCCCCTATCGGAGACTTTTTCGTTTAAAGCACTAGAATTTATGGCTATGCGAAGGTCTAGACTCGTGGTAGATTGCGCCGCAGGCGGTCCAGCATCGTCAACCCCGTGGCTGCTCCCTTTGCAGCAGCAGCCACCGGCTCCTCCGCAAGATACGCTGGCACGCCCGTCTCCCGGGTCAGCCACTTGTCCATCCCGCGCAATAATGCTGTCCCGCCACAGACCACCATGCCCCGATCGATGATATCCGATGCCAGTTCTGGTGGCGTTTGTTCGAGAACTTTTCGTATGGATACGACCATCAGGTTTAAGGTTTCCTGGATCGCCTCCACCACTTCGCTCGTGGTCAATGTGATCGGCCTGGGTAAGCCGGTAACCTGATCCTGACCCTGAATCTCAATCGAACGATCTTCATCCTGCGGTATCGCTGCCCCAATGCGAAGTTTGGTTTCTTCGGCGGTGCGGGCACCGATAATCAACCCATACTTCTTGCGTACATAATGCGCGATCGCTTCATCGATTCGAATACCACCAATGCGCGTCGCCTCGGCTGCAACGATCCCACTCATTGCGATCACGGCAGCCTGTGTAACGCCACCCCCCAGATTCACGACCATATTGCCCGATGGCGTGGCGATCGGTAATCCCACGCCGATCGCGGCTGCCAGCGGTTCCTGGATCAGATGGACATCCCGGCTGCCAGCTTGCAGTGTCGCTTCGTGAACCGCCCTGCTTTCTACACTGGTTGCACCGAGTGGAACGGTAATCATCACGCGCGGCTTAAACAAGCGGGCAGGACCGCTAACCTTTTCAATAAAATGGCCTAACATGCGGTGGGTCACTTCAAAATCGGCGATGACGCCTTCACGCAGCGGGCGTGAGACCTCAATCGCCTCGGGAACCCGGCCATCCATCTCACGTGCGGAGTGGCCCACATCAACGATCTTCAATTCGTCAATATCAATGGCAACGACTGTGGGTTCGTGCAGAACGATCTCGCCGTCTTCACATATGAGGGTGTTTACGGTGCCAAGATCGATCCCCAGATCTTTCCCGATGAGGGCCATGAACTAGGATCCTTCTTCTGAAGGCAATCTCGAAGGTCGTTGTTGGCGTTGGCGGAAACGGCGGACCGCGTCGAGGCGCAACTGCGATCGCCGCAAGGATGCTTGTATGCGAAGATACTCGTCGGTGTCCGGGGGGA
>JBFFMI010000086.1:0-11493 GCA_041554155.1 Anaerolineales bacterium
CATCATCGGGCATATACTGATCAGGCAAACAAGGTTAATGGAGGTGTTTTGATGCTAAAAGAGTTCAGATCTTTCATTGAACGCGGAAATGTGATCGACCTGGCAGTGGCCGTCATCATCGGTGGCGCATTTGGTGCGATCGTCAACTCGATGGTGAATGATATTTTCATGCCGGCCGTTGGCATGATTATCGGTGGCATCGATTTCACCAGCCTGGCGCTCACGGTCGGTGAGGAGCAGGTCCTGTATGGTAATTTCATTCAGGCTGTCGTGAATTTCCTGGTCGTTGCCTTTGCCCTTTTTCTCATGGTGCGAGCGGTCAATCGCTTGCAGAGTAGAGGCAAAGCTGATGAGAATGATGAATCACCGCCAGAGCCTTCGGCGGAGGAGAAGTTGCTAACCGAAATTCGCGATCTCTTACAGACGAGAAGCTAACGGCAGGCGGCGGGAGGCTATACGACCGATCGGCTCAGGTCAGCTGCCCCATCCCTTTCCAGGATTCATGATCCCCTTGGGATCCAGTGCTGTTGCGATTGCTTGGAGCATTGTCATCCCTAGAGAGCCCTTCTCAGCAGGCAGGTAGGGAAGATGGTCGATGCCTAGACCATGCTGGTGGCTGATGGTACCCCGTTTGGCGACGATCGCCTCGCTAGCGGCATGCTTGGCTGTCTTCCAGACAGCCAGTGTCTCAGCCGGATCATCCAGGCGTGGATAGAGAAAAGTTACATAGATGCTGGCGCCATCCGGATAAACATGCGAAAGGTGGGAGAAGCGCAGCAGGGGAATCGCTTTCCCTTGAAAGGCAAGATCGAGCGACTCCAGGATGGCTTGCCGAAGAGCCGGGACACTGGACCACGGTGCCGCGGTCTCAAGTGTGTCCAACGCATAACCCTGCTCCCAGAGCGTATTGCGCAGATAAGGACTGCGAAAGCGCGACTTGCGCCAGTGTTCCCCAACCAGGGTGCCAGCTGGGATCCCGCCACAAGAGCGGATGACCCTAAGCGCGCTGGACTTGATCCTTGAGAACTTCACCTGATCCGCGCTGACGCCAAGGATCATCAGACAGCGACCATCCCCAGCGCCAAGCCATCGCAAAACGACATCCGCACTGCGGATGAGGCCCGGTTTGCCTGCCAGCGCAAGCGTCGTGAGCGTTTCCTGTGGATCGCTGAGTCGGATCATTGAGACCGAAACTCGACTTTGTGCCAGGCTGCGGGCTGCCTCGGCACCCCCATCCCAACTTCTGAAAAAGATCCCGTAGAAAGCCTCCTTCTCGGGCATCGGGCATATGCGAACAACCGCCTCAGTGATGACACCCAGGCGACCTTCGCAGCCGAGTGTAGCCTGCCGCAGATCGGGCCCGGCGGCACTGGCCGGGAGAGGTGGCAGCGGTAGTGTTCCGGCAGGCGTCTCGAGCGAGCCGCCTGCGAACAGATCCTCAATACGGCCGTAAAAGTACGATTGCTGTCCGGTCGAGCGAGTCGCAATCCAGCCGCCCAGTGTTGAAAACTCCCAGGATTGTGGGAAATGACCCAACGTATATCCGTGTGCATTCAGCTGTCGTTCCAGCGCTGGGCCAGTGACCCCTGCTTGAAAGCGGGCCAGCCTGCTGATCTCGTCCAGATCTAGCAAGCGGTTCATGCGGCGTAGGTCAAGGGTCAGGACGGGAGCATCGCTCTCGAGCGGGTTGATATGGCCGACGACGCTCGTTCCACCGCCATAAGGAATCAGCAACACGCCCTTTTTAGCCGCCCGCTTGAGATGTTCGCGTACGTGTTCGGTTGTCTCGGGGAAACCAACGCCATCCGGCGCCCGACCGATTTGGCCTGAACGTATAGCAACCCAGTCGGGCAGGCTCTGGCCGCGAGCATGCAGCAGGCGCTCGACAGGATCGGTATTTATGCCGTTGCCTGCTTGGATGCGTGCGGGCGGAAGCCGATCTAAGATTGACTCCAGTGCGGCATCTTCATTCGTACCGCCCTCCCCCAGGGCGTCCATTACAAAAGAACGAGCGCTCTGCGGAAGAGGGTAATCAACCGTGGCGTCGCCCCATCCATTCCAGCGTCGCATCATCTCATCACCTACCGTGATATTTCATCATTGCCAGCAACCTATAGTATGCACCAAACCACAGGCCAACACACAGGGTTTGGGGGCAGGTCCAAAGTTATGAATGTGATAGGACTCCAGCGCAGCGTAAGAAAATCTGGTTTCAAATCATCCAAAGTAGCGTACATATCTATTAAGGAGTCTGAATAACCATGGACCCTGTGAATCTCACCATTGGTTTGGCTTTACTGGCTGGACTGGCGTCATTCTTATCTCCCTGTGTGTTGGCCCTGGTGCCGGCTTATGTGGGCTACCTCGGCGGACGATCGGTGACTCCAGACGGAGTGGTCATTAGCAACCGTGGGCTGACCTTTGCCCATGGGGTGGCTTTCGTCACCGGCTTCAGCGTAGTTTTCGTCTTGCTTGGCATCGCGGCATCGGCGCTGGGTGGCATCCTGTTCGACGCGCGTGAATGGATCGCCCGCATCGGTGGCGTGGTCGTGATCCTGTTCGGCCTGCAGACGCTGGGCGTCATCAACATCCCGGTGTTGAACATGGACACCCGCAAGCAGTACGCGCCGGGTGAAGGCGGCGGCTTCCTCTCGTCCGGCTTGATGGGCGTCTTCTTCTCGGCCGGATGGGCGCCATGTGTCGGACCGGTTCTAGGAGCCGTGCTCACCCTGGCGGTGAACGGCGGCGATATCGGCCGAGGGGCTATCCTGTTGAGCGCCTATTCGGTCGGCCTGGCGATCCCCTTCCTACTGGCCGCGCTGGGCGTGGGCAGGGTGACCGATCTCATGCGCAGACACCAGGGGGCGATCCGTGTCCTTTCGATCGTCACCGGCGTGGTACTGGTGATCGTGGGTTTTATGCTGCTCACCGGAACCCTCGAGCGCCTGGCGCAGTTCGGTTTCTTCGTAGATTTCGGCATTTAGGATGTAGGCAAGGTGTGAAATGAGGGATCGTAGAAAGCCACTGCAGAATCACTACATTCAAGGCGGACTCGTCCTGGCTCTGGCGCTGGCGGTAGCGTTTGTTATGAATGCGCGCCAGGGGTATGGGGGGCAGGGAACCACGCCAGCGACGGCGCTGGATGTTGATCCAACCCCCGGTTCACTAGCCCCGGAATTTAGCCTCACGACAGTGGACGGCGAGGTCGTCTCCTTAAGCGAGTTGCGCGGGAAAATCGTGCTGGTGAATTTCTGGGCGACCTGGTGTGGACCATGTCAGATTGAAATGCCGGCCATCCAAGCGCGCTTCGAACAATACAAGGATGATGGCTTCGTTGTGCTTGCAGTGAACTTCGATGAATCACAGGAGGCCGTTGAAGGTTTTCGCAATGAATTTGATCTGACGTTCGAATTGCTGCTTGATCCTGGTGCTGAAGTACAGAAGCTTTATCGCAACCGCAGTTATCCGACATCCTTCTTTATCGACGCCCAGGGTGTGGTTCAGATTCTACATATCGGCGTTATGACCGAAGGACAACTTGACAGTTATCTGGAACAGCTGGGTCTTAGCACCTAGCATAGGCTGGTTTTCAACACGCGCGGGAAATCACTTAATAAGGTAGGTATTTCATGGAACATCGACAGAAGACGTTTTTGTTAATGGGTTTGCTGATCATCGTTCTGGGGGCCTGTGCACCGCTTGCGGCAGGAATGTCTACGGATGGCGAGGCGCTCTCTGCTCCGGCTGATGAGCCAATGGATACAGCAGTGCCCACGGAACACGCAGGCACAGTTGAGGAGTGTGAAGATCCCTTTGCGGGCCGTACCGTTCAGTTTTCAACCCGCTTCTGGGAAGGACGCACCAACTTTTGTAAAAATAGCATTGCCTTCAGCGAATTCTTGAGTGGTGGACCACCCCCCGATGGTATCCCAGCGATAGATGAGCCCATCTTTGAAACCACTGAAGAGGCAGATAGTTGGCTGGAAGAAGACTGGCCGGTGATGTTTTTCGAATGGAACGGAGAGGCGCGGGCGTACCCTTTGGCCATATTAATCTGGCATGAGATCGTGAACGATGAGGTCGGGGGGGAGCCAGTGACGCTGACGTTTTGCCCTCTCTGTAACGCGACGATCGCGTTCAAACGAACACAGCAGGATGGCACGGTGCTGGATTTCGGCACCACCGGGAACTTGCGCAACTCAGATCTGGTGATGTACGACCGACAGACCTTTTCCTGGTGGCAGCAATTCACAGGTGAAGCGATTGTGGGTGACATGACCGGAGCCGAACTTGAGGTGCTCCCATCTCAGATCGTCGCATGGTCCGACTTCAAGGAAGCCCACCCTGAAGGTGCGGTACTGTCCAGAGACACCGGGCATGATCGAAGTTATGGACGCAATCCCTACGCAGGCTACGATTCGATCGACAACAGCCCCTTTGCGCTATCGCCCAATACACGCGATCTCATAGATGATCGACTGGCACCGATGGAGCGCGTGGTGGCGATCGAGTTCGAAGGCCTGGACATCGCCTACCCCTTCAGCCAATTGCGCGAGTTCGGCGTATTCAACGATAAGGTTGATAATAGTTCTATCGTCGTTTTCTGGCGCGAGGGCACGATGTCAACCTTTGGCAACAATGGCTCAGACACAGGATCCACAGGCGTGTTCTTGCGTGAACTGGACGGAGAGCTGCTGACGTTCGTTGCAACCACCGCCGGGTTTGAAGATGATGTAACCGGCAGTACCTGGAATATCCTAGGCGAAGCGATCGCTGGACCACTGGAAGGTGCGCAACTGGAACGGGTTGTATCTGCTGAGCATTTCTGGTTTGCCTGGGTCATCTTCAAGCCGGACACGAGTGTAAGGTCCCCGGGTTAGACAAAGCTACGACTTACGAGGAATAGGATAAGCCCCCGATAGGTTCATTATCGGGGGCTTTTGTTATAGCGCATTGCAAGCCAGCTTTAATTGGTTGGGCGTTCTCCAAGCTCAAGCTCCACCGTGACAAACTCGCCATCACGGAGCAGGGTGAGCTCGATGGTTTGCCCAACGACAGTTGATTCGCTCAGATAGGCGATCAAGTCGTCGAAATCGCCTACCGGCATATCGTCGATCTGAACGATGATGTCGCCTCCGATCGTGGCCGGCAAGCCGTCAATCTCGATCTCCACTGTGCTGCCGACCAGACCGGCATCATCCGCTGGCCCATCCTCGGTGACGTCGATAACCAGAACGCCGCGCTGTTGTGTATCAAGGTCCATCGCTTGGCGG
Organism: Anaerolineales bacterium; assembly: GCA_041554155.1. GTDB lineage: Bacteria > Chloroflexota > Anaerolineae > Anaerolineales > E44-bin32 > E44-bin32. Next base: position 5,274 of record JBFFMI010000086.1, read on the forward strand.
ATATCCGGAGATACATCAACCCCGGCGATACCAATATATGGATGAGGGAATCGGCCATTTTCAATTAGCTCAGGCACCACCCGATTCACGATATTGGAAGGCACTGCATAACCGACACCGCTGAATTGACGGTCACTGGATGCAATGGCGGTGTTGACGCCAATGACCTCGCCTGACAGGTTGAGCAGCGGTCCCCCCGAATTCCCCGGGTTGATGGCTGCATCGGTCTGAATGATATTAGGGATGTTAAAGCGGCCGCCACCGATGGCGACTGCTTGAGATGGCAACGTGCGCCCGAGAGCGCTGATGATCCCGGTGGTCATCGTCCCTTGCAAACCGAAAGGATTGCCGATAGCCACGACCGATTCGCCCACGCGCAACGTTGTGGAATCTCCGAGCGCAAGCGGCGAGATGTTCTCTGGTGGATCGATTACACGCAGGATGGCAATATCACTGTCGGGATCAGCGCCGATCAATTCGCCCTCCAGAATCAGGCCGTCATAGAAGACGACAGAGATTTCATCTACATCATCGACGACGTGGAAGTTTGTTACAAAGTGTCCTTGGTCGTCATACATAAAACCAGAACCCTGTGCTGATCCGAAGGGCTGGCCTGGCTCATCCTCAAGGTTAAAACCATTGGCTAGGCGCACCTGGATGTTAACAACCGCTGGATTAACCCGATCATAAAGATCTGGCAACCCGGCCACATCCTGAGACACCATGACAAGCTCAGGTTGAGTCTCGTTCTCTTGAAACGCAAGATCGGCCGTGGTGCATGCACCCAGAAAAACACTGGCCAGAAAGATTCCGCTTAGCAAACCGATACGCACTGTCTTTCCCATTGGAAACTCCTTGGCGAAAAGGCTTGTCTCAATTGAAGCGCCTCACTCGCACCTGTAACAAGAAAGAGTCTATCCAGCAAAGGTTAGAAGCAGGTTAGAAAAGGTTGACGCGAGCGAACGGATGACGGCAACAACAAAAAAAAGGGTAGCAAGTGTTATTGCTACCCTTTTTATATGCGTCGGGATTGCGGCGGCTACTTATTCTTTCCCGGTGGTTTCTTGAACTCTGCACGCAGGGTCGAGCGCACACAATTCCAGTCCTGCCCACAGCTATTGAAGTAGCTCATCACCTGGTCCCGTGTGAGTCCATATTGTGAGCCCAGTTGATCCGCCGTGCGCAGGTCGCGATCGCTGTTCCCCTGCGCGCGCTGCTCTTCGCGCAACTGTTTCCGAACACAGCTCCAGCTGCCCTCGCAAGCGCCGTTGAAGAGCGCCAACAGTTCTTCGGCCGATCCTGCTCCGAGCTGCTCGGCCAAGCGTTCAGCTGTGGTGGCGTTGCGATCCTCGGTGCGTTGCTCACGATCGGCCTCGCGCTGTTCAGCGCGGTACTCTTTCACCCCCAGGGCGAGGATCTCGGCAGCTGAGGCATCATCATCGGCTAGTTTATACGCCTGACCGATTTCCCCCCAGCTGTAGTCAAACGATTTTGCCTCGACGATTTCACCGAATTCGGTTCCCGTGCGTTCAGAGAGCTTGGCGGCGTGTCGCAATTCGGAAAGCGATATGCCTTCTGCCATGTAGCCATCAAGTTCTTCTGGATCGATCTCCAATGTATTAACCAATCGGTAGAACTGGCCCAACTCTCCAGCGTTGGCTCCCTCAGCAATGCGAGCCAGCGCATCCTCGAATTCGGCATCGAAGCGCAAGACGCTTCGAGCGGCATTCCGAACATCGCGCACGGTATACTCCTCACTGATCACAAGGTCATAAAGATCTCGGATGCCAAAGTCTTCCAGGAATTCAGATGCCCGATTGAGCTGGCTTAGCGCACCCCAACTCGAAAATTGCAGCTTCCAATCCAGGATCTCTTCCCAGGTGAGGTCATCGATTGCCTGTGTGAACTGATAGGCCTTCCACATGCGGCCGAAGCCGAGCTGGTAGCCAGTTAAACCACCCTCAAAGTAGTTGAAGATATCTTCACAGGTATAGGCTTGATCGGCACGTCCGTCGGGGAAGATGCTGCTGACGGCTTCGGCGATCTTCTGAGCGGTGGGATGACAAGCTTCCTCGGCGTCCTCCTCGGGATCGTCAACAACTACAGTGAGTGTATCCGTATCAGCCAGGCCACATTCGTCGGTCACAGTGACGGATGCGACGTATTTACCGTTCTCCGTGTAACTGGCATCGGCGGTCGCGCTATCCAGCCCCGCGTCCGGGGTACCATCCTGATCGAGATCCCAGCTGTAGGTATAGTCACCCGCACCACCGGTCGCGTTAGCGGTGAAGAGTATCGACGCCGTTCCCCCTTCGATCGTCAGCAGCGGCGGGAACGGTGAACTTCCGAGCTCGACAGTGGGCCCATCGATCACGAGTAAGTCCTCGATCTCAACTTCCGTCCCATCGTAGTCTTTCACCTTGACCTCGTACTCATATTCACCGTGGGATGGATAGGCATGATCTAAAAGCAATGCCCCACCAGTTTCCAGGACACCCTCGTAGGTTTCTGTATCGCCATATTTAACTTCAACAGCAAAGGGAGCGCTGCCCCCCGAAATATTCAGGGTGAAGCTGACGCGATCGCAGCTTTGATCGGTGACGACGGTGACATCCAGGCCGTCTTGAGCCCCGACAACAACCGGGAAAGCGACGAGCAGAATTAGAAGCATAAAAGCGGTGAACAGGTTCTTTTTGTGCATGGGTTTACCTTCCTTCGATTGCTCCTGGTTGGCCAGGAGCGGGGTGGAAATCCCTGTAGCAGATGGTCGACAAAAGGAACGCAAGAATTTGCGTCTCGCTAGGGATAACGGGCCAGCTATGCCACTGTTACGTGGTTGCCTTAGTACTTCTATCCCAGACGTTCACAGTGGTAGGGAGGCTATTGAGCTTGAGCGCTTGATGCGGGGGATGAAGGGGAATCCGGGGTGAACGGGATGCGGTTATCCGCTAAGCAGCATGCCGCCAGCCCCAACCAGGACCGGCACGATCAATCCGAGCCCGAATCGGATGAGTGTAAAGCGCCAACCCAAAAATGGCAGCTCGAAAGACACCGATAGCAGCGCCAGCGCAGCCCAGGAGGTGATCATCGACAAGGTTGGGCCCATTCCAGCGCCAGAGCTGTATAGGGTGGCGATTAAAGGGAAAACAACATAAGGGCCACCGGGCAGGAGTATGCCGGCGATCGATCCAATCAATATTCCTCGAAGGCCAGAATCGGGCCCAATCCACGTGCGCACAAAAGCCTGTGGCTCGAGGGCGTTAACGTAACCGACAATGATGAAGGCGACGATAAGCAGGGGTAGCGTTCGCTTAAACGTCGACCAACCTGCCTCGGTAGAGCGTCGGGCGCTGCCATCACCGCGTCGCCAGGCGATGATCAATCCGATGCCCGCCAGGGCGAACAGGATCAGAGTTGACTCAGTCATTGGACGGCCGCCCTGATGTTTTCAATGTAGCGGCCAAACAAGAGCTCAGCAGCAAGCCCCAGCAGAGGAGGGATAACAAACGTGAAACAGAATCGGGTGATGGTCAGGGTGGGTCCGAGCAGCGCAAATTCGTAGGGCAGGCGAGAGATCGACCAAAGATTCTTTGCTGTTATAAATGCGATCAACACACCAAGTCCGGCCCCTGAAGACAGCAGGCTCCCGGCGATTGGATAGTAGACGTAGGGGCCACCCGGGATCAGCGCACCGGCTACGCAGGCCAGCAGGATTCCGCGCAAGCCTGAGCTAGCGCTCAACCAACGCTCGACCATCTGCTTGGAGATCAAGACCTGGGTTAGACCTGCGACCAGGAAGGCGGCGACGAGCAGGGGAGTCACGCTGAGCAGCGTCCTAGCCCCAATCTCAAGCCCTTTCAAGGCAAGTGCATTCCCTCCACGAACCCAGGCGACGCCCGCCAGGAATAGCGCGACGATCACGAGTAAGAGGGTCGTGCGATCAATCTTGGGGAGGCGCATGGGCACTATTGTCAGGGCGCTGGTCGAACAGGGCAAGTCCAGCGATGCTGTATTTGATGGATGCTCATTGAGCAGCTTCAACCAGTGAAATCTCTGTGATCTCCGGTCGACAGTTGAAACGGCCGGGTGGATAGATGACACCGATCCCGCGCGAGACATACAACCACATGTCACCGACCCGGTATTGACCCTGATCGTACGTATGAGCGAAATCAGGGAGAAACGGGGCGCCGATAAAGGGTAGCCGCACCTGGCCACCGTGACTATGACCGGATAGCTGTAATTCTACCCGGCCATCAAGGCTGATTTGATCAGCGAGATCAGGCTCGTGGAGCATCAGTAAGACAGGGGCATCGCGTGGCGCCCCTAGCAACGCCTGTCCCAGGTTCGGTTCCCCGCTCCAGCCATCATCCAGGCCGGCAAGCACCAGCTCCGCACCATCTATATCCAGGACGACATGCTCGTTGATCAAAATCTTGACCCCGGATTCTTCCAGACCGAAGCGAACGATCTCGGCGTCGGTCCACAGGTCGTGGTTACCGAGCACGCCATAGACACCGTGCTGGGCGTTGAGTACGCTCAGCACGGGCGACAGCTGGGCAATGGTCTCTGCGCTACTGAAGACATAGTCCCCCAGGAGACAGATCATATCGGGCTCCAGTTCGTTTACCCGCTGGACGACCCTTTCGATATACCCGACCCCAGCGTGGGGTTCCTGATGGAAGTCGCTCAGACAAACAACGCGGAAATGGTTAAAAGCGGGTGGTAATCGATCGACCGCGATCTCGACCCGCTCCACCTTGTACCAGAGTGGCTCAATATGGAAGACATAGACATATCCGAGCAACGCGATCCCCAGGATTGCTTTGAAGAAAAACAGCAATCGCTTGAAGCTCTTGTGTCTGGGGGGCAGGTCGACGTCCGTCATGCGCGATCGGGCCGGTAGCGATCCACAATCTTGTCGATCTGGTGGCGTTCGTCTTGTGCGAGGGGGCCAAGCGTCATGGCGCCTGCGTTCTGCTCGACCTGGGCGACGCTTTTGAATCCCGGGATGGGGATCATGGATTCGTCCAGCGCCCAGATGTAGGCCAGCGCGCCCTGCGCCATCGTGCGGCCACCGGAGCAAAGCAGATCCTGGATAGCCTCCACGGCAGCTAAGCGCCAGGCCATTTCGTGGTCTTTGAAGTTGTAGCGCGAGCGGATATCTGTATCGGGGAAGGTTGCAGCCGTTGTGAACTTCCCGGTGAGCACCCCTTTGTGGAGTGGATCTTTATTGATCCCCGCCATGTTGTGGTCGGCGCATAGGGCGCGCATCTCAGGGTTGTCGAAGAGCGCGTTGAGCTGGAACTGGATAGTGGCACAGTGTTCCCCACCGGCGAACACCTCGGCCCGGTCCACCATGTCTGTGCTCCAACCGTACCAACGGATCAAGCCTTCTGCGACAAGGTCCTCCAGCATACTGCGCAGTTCGAGCGCAAGCTCGGGATCGAAATCGCCTGCATGAAGCTGATAAATATCGATGTAATCTGTGTTCAAGCGGCGCAGGCTGTTCTCGACATCCGAGCGCAGGTTCTGGAGGATCTGATCGTCATCGCCGTAGACGATCTTATGCTCTTCATCGACGATGTGGCCAAATTTCGTGGCAATGACCACTTCGCTTCGGCGAGCCTCCAGGGCCTTCCCGAGCATGCGTTCGCTATGACCGGCCCCGTAGTTGGCGGCCGTGTCGAAGAGGTTGACGCCGGCATCCAGCGCGGCATGGATGGCGCGGATCGATTCGGCGTCATCCACCTGTCCCCATCCAGCGGGAAAGGGGTCATGACCGGGCTGCTGCCAGGTCCAGGGGCCGCCGATGGCCCAGCAACCCATACCAATTGCGCTGACCTCGATGCCGCTCTTGCCTAAGACTCGATTCATGGAGTATCTCCTTGTGAGTGGTTATCCATCCTTATGTATTTGAAGGCAGGATGGCCTTGAGCGCCCGTAGTAAGGACTCGCAGTCGTTCTCGTCATTATAGGCCGCGATTGATACACGCAGGAGTGGAAGTTGATTCCAGATATACGCGACCCCTTCAATGTGATGATCATCGTACAGTCTCTTTTGTAAAGCGTTCGGCTCAAGTGTTGGAACTTGGACGGCGAACATCTGCACGAACCAGTCCTCACTTGAAGGCGTAAGAGCGGGGTTGCCTGTTAATTCGATCAACTGCTGCCGCAACTCGAGCGCAAGCGCATGACAGTGCTTGCGCACGGCAGGCCA
>JBFFMI010000087.1:0-11203 GCA_041554155.1 Anaerolineales bacterium
AGAACCGGATGAGACAGCGGAACCAGCCTCCTTGCCTCCAGCCCCACCTTCAGCGACACCTACAACGACCGAGGGTATGGTTGAACCTCCACCTTCCGGTCCCCCCATCGCCATCGCCCTTATGAACAGTAACTGTCGGGCAGGTCCGGACAGCGTATATCCGATCCTCGATTACCTGCTGACCGACGATGAGACGCCGATCGTGGGTCGTGATGCAGGTTGGTTCTGGTGGGTGGTCGAGCGGCTGAACGCTCCGGGGACCTGCTGGGTCGCCAACAACCTGACCGATGAAAAGGGGGATACCAGCCAGGTGCCGGTCGTGCTGGCACCGCCCACGCCGACCCCGGTCGATGACCAGGCACCCATACTAACTCTTTCCCACACGCCGAAGACTCCTCTGAGCAATGATGCGGTCACATTCCAAGTGTCTGCCTCCGATCCTGGCGGCATTGCCTGGATCGAGATCTGGGTGCGAGCTCCGGGTCAGAGTGTTGTCTCTCTCCTGAAGACCTGCAACAACGCCACAACTTGCAGCGTCCAGGGTGGTCCCTATCCCGCCGGCCAGGGTCAGTATTATGCACGGGCGGAGGACAACGCCGGGAATTTTGTGGAGAGCCGTTCATCCACGTTCGATGTGACCTGGTACATCGGGTAGGGGAGTGCTTTCGTAATGATCCACAGGGGCACGGCAGCGCCGTGCCCCTGTGATGTTAAATCCATGCCTTCAAGCGGCTTATGCGCGTGCACAACAACAGATTCCACCCGCACGGCGAAGTTCTGTCGTGCTGCACATTTTTATGCCATGGCATTGGTTTGATAAAAAGTTGTCACAAAATCGACTCGTTCTCCGTTTCAGGGGTGAGAAAGACAAACTTGAACCCAAACGAAGGAGAACGCAGTCATGAAAAAGAATCGAATCACAATCCTGATCGTGATGGCCTCGATGGCTCTGGCCGCAATGGCCTGCAACAATCCGCTTCTGGCAGCCGATGCAGAAGCATCCGATTTCGCCGCTGAAGTGGAAGCTCAAGTACAGGCAGCGCTGGCCGAGGCCGAGGCTGCTGGCGAGCTTGAGTTCATCGCCGAAGAGGAACCGGCTGTTGAAGCACCAGCAGAAGAAAGCACCGAAGAAGAGCTTGAAACGGTAGTGACAGAAGAACCCACTGTAGAACCTGAGGTCACCGTTGAACCGACCCCTGAAATCGTGAGCTGCACCAACCGGGCCGAGTTCATTGCTGATGTCACCGTTCCCGATGGCTCGGATTTCACCCCAGGACAGGCCTTCGTGAAGACCTGGCGCTTGCGCAACAGCGGCACCTGCACATGGACCTCCTCCTATAAGCTGGTCTTCGACCATGGCGACTCGATGGGCGGACCGGCAAGCCTGTCCCTGCCCGGGCTGGTCAACCCTGGACAGATAGTGGATCTTTCCGTCAACCTGACTGCACCTGGCACTGTCGGCGCCTACACAGGCTATTGGCTGCTTCGCAGCAACGAAGGCGCGCTCTTCGGGATCGGCGCTAACGCAAACATCGCCTTCTGGGTCGAGATCGAAGTGCTCGAAGAGGAAGAAGAGGAAGGGCCGATCGTTCTTGAGATCCTCCCCATCCCCGTCTTCCCAATCTTCGTCTCCAGCGGCGGCGGGCAGTATCTGCCGAATGGAGCTTGCTTCGACCTGGACGCTGGCGATATGGTGGGCTGCGGTTCCCCGGATGCGGACTTCCGATACTCTGCCGATCTTGAAGTTGGTGGCTGGCCCCCCATCCCACAGCTGAAGCGCAGGGTGGTTCCGGTGAACGGTGCAACCTTCGCTCTCTTCGGGAACGACTTGCCCACAGGCAACGAATGCCAGGCTATGGCACTCGCGGGAAGCCCATTCAACATCCAGAACCGGGTGTACTGCTTCCAGACTACCGCAGGGAAGTATGGCAGGCTGGGCATCAACAGCGGCGACATCGCCGGGATGAACTTCGATTGGGCGACCTACACCTTCCCGTAAACACGGGGAATCTAAGACACACAAACGCTTGTGCCCCGTAATCCATGCACAGAACAGCATTGGGGCGGCCATCTGGCCGCCCCAATATTGGTAATCATGATCCCCTGGGTCCCTTAGAAGAGGCGCGAGAGCAGTACGCCATTATTGGACAATCACCATCTCACACGATCGGCTCAAATACTGCCGTGAAATGCCGCAGCAATTCGGGTGCGTAGGTAATGCGATAACCTCGCAATTCTTCTTTGCGCGTCGCGATGCGGGCAGCGGCTTCCACGACCCAATCCATGTGGGCCTGTGTGTACATACGTCGGGGGATCGCTAGGCGAACGAGCTCCAGTAGCGGCACATGCTCCTCGCCAGTCTCAGGGTCGGTATACGCGAATGCGACCGAGCCTATCTCTACCCCGCGAATCCCACCCTCCCGGTACAGTTCAACAGCGAGGGACTGACCAGGGAATTCATGGCGCGGAATGTGCGGAAGGAATCCCCCTGCGTCGATATAGACCGCATGTCCCCCAGCAGGCTGCACGACCGGAAGTCCGGCAGCCAACAGGCCGTCTACGAGGTAAGCGACTTGCCCCAGCCGATATTCCAGATAGGCCTCGTTGAGCCCCTCCCTTAGACCGACAGCGATCGCGTCCAGGTCACGCCCGGCCAGCCCACCGTACGTCGGGAAACCTTCGCGCAAAATGAGCTCGTTCTTTGACCGCTGGAAGAGCTCGTCGTCGTTCATCGCCAGGAACCCGCCAATATTAACCAGCGCATCCTTCTTAGCGCTCATGGTGGCGCCATCGGCCATGGCGAATATTTCGTTGGCGATCTGCAATGTCGACTTCTCTGCGTAGCCGTCCTCGCGCTGTTTAATGAAGAAAGCGTTCTCAGCGTATCGGCAGGCGTCGATGAAGAAGGGTATCTTGTGTTTGCGGTAGATCTCGCTGGTACCGCGAATATTCTCGACGGAGACCGGCTGCCCACCCGTGGCATTGTTGGTAATCGTGATCATCCCGAAGGGAATCGCGTCCACACCCACTGAGTCAATGAAAGCATCGAGCTTTTGAAGATCCATGTTCCCCTTAAAGGGGTGTGCCTGCGCTGGATCAGCAGCCTCATCGATGACCAGGTTGATCGCTTTTCCGCCGCGCGCTCGGATGTTGGCTTCGGTGGTGTCGAAATGGGTATTGGAGGGGATGTGATCGCCCGGCTTAATGAGCAGCGTACAGAGGATATTTTCGGCCGCTCGTCCCTGGTGTGTGGGTACAAAATGCTGGAAGCCGAAAATGCTGTCAATCGCTTCCTTCAGATGAAAATAGGAACGCGCACCGGCGTAGGATTCATCGCCTTGCATCATGGCGCCCCACTGCCGATCGCTCATCGCGCCGGTACCCGAATCGGTGAGCAGATCGACATAGATGTCATCAGAGCGCAAACCAAAGATGTTGTACCCGGCCGCTTGCAAGGCAACTTCACGCTCCTCACGAGAAATACGCCGGATCGGCTCAACGGTTTTTATGCGGAAAGGTTCTGGGGGGTAATCACGCATGCAGGCCTCCTTGAAGGCGGTGTGTTGGACCTGGACGGTCAGATCGATTGGGTTTACCTATGATCGTTGCATCGAATGCTGGCCCGGAATTGTACAAGCCGATGGAAAGACACGGTTCGTAGCCCTTCTGCCGGGACATTAACAATGTTGAAGGCGAGCGTACAAGCGACTATACTCCAAATTCATACCAAAGGTAACTGGAGGGGGCCAGTGCCTTTTGCACATAAGGAGCCTGTCGCTTGTCCGAAGATTCGTATCAACTCGGGGAACATGAAATCGTCGCCTTCGAGCTGGGTATGGCGCTCACCAACACTTACCTGATTGGAAAACCCGGCCAGGAGCAGGCAGTTGTCATTGATCCAGCCTGGCAGGGTGAACGCATTGCACGAGCGGCCCAGGATCGGAATTGGCGCATTGGGTCGATCTGGCTGACCCACGCCCACTTCGATCATTTCGGAGGCGCGGCGGGTGTGGCAGATGCTTCGGATGCCCCTATGCCGGTGGCGCTGCATGCGGAAGATCAACCCCTCTGGCGGGCGATGGGTGGTTCCGCCTGGTTTGGATTCCAGAGCTTCGATCCCGGACCCGAGCCGACCATCGATCTGTTCCATGGCATGACCTTACATCTCGAAGATGTGGCATTTGAGGTTCGTCATACACCCGGTCACAGCCCCGGTCACGTCGTGCTCCTGGCCGAGCAGCTGGGGGCGGTCTTCAGTGGGGATCTCATTTTTCAGGGGAGCGTGGGCAGGACGGATCTGCCTGGTGGGAGTTGGGAGATACTGCTAAAGAGCATCCAGGATGAGATTTTGACGCTTCCCGACGACACGCGCATCTTCCCGGGTCATGGTCCTCCGACCACTGTAGGGGAAGAACGCCACAACAACCCCTTCCTTCAATTGTGATCCTAATGATGGACCTCAACAAGGTGATGATTCCAAGCCCTGCGCGGCGCAGTGCTATTGTGTTCGCTTGGTTAACCCAGGCTGGGTGTGTGGCTCAGGAGCCCGATGCCAGGGTTGCTTGCAACCAACCCAGGAACTGTCGCATAGCACCAGCGGGTTCTTCAAGTGCGAATGCATTTACTTGCACGATCAAAGGGTAGCGGTCGTTTTCGATCGTCGTGGAAGAAAGCCGAACACCTTCGAGCCTGAGGGGTGTGTGGCTTTGAGCTAGTGCTGTCCAGGGTATGATGGCGATGGCGCCGGGCCTGTCTTCAACCAATTCGAGGGCAGCTTCTGGATGGGGGGCAAGCAGCGCGTTTGAGGTGTAGCGTGCACCCTGAAGGACTGTGGCTTGAAAGGCCGCGCGCAGTTCATCTCCTTCAGGAGGGATGATCGGAAGGATTTCCTCCGGCTCTCCGGTAAATGCAAGCCAGCTCTCCACTTCTCCCGCGAAGATAGCGTCCATTTCCTGGATCGATAGATCCAGATCCCCAAGTGCAGGATGTGCCATGATGGCAATTGCGTCAGCATACAGTGGGGTGGCAAACCATTCTGGCGGGGGCGTGGAAGCGCTGACCACAAGTTCAAGCTCTAATTGGTCTGCGCTTTCTATGGCTTCGGCAAGTGGAAAAACCAGTGGGATGACCCCATTCCCGGGTTGGTCTACCCAGTAGACGTCTACCAGATCCTTAAACCAAACTTCATAGGCAGGCGTCACGCCCACGTAGGCTGCTTGGGGTGGCGGCGCAGGAGTCTCAACCGAGGCACAGGCGGCAAGGAGCAAGGGCAGCGCGAGTGCGAGTTGGAGTTTAAGGCAGCGCATAGATTATTAAACTCCCAAGGCTCACCAGTGCGCAGTACAGCGCAAAGCCATAGAGCCGGCGGGTTCGTAAGAATGAGAGCAGCCAGTGGATGGCGGCCAGGCCGACGAGCGCGGCGGCGAGCATGCCCACCAAAAGCGGGGCGATTTGGGTAGCGGAGTCGGCCGCCCGACTTAGATCGAGCAGGGCGATGAAACCAGCCCCCAACATGGTGGGAACGGCGAGCAAGAAGGAAAACCGGGCTGCCTGCTCGCGCTCGAGACCTCGCAGCAAGCCGCCGGAAATGGTGGCTCCTGATCGCGAGATCCCCGGGAATAATGCCAGGGCTTGAAAGAGGCCGATGATAATGGCGTCAAGCCAGCCGAGCGATTCCAACTGGCGGTAGGGCTTACCCAGCTGCTCACTCACGACCAACAGCAGGGCTGTGCCCATCAGGAAGATAGACACTGCGAGCGGGCTGCCGAAGGTCGCCTCGACGGTGGATTTGATCAACAATCCTACAGCCGCGGCCGGGATACTGGCCACCATGATGAGCCAGGCCCGGCGCGCAACTGGATCTCGCCAGGCTTCACCCCCACGCAGGCTCATCCACCCAGCCCGTATAAGCTGCAACAGCTCCTGGCGAAAGTAGATCATGACCGCAAGGATCGTGCCCCATTGGACGAGTACATCGAAGATGAAGGCTTGCCCTTCGTCGATTTTCCATCCCAGGAACCAGGGTGCCAGTACGAGATGACCGGAGGATGAGATCGGAAGGAATTCAGTAGCGCCTTGAACGATCCCAAGAACAACCGCCTGGAGAAGAGTCAATGATCACCGTCCTGTCGGTGGTGGGTAAAAGCTGCCCGGAATTCGTTTGCGAATGCGTCGAGTCGTCCCTCGAGTATGGCCAGGCGTATATCGGCCGTCAGCGCGTTTAGCATGAAGATATTATGAATCGACAACAACGAAGCGGCGAGCATCTCTGCTGCAACGGCCAGATGACGGATGTAGGCGCGGCTGAATTGGCTGCAGGTGTAGCAGGGGCAGGCTGGATCAAGCGGTTTCGAATCACGCTGGAAAGCGGCCTTGCGGATGTTGATACGGCCTTTACGAGTCAGGGCGGTGTGGTTTCTGGCCATGCGTGTGGGAAGTACGCAATCGAAGATGTCGATGCCTCTCGAGATCGCCTCGACCAGATCTTCGGGTGCGCCTACCCCCATCAGGTAGCGAGGACGATCTTTGGGTAGTTCTGGGACTACCACTTCGATCATAGCGTGCATTTCTTGCTTGCTTTCACCGACCGATAGGCCTCCGATGGCGATCCCCGGGAGATCAAGCGCCGCGATGAACTGGGCTGATTCTTTTCGAAGATCGGGGAAAACCCCGCCCTGAATGATGGCGAAGAGCGCTTGATCCTCACGACTCTTGGCAGCTTTGCAGCGCTCCGCCCATGTGTGGGTTCGTAGCATTGCGGCCTGGTTGTAGCTGTGGTCGTAGGGCTCGGGGCATTCGTCAAAGGCCATGATGATGTCGGCGCCGAGCTGCTCCTGGACCTGGATGACCTGCTCGGGCGTGAAGCGATGTTCGGAGCCATCGATGTGGGATCGGAACGTAACGCCGTCTTCATCAATCTTGCGGCGCTGGGCAAGGGAGAATACCTGAAAGCCGCCTGAATCGGTCAGGATCGGTCCACCCCAACCCATAAAGCGGTGCAGACCACCCATTTCCTGGACAATGTCTGCACCCGGTCGTAAATACAGATGGTAGGTATTCGCCAGGATCAACGAGCTTCCAGTGAGCTTCACCTGTGCTGGCGTAAGGGCTTTCACTGTGGCCTGGGTCCCCACCGGAGCGAAGATCGGTGTGAGCAATTCGCCGTGGGGCGTTGTGAAGCGGCCCGCTCGGGCAACGCCATCTTCGGCATCTAGTTGAAATTCAAACATCGCGAAGCGATCCAATCCAGGTGGTCATCCGAAAGCCGGGTTCCCGGCCGGATCCATGCTGCGGATTTGGTTGGCGGACCAGACCTCAGCCAGAGCCAGGTGCTCCTTAATAAACAGGTCCTTACCATCCATATAGGCTTCAATATCATCGGGGTGGGCAGAAGCGAGTTCTACCTTCAGTTTGCCGTAAGCTTTCGCTGCATCCGGGTTCCCGATCATGTAATCTCTGAAAATGAGATGTCGGTGAACTTGTTCGGAATCGTTCTCAAAGGAATGGACGTGATGGGTCCTGGTTCCTTTCTCATTGGATTTTCGAAAGTAGCGTCGGCCGGGAATGCCGTATTCGCCCTTGGCCTCGTAGCCTAGGCCTTCCATGATCTGGGTATCCTGGTCGAGGGTAGTGATCGAATTGACTACAAGTAAGAGATCCAGGATCGGCTTGGCGAAGATCTCCGGGATCGCAGTACTGCCGATATGGTGGATCGCCCGGATGTTGTCGCCGAGAGCTGCGCTGATCTGAGCCGATTCGTCGGCGGCCTGCTTGAGCCAATCCGGATCATGTGGAACTACTACGATAGGCATACATATCTCCGTGAAGATACGATTATAACCATCCGTCAAGCTTGTTGTCATATCATGTTTGGACTCATATACTGGCAGATATGGATCCGGATCAAGCCTTTTCCACCTGGGTTGAGGTTGACCTGAGGGCGATTGAGAACAACGTGCGCTACTTTGCTGAGATGAGCTCGGCGCAGGTTATGGCGGTTGTGAAAGCCAATGCTTATGGACATGGCGCGATCGAGGTTGCCTCGGCTGCTTTGCGTGGCGGCGCGAGCTGGCTGGGCGTTGCGCGCGTCGAAGAGGCGCTTCAATTGCGCCAAGCTGGAATCAGCGCACCCATTTTGATCCTGGGTCACACGCCAAAAGAACGGGTGATGGAGATGATCCAGTCGGAAATCGCGCTCACGATTTGGTCTTTGGATCAAGTAGATTGGGTGAGTGAGACGGCGATGTCGCAGGGTTTAAAAGCCCATCTGCACATCAAAGTAGATACCGGGATGGGTCGGTTGGGGATCCCACCGATCGATGTCCTACCACTCGTTGAGGCAATTGAAGCCGGACCAGGAGTGAAGCTGGAGGGGATCTTCACTCATCTGGCGCGAGCCGATGAATCCGACCCGTCCACCACCGATCATCAGCTTGATTACTTCCAGGCGCTAATCGAAGAACTGGAAGATCTTGGCAAAAAACCTCCCCTTGTCCATTGTGCGAACTCGGCTGCGGCGTTGAAACGAATGGGTGCCCACCTGGACCTTCTCCGTATAGGGATCGCGATGTACGGTTTAGCGCCATCCTCCGAGACAAAGCTGCCCCCGGTAATCCGGCCAGCGTTGTGTTGGAAATCAATTCTGGCGCAGGTTAAAAAAGTGCCCCCTGGCCGTGGGATCAGCTACGGCCACATCTACAATACCACCCATGAAGAAAGGATCGGAACGATCCCCGTCGGTTACGCCGATGGTTTTAGACGGGTAGAAGGCAATCAGGTCCTGGTGGGTGGCCGAAGCATCCCTGTTGTTGGGCGAGTGACGATGGACCAGATCATGGTGAATCTGGACAACTTACCTGATGCCAGGGAAGGCGATGAGGTGCTTATTCTGGGTTCACAAGGCGATTCCCGCATCTGTGCCGAAGACATCGCGGACCGTTGGGGGACGATCAATTACGAGGTCACGAGTGGGATTGCGGCCAGGGTCCCTCGCGTTTATCTGAGGGACACGGGTTAAAGCAGAGCACCAGATAAGAAAAGGCGGATCCATGGATCCGCCTTTTTAAGTTTATTCGAAATCTCATCCCCCAAGATACGCTTTTTTCACATCTGGATTTTCGAGTAAGTCGCTCGATTTTCCCTGCACGACGATCGATCCACTCTCCAAGACGTAGCCTCGCTGGGAGAATTGGAGCGCCATCCGGGCATTTTGTTCGACCAGCAGGATCGTAGTTCCTTCATTGTTGATTTCCCTGAGCGCATCAAAGACATCCTTCATGAGCAGAGGGGCAAGGCCCATGGATGGTTCATCAAGAAGCATCATCCGCCGGCCGCTCATCAGTGCTCGCCCAACAGCCAGCATCTGTTGTTCTCCACCGCTGAGAGTCCCAGCCTTTTGGACAATGCGCTCTTCAAGGCGAGGGAATATCGAAAAAACTCGATCAAGATCTCTTTTTATCTCAGGGTTATCCTTGCGAGCAAATGTTGCAAGTTGCAAATTTTCCATCACGGTAAGGTTGTCGAAGAGCCTACGACCTTCAGGTACGTGCGAGATACCTAACTCGCTCACAACCTTGTCGGGAGTGAAGTCACCCAGGTTCTTACCGGCGAAGGTCATCTTGCTGGGCCCTTCAACTTCCAGCAGCCGTGAAATTGCCCAGAGTGTGGTGCTTTTCCCGGCGCCATTAGCACCGATGATGCTGATAATTTCCCCTTCGTCAACTTCGAAGCTGATGCCATGTAGCGCTTTGATATTGCCGTATGAAACCGTAAGGTTTTCAACCGAGAGGAACATCAGATCTCTACCTCCTTGCCAAGGTAGGCATCGATGACTTTGGGGTTAGAGCGAATCTCATCTGGTGTTCCCTCAGCAATAACCTCTCCAAAGACCAGCGTCTGGATGATCTGACAAAGGTCCATTACAACTTTCATGCGGTGTTCGATGAGGAAGATCGCCAGGCCAATTTCCGTGTGGACGCGTCGGACAATCTCCATCATCTGGACTAATTCCTCCGGATTCATTCCTGCAGTTGGCTCGTCCAGGAAAAGGACTTTGGGTTCGGTAGCAAGTGCGCGTGCTAACTCAACCCTTCGCTGCGCGCCATACGGTAGATTTGTGACGACCTGATCTGCAAGATGCTGAACCCCAACCAGCGTGAGGAGTTCCATAGCCATACGCTCGATTTCGAGTTCGCCTCTCACGCGTTTGGGCGTGTTGAAAAAAGCGCCGGCAAGCCCGTAATCGATTTTAGAATAGCGCGCCATTTTGACATGTTCCAAAACCGTCATATGTCGCCACAAGCGCAGGTTTTGGAAAGTCCTTCCCAGACCTTGGGAAGCGATTTGATTGGGCTGTAATCCATTGATGGATCGTTGCTCCAGGATGATCTCGCCCTCGGTTGGGTTGTACACACCCGTGATCAGGTTAAAAATCGTGGTCTTCCCGGCACCATTAGGGCCGATCAAACCGCGGATTTGACCGGGTTCCACCTGTAAGTTGTAATCGTGGACTGCCCGAAGTCCCCCGAAGAAGTGGGTCATTTGGTTAACTTCAAGAAGCGGCATTGTCGACCTCCCCTTCTTCCATCGATTTCGGTTTGATAAGCGCAATCGGATCAAGCTCAGTGAATGCAATCAATCCCGTGGGTCGGTAGATCATCAGCAGGATAAGCATGATTGGAATAATGATCCATTTCAGGATCTCCAATGGACGCAGAGCCTCACTCAGAAGGTTGAAGCCGATGGCGCCAACGACCGATCCGGCAACGGAATTCAAGCCACCCAGGTAGACCATCGCCAGGACTTCCGCTAACTTGCGGATGCCAAACGTGCCCGGGTTGATGTAGCGGATGACGTGTGCAAATAAACCGCCGGCCAGTCCTGCCCAGAAAGCGGAGAAGAGGAATGCGATCATCTTCGTCTTGCGCGTATCCACTGTCATGGCGCTGGCAGCCAGCTCACCGTCGCGCACGGCGTTTAGCGCTTTGCCAAGGGTTGAGCGGACGAAGTTGTTAATGATCCAGATGGCCAGCATCGTCCATATGAAGATGATGGTTAAGTTGGCGTAATCAGGTTGATTGCTCAAACCGCGCGGCCCACCGACAAATTCAAGGTTGTTGAAGAGGCTTATCACGATGAACATGAAAGCCAGGGATATGATTGCCAGGTAATCCCCGCGCGTTCGGAAAGATGGGATGGCGACCAG
>JBFFMI010000088.1:0-11092 GCA_041554155.1 Anaerolineales bacterium
GCATCTCATCACCACACAAACTTATCCTCGCAGTCAGGATCTAGCCCTTGTAAGTGGGCTCGGCGGATTGGCGGCAACACTGCACAAGATCGCATTCGATTTACGCTTGATGCAGTCACCCGGTTTTTCCGTGCTGCAAGAGCCCTTCGGGGAGGCGCAGGTCGGCTCCAGTGCCATGCCCTTCAAAAGAAATCCGATTGGCGCAGAAAAAATCTGTTCCCTTGCCCGCCAGGTATCCGCCTGGAATCAGGTAGCCTGGGAAAACACGGCAACCAGTTTGCTCGAACGGACACTGGATGATTCGGCCAACCGAAGGTCGATGCTGCCGGAGGTTTTCCTGGCCACCGATGAAATGCTCCTCACGCTCAGCCATCTCATCCGTGATTTCACGATCGACGAAAAAGCACGCAAGCGCCTTCTAGAGCAACACGGCCCCTTCATCGCCTTGGAAAGGGTTCTTACACTGGCCGTACAAGCCGGGGGAGATCGCCAGAAGATCCACGAGAAGCTGCGGAAACACAGCACGAAAGCCATGAAGGCCATTCAAAAAGGCCGATCCAATCCACTGATAGACCTTGTTGCGAAAGATCAATTAATTCTCAAGCACCTACAGCCAGCGCAAATAAAAAAACTCCTGGATCCCTCAACCTATACCGGATTGGCACCTCAGCGCGCACTTGAGCTGGCTGCTCGCATTCGCTCTCAATTCGGGGCTGACCCCAAAAAACCATGAATCGCTTGCGCCGCGGGGATTGGCTCCTGATCCTCATCTTTGTTGTATCCAGCCTGGTTTGCACTCGATTGGGTATCTGGCAGTTGAGCCGCTTGGAGCAGAGGCTTCGCAGCAATGCAGCGCTTGAGGCACAACTACTTGAGCAGCCAATTCCCTTTAGCACCGATCTGCCAAATTTCACAAGGGTGGTCCTGGAGGGCACATTTCGTGCGGATGATGAGGTAGTCCTTAAGAATCGCTCCCTGGATGAGGTTTCCGGGTTCCATCTGATCACCCCTCTTAAAACGATGGACGGTCTTCTGATCCTGATCGATCGGGGTTGGATACCCTATGAGGAGGGTTCGACGCTCTCACTCGCTGCCTATCGTACAGATGAACCGGTCATTATCGAAGGCGTGCTCTTACCAGGACAGGATCAACCACGGTTGGGCTTTCTCGCCGATCCGCTCCCGAAACCCGGCGAAGCTCCCCTTAGGTCCTGGCGCTTCATCGATATCGCCGGGATTCAGGCACAATTGGGCACGCCTCTCCATAACCAGTATATCGGGCTTACGCACATCCAGGCGGCAACAGAACCTCAACCGAGCCCGGATTTCCAGGCCGATCTATCCAATGGCCCTCATTTGGGTTACGCCATCCAATGGTTTTCCTTTGCGGCAATCGCCATCGTTGGAGGGTATCTGATGTTGAGACGGCGGGTCTTAGATCGTTGAGAGAGGGATAGGCCTGATGCCATTCTTCTTCTTCCTGGGTTTGGTCCTAGCCGGTGCTGATTGGATAGCCACTGCCCGGAATGCGAGAACTGTCCGTTGGATCACCAAACCAGGAGCGTTACTATCACTGCTATTGTGGTTCGCCACCTCGACCCCGGCGACGAACAGTACGCAGGCGACATGGTTCACCCTTGCGCTTTGTCTGAGCCTGGTGGGGGATATCTTCCTGCTTATGCAGGGGCATCAGCTGCACAAAGGAGGCCTGGCATTCCTGTTGGCGCATGTCGCCTTCCTAATCGCCTATACCACACCGCTGCAGGTCCCGATTGTCCTCCTGGCAGTTTTCGCCTTGAACATCATCCCTACAATCATCTTCTTCAGAAAGGTCCTGGGAATCATACGCTCGAGCGGGGATACAGACCTAGCCCTGGGCGTGAGTGTTTACGCCCTGGCGCTCACCGCCATGACAAGCACGAGCATCAGCGTCCTTTTCCGCCCTGATTGGCCGCCCATTGCCGCTTGGCCGGTTGCGATCGGGGGAGCCCTTTTTTATTGCTCTGATATGTTGCTGTTTACCAATCACTTCCTGACCGAAAAACCTCGCCCGACATACACAATGATCACTTATCATGCTGCACAGTTCGCAATGACCTACGGTTATTTATGGTTCCTCTATAGCTGACCCAGTAAAGGAGCTCCCTCGAAATGGCTGATATCGTAGAAATCGGTTCCCTACCACCACTTGGCGTGATTCCAAACAAAATGTTCGCCCAGGTCATCCGCCAGGATCGTTTCGGTGATCCCCGCGCTGCATTCCAAATCGAGCAAGTTGAAACTCCGCAGATTGGACCCCATGAAGTTCTGATCGCGGTGATGGCTGCAGGAATTAACTACAACAACGTTTGGGCAGCGCGGGGCATACCTATCGATGTCATCGCTGTTCGAAACAAGCAAGGTGAGCCCTTCGATTTTCATATCGGTGGCAGTGATGTCTCCGGGATCGTCTATGCCCGTGGAGAGGAAGTGGATACTGTCCAGATTGGAGATGAGGTCGTAGTTCACCATGGACACTGGGATCCCAAGGACCCCTGGATTCTGGCTGGTAAAGATCCGATGATCGCTCCCTCGGCTCAGATCTGGGGATACAACACGAACTTTGGCTCCTTCGGCCAGTTTTGCGTTGCGCAAGCCCACGCAGTACTGCCTAAAGCCACACACCTGACCTGGGAGCAAGCCGCTGCTCCCACACTTGTTGGCTCAACAGCATATCGGATGTTGTTCGGCTGGGAGGGAAATACACTGAGTGAGGGGGATGTTGTTCTGGTTTGGGGCGGCTCAGGCGGGCTTGGAAGTCAGGCAATTCAACTTGCCGCCCACCACGGAGCCCGCGCAGTTGCAGTGGTGTCGGATGAGGTGAGAGGCCAGTATTGTCGACGCTTAGGCG
The DNA here is from genome assembly GCA_041554155.1 of Anaerolineales bacterium. GTDB lineage: Bacteria > Chloroflexota > Anaerolineae > Anaerolineales > E44-bin32 > E44-bin32. The sequence goes on from JBFFMI010000088.1 coordinate 2,891, forward strand.
CGACAGGCTTCATTGATCGAACCCGCTTTACACATTGGGGTATCCCACCTCACTGGGAAGATGTCCAGGCACAGAAAACCTGGTTAGCAGGTTGTCGGGCGTTTGGAAAAGCCATCTGGGATGTCCTTGGCGAAAAACGCAATCCCGATATCGTATTTGAACACCCCGGTGAAAGCACCATTCCGACCAGCATTTTTGTTTGCGAGGCTGGCGGGATGGTCGTTATCTGTGCTGGCACAACTGGCTACTCAGCTATGGTCGATCTCCGCTACCATTGGGTGCGTCAGAAACGTTTCCAAGGATCCCATGGCACGAATGACGAGCAAGCTCGCGCCTACAATCAATTGGTGTGTGAGGGAAAGATCGACCCCTGTCTGGGTGTCACATATTCATTCGAAGATGTGGGCCAAGCGCATTTCGACATGGAACAAGGGGACGAAGTCTTTGGCAATCGAGTGGTCCTGGTCGGGTCTCCAGAACCCGGTGAAGGCCGTTCCTAGCAGCACCTTCAGGCAAAAAACAGGATGCGGGTATCCCTTGAACTGGAAAACCGGGTGTGATGTACAGGTCTGCAACCAAATCTCGCTGGGCTTACAAGCAACCCTTATACCGCTGCAAAATATTGCTGGTCCACTTCACGCCAACCAACTTCCTTTGGCAAGCGCAAGTAGCGCGATAACCTTGGATGGACTTGCTGAACGATCTCAGCCATCTGCAGCGCGACCCGGCGTATCGAAAAATGAGCGTTCGCTGCGGACCGTAATTCACAAAAGTGGTATAGCTGGCGCAAGTTGAGCGTCATCAGTACCCGGCGATTGAATGCGTTGGGCACCAGATAGGCAGCGACGTCGGCGTTCCACGCGGCCATTTCAGTATAGGCAGCTTCAGCCTTCGCCATAGCCTGACGATACGCTTCTTCGTATCCCGCTTCAACGATGAGTTTTGGAATCGCATAACCCAGGTCTGCTCTGAGGAGTTGTGAAGTTTGAGTCATCATACGGTGGCGTTTGAACTCGAAATAGGCGCCCTGGTCCATGACAGCTTCAAAGGTATACACCGCGTGCTCAAGCGCCCTCGGGGGCACGTCGAATCGTCCCCGATTCCCCAGCAACTGCTTGGCCAGGGCATCCAATTCATCCTCCGAAAGACTCTTCACATATGCCTGGACAGCGGCATAGTCCGCACTAGCCTGGCTGAAGACGGCTGCTGCCAACACATCACGTTCCGCAGTCTCGCTCGTCTCAATCAGCCGCACCGCCCCATGATCTGTTTTCGTATCGATCTGCCCGGCTGTGCTCTTCAGCTGCTCCTCAACCTCGACCATATACGAAACCCGATCGGCATACTTCACCAGCGTCGGCGTTTCTGCTTGGGCGACGCTCCGGATCTCTTCCCCGATCTCCTGCACCTCTCGCAGCGGATGCGAGAGCATTTTCCGTATGGCGTGTTCAAGCACACGTGCGTTAGCCGTCATCCCAACATTGGCCAATGCAGCCGAAGGCAGAATGAAGCGGCAAACATCGACGTAGCGCGATCGTATCCTTCCATCCCAGCGTTCATCTGATTCCTTCTCGCGTCGAGGGTTCTGTTCCTGGATGATTTTCTTGACGGGTTCGAGCGAATCTTGGTATGCATGGAAAAGATGATCACAGGTCTCCCGGTAGCGCGATTCGAACTCGCTCTCGATGACTTCAGGAGGGATGTAGTAACTGGTTAAATTCCATTTCTGATATCGGGTCGATTTTTCAGTATATGAAGCCAGTCGGTTCGACTCTATACATTCGATGGCAAGTCTGGATACATTCTCCAATGCGATGTGCAGCACCGCATGCTCGGCAACAGAGGCATGCCCATATCCAACAACCCACTTTTCATGGAATTCCGCCGACTGAGCGTCGGTTAGTTCATCTGCGATCGTATCAAAAGAAAGCGGCGACCTGGATGTTTTTGCGAAGGCCACCGCAATCGTCTCCGGAGAATATCGTTTGGGCTCTAAGAGGTATATCCGCCTTTGCTCAGTTCTTGCCATTGATCGCCTCCAACCTGTCTGCGAGTATTTCTTCCGCGCGCTGAATATCGATGGCAATTCGCGACATCAATGCTTCCGGATTTGGAAATCGACGTTCATCTCTTAGCCGGGCGACGAAAGCCAGAGTTAGATCCTCACCATAGAGATCACCAGAGAAATCCAGGAGATGTGCTTCGACCGTGGGTCTACTTTCCTCCGCCTGGAACGTGGGACGTACACCAATATTTGTTACTGCCTTCCAATGTTGATCGCCAACCTCAGCGATGCAAGCATACACCCCGCTGCGTGGGAACGCTCGCTCTTCCCAGATCTCGAGATTAGCGGTTGGGAAGCCCAATTCCTGCCCGCGCCCTGCCCCTTTGATCACCACGCCAGGTAGTTTAAAGGGCCGGCCGAGGTATTCTTCCACTCGCGCGACATCCCCAGATCTGAGAGCTTCTCTCACGCGCGTCGAGCTGACAATCTCCCCGCTGACCATAATCGGCTTGATGGTATGCACGGAAAAACCCAGCTCGGATCCTTCCTCTGCCAGCAAGAAACGATCCCCGCGCCGGTTATGACCAAAGGCAAAATCTTCTCCCACCCATAGGTGATTGAAACCACAACTAGCATGCAACCGTTTGATGAAGTCTTCTGCCTTGATCGCAGAGAAGGAGAGATCGAAGGGCTGTGTGACGACAATATCAACGCCAAGACTGCCAAGCAGCTCGGCTTTTTCTTGCGGCGTATTGATATAGAAAGCTGGTTTTCGGCCGCGCAACATGACGGAAGGATGCGGGAAAAAGGTCAGGACAACTGCGGCTGTGTTGTCCTCGTGCGCCTGTGAGACAACTCGATCGATAATCGCCTGATGCCCTTTGTGAACTCCATCAAACGAACCGATCGTCAGGCTGCAGCTATCGAGGGAGAGTTGGTCAATGTGGTCGAGATGCTGCATAGAAAGGCCTCAGCGTCCAAATACTTTTTTCGGATGCCAATTTTCATTGTCCTCGGCTGCCTGCAGGATGGCTACCAGGTCACCATCCGGACCAATCGCACGGGCCATACCTTCGGGTTGACTGTCCGCTGGAATACTTCTGCCATTCATGACATCCTGCAGCTGCTTTCCTGCTACCTTCACAATGGGTAATTCCGGAAGTGCTTCGGCGGCGGGTCTGACAAAATCTACCCAGCCCCCTGCAAGAAAGCTCTGCTCCAGCTCAGCTAAAGGGACACAATCATCCAGGGTAAAGGGGCCAGATTTCACACGACGCAGATTGGCCAGGTGGGCTCCCACCCCTAGCTCCTCACCCATATCATGCGCTAGAGAGCGGATATATGTGCCCGCTGAACACTCTATACTGAGTGTGAGATCGGGCGGATCGAACTGGACCCAATCCAACTGGTAGACGGTGATCTTGCGAGGTGTAAGCTCGACGACCTGGCCCTTTCGGGCTAGTTCATAAGCCTTTTTACCCTTAATCTTGATCGCGCTATAGGGTGGCGGTGTCTGTTCGATCTCACCTGTAAACGTAGGCAGCAAGGCTCGAATCTCTTCTTCTTCCGGGACAGCGTGTGTAATGCGGAGAGGATCACCTTCTGCATCGTACGTTTCTGTACTCGTTCCGAAACGGATGACTGCTTCATACCGCTTTGAGGCAATCGATAAATATTCGCTCAATCGGGTGGCTGAACCGAGGCAAAGCACCAATACACCGGATGCACGCGGGTCGAGCGTTCCAGCATGACCCACCTTACGCACTCCACTGCCTTTACGGACGATACTTACGATCTTATGTGAACTTGGTCCAACTGGTTTGTCAACCAGCATCAAACCAAAGCCCTTCATCCGGCTTTTACCTCATTAGCGGACAATATGGCGTTCGTGGCGGCGAGGACCTGCTCCTTCACATCGGGCAAAGTGCCCGAAATCATCGCTCCGGAAGCTTGTCTGTGTCCTCCACCCCCGAATGAGGTCGCGACCGCTGACACGTCGTACCCAACTTTAGATCTCCAGCTAACCTTTACTTTGCCTTCGGTTTGCTCGACAAAGATCAACACGATCTTTGGGGATTCAATCGTGGTCAACAGGTTGACCAGGTCCGCATCATCATTGCCCGGGTATCCCACAGCCTTGCGATCGTCAAGGGAGAGCTCAGTCCAAAGCATCTCTCCATCCCTCTCGAGCTTGACCAGTCCCCGGCCCCAATACTGCGCTCCAAGAAATGACCGCTGATTCAAAGCACGCTCATACAGTTCCGAGATCCGCGCACCGCGTTCAGTCAGCTCAGCGACGATCCGGAACAACCCTGGATGCACGCTGGGGGTTCTGAATCCGATAGTATCGGTGATGAGACCAAGCAAGAGCGTATTGCTGATGTCCTTGTCCACAGGAATGTCGATCTCGGTGAATAACCGGTAGAGAAGCTCTGTCGTGGCTGCCGCTTGCGCGTCAAGGTAGTTGATTTTTGCAAAGTTTACGTTGGTGGGATGATGATCGATATTGATATCTGGTTTCTTTTTAAGCGGGAAGCTCATCCGCTCCAGATCCGAACAATCGAGGACAATAGCCAGATCATAATGCTCAGGCAGCGCCTTTTGGATATCCGCAGCGCCAGGTAGAAAATCGAAACGTGCCGGCAGTCCCTCCGCCATGGCCATATGAGGTGTTTTACCCAGACTTTTCAATGCCAAACCCATGGCCAACAACGATCCGATCGCGTCACCATCGGGCCTCTCGTGCGATAAAACCAGAGGGTGTTGTGCCCTTAGAATGAGCTCGCGAATTTGATCGCTATCCGTCGTCGTCACCTGGCTCTCCAGGGGTCACATCACGCTCAGCTTGAAGCTGATCGAGCAGATCATCGATGCGTGTGCCGCGATCATAGGAAGTATCCCAGTTGAAACGAAGCTGAGGGAAGGATCGCATGGGAATTCGGTTTGCAAGCTCGCGCCGCAGGTAGCCCTGCGCGGCCGCAAGACCTTCCATAACTTCTTGTGACCGATCCTCTTCACCAATAGCGCTGACATATATCGAGGCAAATGCTAATTCTCGATCCACATCTACACCCGTTATGGTGACCAATTTCAAACGGGGGTCTGACACATCTTCGATCAGGAGTGCCGCTAGTTCTTCGCGGACACGATCGGCAACTCTACGGGCTCGTGCTTTGCTCGCCATGATCGCTCCTTACGTAACGGGCACGGTCTCCTCGGTATAACACTCGAGCAGATCTCCCTCTTCAAACTCATTAAAGCCCTTCAGACCGATCCCGCACTCAAATCCTTCCCTGGCTTCGCGCACATCATCCTTCTCGTGCTTGAGCGATGTAATCGAACCTTCAAAGATCATCTCACCATTGCGGAGAACGCGCATCATTGCGTTCCGGCGAATTTCGCCTTCTTTCACAAAGCAGCCAGCGATGTTACCAATTTTCGGGATCCTGAATACCGCCCGTACCTGCGCAGTTCCAAGGACCAACTCGCGTGTCTCAGGTTCCAGCATGCCCTTCAGGGCTTTCTCGATATCCTCGGTAATGCGATAGATGATGTCGTATAGACGGATGTCAACACCCTCCGTCTCAGCTGTCAGACGTGCAGACTGATCATCGGTGACGTTAAAGCCCAGGACGATACCCCCGGAAGCTGCCGCGAGCATCACATCGTCCTTGCTGATATTGCCTGTGCCTGTATGCAGGATATTGACTTTGATCTCACCCGCACTGAGTTCTTCAAGCGATGATGTGATAGGTTCCAACGAGCCCTGCACATCGGCCTTAATCACAAGGCGCAACTCCTGGGTTTCACCGGCTTTGAAGGCTTCAAACACCTGCTCCAGGGATTTCGCGCCGGTCGGTTGTCGGCTCTTCGAGCTCGCGTCATCCTGCCGTTGATCAACAATTCCGCGTGCAGCACGCTCACTTTCCACCACCGTAAATAACTCGCCCGCAGCAGGAACATCATTCAACCCGAGCACAGAGATCGGCATCGAGGGGCCGGCTTGCTCAATCGGATTGCCCTGGTAATCGAACATCGCACGGACCCGGCCAAGGGCGCTGGTCGCCAGGACGACATCACCCGCCTTGAGTGTGCCGTTCTGAACCAATAGTGTTGCAACGACTCCCTTGGATTTATCCAATTCTGCCTCGATCACCGTGCCCAGCACATTGCCTTCAGGGTTCGCTTTGATCTCGGTTGCATCGGCGACGAGCAAAATTGCCTCGAGGAGGTCTTGAATACCCTCACGCTCCTTGGCCGATACCGGCACGACCATGGTGTCGCCATCCCAATCGTCTGGGATTAATCCCACCTCGGATAACTGCTGCTTGACCTTGTCTGTATTTGCGTTGGGCCGATCGATCTTATTCAGTGCTACGAGCACCGGCACGCGCGCTGCGCGCACGTGGGCGAGTGCTTCGCGCGTTTGAGGCATCACGCCATCATCGGCAGCGACGACCAGAACTGCGATATCCGCGCCCTGTGCTCCTCTTGCCCGCATCGCTGTAAAGGCCGCGTGTCCAGGCGTGTCCAGGAAGGTGATCGGGCGACCGCTATGCTGGACCTGGTAGGCGGCGATGTGCTGGGTAATGCCCCCGGCTTCACCTTCGGCGACGTTCGCCTCCCGGATGGCATCCAGCAAAGTGGTTTTCCCATGATCGACATGGCCGAGGATCGTGACCACCGGCGGGCGGGTCACGAGCGCCTTGGGGTCTTCGTCTTCGATCAACTGCCGCCATTCAGGAACGGATGATGCATCCTCCGCCACATCATCTTCAACCGTGGCCATGAGATCCGCTTCAAACCCGAACTCACCGATCACAATTGCAGCGGTATCGAAATCGATCTGTTGATTGATGTTTGCCATCACGCCATTCGCCATCAATTGCTTGATGATGTCGATGGGGCTGACCTCAATCATCTCCGCCAGATCACGTATTGTAACTGCCGATGGTATTTCTATCGTCTTCTGGCCGTTCTCGCTCATAGTAGACCTCCACTCAAGCACACCAGCCGAGGCATGCGAGAGGGCCAGAAAGGAGGGGAATCGCTTCCTGGCTTAAGCGCTCATGGCAACTGCTGTTTTCTCAGCCATTCTGCTCGTCTGGTAGCTCGTTCATGTACTCTGTCAGTGTCGCTCGCGCGACCTCGTCTAACCTCACTCGTAATGCTCGCTCTAGCGAGCCCGATAATGCTTTCTCCCAGCAAGAGCGTCGATCATGCAAATAGGCGCCCCTACCGGCCATCTTACTGGTGGAATCCACGCGGATGATACCCTCTGGGCTGCGCACAACCCTGATCAGAGAACGCTTACTCAGGATTTCGCGACATCCGACACAGGTACGTCGCGGCTCACGACGCTGTGTGCGGGTCCTTGCTGCTGACATCGGTTTGTACCCTTCTTAACCGCGCAGCCGCAGATCGTTTTTAGAAATCACCGCTCCACTCATCTTCTTCACGTTTACGCCGACGCCGGACGACCATCTCATCACGATCCGGGTCGTATTCGACAACTTTGGCCTTACTTTTCTTGCGGTCACGCTTGGCTTGCTCTTCAGGATCTAGCTCAGCTTCGTCTTCGAATTCTTCAATGTCGAGTGCTTCAGTGAATTGGTCGATCAACTCCTCAAAAGATTCCTCAATCGCCTCTTCCCCTGTCGCTGCTTCGGGTTCCACTTCTTCCGCTGGTTCAGCTTCTGCCACATCTTCCACAGCAGACGCTGGCTCAAGCGCTTCGTCGATCGCAGCAACCGGTTCTTTCTCTGTTTCAACTTCGGTCTCAGCAACAGCTTCCACGGCCTCAGCTTCGGCTTCTGCTTCCGCTTCTTCAAGCTCAGCCTCTATGGGTTCGGGCTCTACCTCGACCTCTGGATAGTCGAAGCTGGTCAAGATTTTTCTCAACTCTTCGACCGCCTTGGGACCAACACCTTGTAACCCGAGGATCGCATCCTCATCCAGGCCCAGGGTCTCCAAAACAACGCCTGCAGATGAATAACCCGCCTCCGAAAGCAGATTGAAGACCCGGGTGGAAAGACCGACATCCTCAAGCGGGACCTCATAGGCAGTTTCGGGATAGGTGGAGCGAACCTGGTCCAGTTTTTCAATCAACACCTGTCGTTTTTCATCACGCTGTGATTCGATCTCACTCTGGACCCTATCGACAAATCCGGTGAGCACCTGGTATTCCTCCGGTGTGA
>JBFFMI010000089.1:0-11058 GCA_041554155.1 Anaerolineales bacterium
CCTACCGATCGTGCAGCGCATGATCCTTGCTGATGATCCGGCCGAGAGGGTAAAGGCGCTCGACGAGCTACTCCCTTACCAGCGTGGTGATTTTGATGGGTTATTTGAAGCCATGACGGGTCTACCGGTCATCATCCGATTGATTGATCCCCCCCTGCATGAGTTTCTGCCTGAGATGGAGCAATTGATCGAAGATGTCGCTACGATGAAAGCGAAGGGTGAGACAGAGGGTCTTTCTGAAAAGGAATCGCTGCTCTCCAGCGTGCGCGGTCTGCACGAGAGCAACCCGATGATGGGTCTACGTGGGGTGCGCTTGAGCATCGTGATGCCCGAGATTGTTGAGATGCAGGTCAGGGCGATCTTCGAAGCTGCAGCGGATGTAAAGCTGCGGGGCTTTGAACCCCAACCCGAGGTCATGATCCCGCTGACCGGCCATATCAACGAGTTGACGGCCATTCAGCCGCGCTTAGAAGAGATCGCCAGAGAGGTGATGAATACGAAGGGTGTCGAGTTCGAGTATAAATTTGGCACCATGATCGAGATCCCCCGCGCGGCTCTTACGGCTGGAGAAATTGCAGAAGTGGCCGAATTTTTCTCGTTCGGCACGAATGACCTGACTCAGATGACCTTTGGTTACAGCCGCGATGATGCAGAGCGAAATTTCTTACTCGAATATGTTGAGCAGGGAATCTTACCGGTCAACCCGTTCCAGAGTGTGGATGTCGATGGTGTAGGAAGGTTGATGGAGATGTGTACGGCGGAAGGTCGTAAAGCCAGACCGGAGCTCGAAGTGGGGATCTGCGGTGAGCATGGTGGAGACCCAGACTCCATCAAGCTGTGCCATCAGTACGGTTTAAACTATGTGAGTTGTTCACCCTTCCGTGTGCCGGTGGCGCGCCTTGCTGCAGGGCATGCGGCGCTAGGGAAGTAAATCGATTAAGCAACAATAGCGGGGGCCCGCTTATTAGGGGCATGAACAATAGCAATCGCGTGATGCGACTGAGGTTCATGCCCCTTGCTTTTCTCGACTTGCTTGCCTTTCGTATTGGATACTGGTGGATCTCTTGCAGTAAAACCACACTTTGTTGATAGTTGAATCCATAAGGTTCTGCTAGATGCAATTCGCGTATTCCTCAACAGAAACCGATGCCTGGTCAATCAAACGACTCAAAATACAGAATAAAGTTCCCCCTTGTATAGAGTTATCATGCTTGTCACGATCTCTGCGAACCTGGATAATATTTCCTGCACGAGGCCGTGGTGGGGACCCTGACCCCGGGGTCTTGAGAGAGGGGCCAACCGCTCTGCCTGATAGTTGGCAGGAGTATGTAGATGACAATCGCGTTTGAACGACCAACCCAGGATGACATTGAGCCCGTATTTGACCTATTAACCCGCTCTGATATCGCCGAGTATGGTGAACCTGATTCTGAGTTGAGTGATCTACGGCACGAGTGGAGCCGGATGGATCTAGGGCAGGACATATGGATCGTTCGTAGTCAACCACCCGGGATTGTTGGGTATGGCGCAGTGGTACCCTCACGTGGTCAGATCCGTTTCGATGTTTATACCGACCCTGAACGAGGGGAAAAGCAGCTGGGGCGGAAGATCCTGGAGCGATGTGAAGAACGAGTGAGAGCGCTGGCGCAAGCAAGCGAAATCTCGGCTCATACGTTTCTCGCACATGTAAACCTGCGAGATAAGGAGATCTTTCAGGATGCCGGCTTTGCCTACGTAAAATCGTTCTATCAAATGCATATTGCGCTGCGCGCCGATCTATCCCAACCGCAATGGCCACAGGGGGTTAGCTTGAGAACAGCGGTTCCCGAACAGGATGATCAGTCCATCTATCGAGCAGTGCAGCGTGCCTTCGAGCGGCATATTGAAGAACAGCCAACCTTCGAACAGTGGCGCGAGCATATGATTCGGAATGAAATGTATGATCCAGAACTCTGGTTTTTGGCCATTGCAGAAGGTCAGATCGTCGGAACTTGCCTTGGGATCCGCTATGAGACTGAGGGTTGGATCCGCCAATTCGGTGTGGTTCCGGAGTGGCGGGGGCAGGGGATTGCCGCGGCTCTTCTACAGCATGCATTTTTAGTCTTCCGCGCCCGTGGTTATGCCAGGGCTGGTTTAGGGATGGAAGCCGAGAACGCCAGGGCAATGCGTTTGTATGAGCGGGTTGGCATGGAAACCTTAAGGCAATACGATGAATACCAGAAAGTGTATCCCAGGGGATCGCAGGGCTAAGGTCATGAGCAGATGATGGCACAACAGGATCAGCGGAAGCAGCGGACGATGAACTCGATAGTGATCGTGTCTGGGGCCTATGTCGCGGCGCAAATGATGGCTGACATCGCCTCGTTGCGTATAGTCACTTTATTTGGGTTTTCAGTTGACGCCGGGACCCTGGTTTACCCCTTCACCTTCACGCTGCGCGATCTCGTTCATAAAGTGGCCGGGATCAAAGCGGCAAGAGTTTTGATCATCGCAGCCGCGCTGATCAACCTCCTCATGGCGATGATCTTCTGGATCACGAGCAACCTGCCACCCGATCCCGCCGTGGGTCCTCAGCTGGAATTTGGCATGGTCCTGGCGCCGGTGTGGCGGATTGTCTTCGCGTCAATTGTTGCCGAAGTGATTGCTGAGCTGATCGATACGGAGGGCTACCGTTTTTGGGTGGAGCGGGTGACCGAACGATACCAGTGGATGCGTGTGCTTGTGTCCAATGCGGTAAGTGTCCCAATAGACAGCCTGGTCTTCGCCTGGTTGGCCTTCGGTGGGGTATTTGATACCGGCGTGGTCTGGAGTATTGTGTTTGCCAATATTCTCGTTAAGGGGTTGGTGACGCTGATCTCCCTGCCGGGCATCTACCTGGTGAAGAGTGAGCGATGAGAGAGAGTGCTCCGATCGTGTGCGCTCATTGGAAACAACCAAAAACGCCACAATTTGCGCATAGACATACAGGCAAATGGCACCCGGCGGGGCTGCTGTCCAACCGATCTCAGAAATGCTGGTTGCTGGCAAGTTGTACTGGGGACTGCTAAGCAAGGTAGAAGTTTCTGGGGGAGGGAACGACGCAAACGTACCAGGATGAAATGAAGTTGTGCATGCGTTGAGATGTTGCTGGGATTTGTCCCATCCCCTTTTGGTATAGCACGAGGAGGTTATCATCAAGAATTCGATCCAACCTTCGATACGCGTAACGAAATATCTCATATACCTGGCTGCCGTAATCTGGCTTCTTCTTGCGATTATCCTGGTTGCAGGTTTGCATCCCGCTTTGCCAGAGGCAGGCATCTATCGATGGGGTATGGCCATACTCTCCTCCCTGGCATGCGTAAGTCTCGGGTGGGGATATCAGATCATGATCAAGCGCGGGGGGCCTACCTATTATTTGATCTTAGGATTGCTGGCAGCCTTCTCCGTACTCACGATCACAGATCAGTTTGGTTTGGTTGACTTACTTGTATTAGCGGTTCATCTGTTGGCTTTTGTGTTGCTCATGAAAGATCGCTCACGCTATCTGCGAAGTGCGTAGGAATTTCGTTCTTTTGCAAAAAAAACTATGGACGCAGATTCCTTTGATAAGGGTCTGATAGCTAAAATCAGGGGGAATTAGTCGATCTTTCAGATTATCGTTCTCCCCATCTTGATCCTACCGGAGGCAATTCATGTCACCCATCACAACCGTCATTATCACACTGGCTCTCATCTTCTACTCCATTGGTGTATGGAGTGAGCGGATTGCTGGAAAATTAAAACCATGGCATCTGGCGTTCTTCTGGTTAGGGTTGGTTTGTGATACCTGGGGAACTGGGTTGATGTTCGAATTCGCAGGTGGGATGATGTTCGATGTGCATGGCCTTACGGGATTGTTGGCCATCCTTCTGATGCTTGTGCATGCTGTATGGGCGACGATTGTCCTTATCCGGAAAGACGAGCGATGGATCAACAATTTCCACAAATTTAGCATCGTCGTTTGGTTGATCTGGCTTGTACCATATTTCAGCCCGATGTTCTTCGCGATGGCAGGATAGAGTCGGACTACGATTATCTTCCTAATTAACATTAGGGTGAAGTTTCGTCGTGCAGGTCTGGGTTACGCAAGACAATTGAACGAGCATCCCTCATTCATCCTGGAGACATTTTCATTGGTCAAGCGGGGGGATGAGGGGAGTCGCACTTATCGTGGGGTTGATTGTCAATCGATGGTATCCTCTTCCGGCAGGTTTCAGCTGTACTGATCCTTTGGGGTTTACACAATTCGGAGGGTTTATTATGAAGAGATTCTTTTTGGTCCTGGCGGTCCTCGGCGCGATATTGCCGTATATCTTTTTCCTTCAGTTTTTCACGGCGGAAGGTGTGAATTTGAGTGGTTTTGTATCAGCCTGGTTTGCGAATGGGGCTGTAGGGGGTCTTACGGCGGATCTATTATTCACATCCTTTGTCTTCTGGGCAGTTATGTTCTACTGGAAATCGAAAAAGGGAGGACCTAGCCCGACTCTCTTTATCATCCTCAATCTTGCCATAGGGTTATCGTGTGCGCTCCCAGCTTACCTCTACACGATTACTGAACCTACGAGTTAACACGGGCGCAAGTATAAAGCTGAGATTCTCACCAGCTACAAAAGGACTCAGAGGTGGCTTCCGATCTGCCACAATGATCGCAGCATACTTACTTTAAGAGCAGAGAGAGCCTCAATATTTGGAGAGATGTAAAAAGCACTCACGATTCAGAGTGAGTGCTTTTATGTCCCCATTATTGATCCATGCGACGCTACGTGCCGATCCCTGTGTGTTTTATCGGGATGGTGGACGCAGTACCAGTACCGGCGTGTTGGCTTTGTAGGCTTCGTACTCCGCTTGGCCCCCCCATCTCTCATCGGCGCTCGCCTCCAGCATCGGCACGCCGCTGATGCGGGTGAGCAGCAGAGTGATGAACACCGGCGAGATTAAGGTTAGCCACTGCCATCCACGTAATACGGGGATGGCTATGATGGCAATGCCGACCCAGAGTACGATCTCGCCAAAATAATTGGGGTGGCGGGACCATGCCCATAGTCCCGAGTGGATAAATTTGCCAGCATTTTCGGGATCGGCGCGGAAATGGCTCTTCTGGCGATCGGCGACTACTTCAATCCCAAAGCCCACAACCCAGACAAGCAAACCCAAGCCCGCTACCCAGCTCAATGGGAGGCGCAGGTTTGAGGTTATGGCTGCTAGCGCCGCAGCCAGGGAGAGCGATACCCATAAGCCCTGCAGGGTCCAGGTCAGTAGAAATCGAGGGAAGGCGGTCTTGAGCTCGGCAAAACGGACGTCCTCGCCTGCCTTCAGAATCCGCCGGAACAAGAAAGTGCTCAAACGGATTGCCCATATGGCCACTAATCCGAGCAGCAAGATCGACCTTGTATCTGCCGGGGAACTTAATAAGACAGCCACAACGCTGACGGTAAGATAGGTAATGCCCCCGGTGAGGTCGTAATATTTCTCGGTCTGATTGAGATAGGAAGGGATAAATACGATCCACTGTATGATGAAGGCAATCGCAAATGCGACCATATAGATGGGGACAGAACCTATCCGCTGTCCTCCCTGGCTTCCGGCCAGTGCTACCAGGGCAGCAAATAACAGGGCAACGAAGATTCCAATCACAGCGGATCTTTCAGCTTGATTCATGGCTTTTCCCTTTCCTTGGTTCCCTTCACATGGGATCCAGCTCAATCCGAGCGCCCATCAGTGGCGCAAATCATTATACAAGCCCGGATTACAGGCAGCCTTGATTGTATCAAAACGAACCAAGGGCAAGGTCGTTGTTTCCCCATCCGGTTCGGGGTAGGATTTGGAAATCATCGATAGATTAGGTTGATCTATGAACGAGCCTTTCACCTATGAAGAGGAGATCGAAGAGGAACGAGTACAACCCCGCTCCCGTATCTGGCGGGTTTTGTATGCGTTCGTGGTAATTCTGTTAATCATCATTTTCCTGGTTAATCTAACAGGTTTATCCCACTGGCTACGTATCGGACGTCTCTCATTCCGCAACCTGTCAGGAGAAACCGAGGTATCGATCATCGATCGCTTTGGAGAACCGGACTTCAGAAGCAGTGTTCAGCCTTTCGTCCCGGGCGAGGGGATTGGGATGGTGCCGCAGCGCTTGGATGAAGGTGATGAATTTTACTTCCTGAACTTTGTGATTGGACCAAGATTGGTTGTCTTCCACTTTGTCTCTCCCGAGACATACACCAAACATACCCAGCAACTCGTACTCGGCGATGAGTGGGTAGTGCTGGAATATTACAGCGGTAGTCGTTATGTGATCTACTAAGATGTGTTTGACACCTGTTGTGGATCGATTGCGGTGAAAGGACAGATTCTGTGATCAAGATTGGGGAGAGCATTCTCGACTGGCTGCTGCAGGGTGATGTTGCTATTCAGTATCAAGTTCATCGGGATCTATTAGGCAAGGTGCGACCTGACCTTCAATGTCGCATCGAACACGAAGGGTGGGGTGCCGCGTTTCTCGCAAAGCAGAAACCGGATGGTCATTGGGGCCAGCACTATTACCAACCAAAATGGATATCGACTCATTACACGCTCGTTGATCTCAAGCACCTGGGGATCACTCCCGATCAGGAGAGGATCCGGGAAACGATCGCGCTCGTATTGAGGACGAACAAGGCGGATGATGGTGGGATCCATCCAAGCAGTGCGACTCGATTGAGCGATCTTTGTATCGATGGGATGTTTCTCAATGCCGCCAGCTATTTCCAAGCGGACGGTGAAGGTCTTAGATCAATCATCGATTTGCTCATTGAATCCCGTATGCCTGATGGGGGATATAACTGCCGCTTGAATCGGGGTGGCGCAATACACAGCTCGATGCATACAACGATCTCGGTCCTGGAGGGCCTTCAGGAGTATCTTGACAGAGGCTACACCTATCGTCGTGATGAGATTCAGTCCATAACTGAGTCGGCCAGAGAGTTCCTCCTGATGCATCAATTGTACAAATCCGACAGGACCGGTGAGGTGATCGACAAACGCTACCTGATGCTCTCCTACCCCTCTCGATGGCGATACGATATCCTACGCGGGCTGGAACATTTTCGGGCTGCCGGCGTTTGCTATGACCCCAGGATGCAACCTGCGATCGACGTCCTTTTTGATAAACAGTTGAAGGATGGTGCCTGGCCGGTGCAGGCCCGGCATCCCGGTCAGGTTCATTTCCAAATGGAAACGACCGGTAAGGCAAGTCGCTGGAACACCCTGCGGGTGCTGCGTGTGCTTGAACACTTCGATCTCGCTCGATTGCGTTGAACCTCCGCGCAGTAGCAAGAGCTGCGATATCCTCACCTCTTCCAATCTAACACAAGCAGCCATTGTGGTGCTTGTTGAGGGTCATCGTAGAAGTAAATACCCGCCTGAGTCAACTCTAGCGGAGAATGGTCCTCAAGGACTGACAGGCTCGTAGCCGAGTATTCGAATGGCTTCAGCGATCCGTTCGGCGCCAACTTCACTGGGGTGGATCCCGTCAGATGTATATCCTAGTGCGACAGGATCTTGATCAAATTCCGGACCATTCCATGCTTCCAGGACTTTCGCGACGGGGATCCCAAAGGGAGAGGCTGCACGATGGATGGCGTCGTTGTAGGCAAGCCAGCAAGACTTGCAGTCTTCATAAACTCCGAATTCATGGAACTTCGCGATCAGTGGGTTGTATGCATCGTAGACTCGCACGATTGTGGGTTGTCCTTCACGTAACTCAAATATTTTTTGGTAGATTTGCTGTAAGTCTTGAACATAAATCTGGAAGTCGGGGCAGCTGTTAACATATGGCTTTGCGCCAGGGATGCAGTGCCAATCCCCAGGGAAATTCTCATCGATGGACTGTTCCGCATTTGCATAGAAGACAATGATCTCTGCCTCTTTAATCTGCTCTGCTAACTGTTCCAGTGTATAACTCGCTGTTGGTCCGCCGTTGAGTACTCGAAGAACCTCACCGGCGGGAAGAGCACCGATCCAGTTATCAAAGAGATTTACTTGGACGCCAACATCCTCCTCAACCATCTGGGCGTAGACCTCCGCTACACCCCAACCGCTCGAATCGCTGATCCATACCAAATCCCACTCATCCATTTCGAGAAGGGAGGATTCCGGTTTGCAGGCTGTGAGCAGGAGGGTGGTGAGTATGATTGCGATGAAGGTACTATAGCGGTGCATTTGACTTTCCTCCATGTTCATTTGTGGCATCCGCAGCTCTGGCGGATTACCAGCTCAGATTCGAAGACCATAGGAGAACACAGGGGTGCAGCCCCTCCCATCAAGCTGATCAAAAGATCGACAGCTTTCAAGGCCATAGCAGGGGCTGGAAAGGTCGCGCTGGTGAGGGGAGGTGATACGAGTGCAGCTGCCGCAGTGTCGTTATAACTAGCAAGCGCGATGTCATCAGGTATGAGCAATCCTGCTTCGTGGATCGCTTCCATAGCACCCAGAGCAAGAATGTCTGCAGCGGCGAAGATCGCGGCCGGACGAGGGGTACGATTAAGAAGCCTGCTTGTCCCGTTGAAGCCGGCTTCACGACTGAAACCCTCCGTCTCGATCACGAGATCTTCCTTGTAGGATTTCCCGTAGTTGGAATGAGCCTGCGCATAGCCAGAAAGACAGGGCGTGACATTTTCCCAATCGAGTGGAGCGGAGAGCAGCGCCACGTTTTGGTGCCCATGATCAAGCAAATGTTTGGTCGCCTTGTAGGCGGCACCGGCGGTGTCAGGAACGAGGCTGTTTTCAGTAACCTGTGGAGTATCAACATAAACGCTCGATATGTGGGGAGAAGCTTCCAGCATCTCGAAGAAAGGCTTTTCCATCCACGCACTTGTGATAATTAGTCCATCGATCTTGATGGCGACAAGTTGACGGAGTGCTCGCTCAACCTGGTGAGGATCATCGAAATTGAAATGAACGATTGGAAGCCAATGGCTCTTTAAAGACGCACGATGGATCGCCTCGACAAAGCCATGGTAGGTTGGAGACGGTTCCGGAAGCAGAACGCCGAAAAGGAATGATGGATTGCTCGGGGTTTCGGCTGCCAGGTGCGTGGGATCGACTGGCAGCACAACGGTACCTAACTTCGGTCTCACCGTCACGAGCTCAAGCGACTGCAATCTAAGGTATGCAGCCCGCACAGTATGGAAGTGGATGCCTAATGCTTGCGACAAATCCCGTATGGGAGGAAGCTGCTCCCCTTCTTTGATCACCTCGCTGGCGATCAGCCATGTAAGCTGTTGCGTAAGCTGTTGCACGAGTGGGAGTCGCGCCTCTGGATTGATGTGGAGCAGTCGATTGATGCTCATAGCTCATGATGAATATCTGAATGTTATATATATATATAACATAATACCAATCTTTGCAATCGGCCTACAGGAATGGCTCGCGATCGTGTTGTGGTCAGTCGTATGTCAGCGCTTCAGACGGTTTCGCATTTATACTCTTAGCCGTATGATTTACTTTGAGCTGGCCTGAGTGCGCGAACAAACGAAATCTTAGATAGACTGTTTGTAGAAGGGAGAAGAAATCGAACCATGGAATGGATAACGGACCCTGAAATTTGGATTGGTTTACTTACGCTTACAACGCTTGAGGTCGTTCTAGGAATCGACAATATCGTATTCATCTCGATCTTGGCCGGTAAGCTAAGGGAGGAACAGCAAGCGCTGGCTCGTAATGTTGGCCTGGGGGTGGCGATGCTCACCCGTATTTTGCTGCTCATATCCCTCGCCTGGATCGTGGGATTGACGGAAGATTTATTCACTGTGTTCGGCTTTAGCGTCACCGGCCGCGATCTCATCCTCATTGGCGGTGGTATTTTTCTGCTAGCGAAAGCCACGCGTGAGATCCACGACAAGTTGGAGGGCTTGGAAGGGCATGCGGAGGCGAAGGTAGGGCCTTCCTTTACAAGCGTCATTATCCAAATCATGCTGCTGGATATCGTTTTTTCATTGGATTCGGTAATCACAGCTGTGGGAATGGTTCAAGAACTTGGCGTGATGATCGCAGCGGTTGTCATTGCAGTTATCATCATGCTCTTTGCATCCAGGCCGATCAGTTTATTTGTCAATAAACATCCGACGCTCAAGATCCTGGCCTTGAGCTTTTTGCTCCTGATTGGCTTCACACTGGTCGTGGAAGGATTGCATCAGCACATTCCTAAGGGCTACATTTACTTTGCTATGGGGTTCTCTATTTTTGTGGAGATGCTCAACTTGCGTTTGCGAACGCCTGCCGCCGCTGTGCCTGTTGATTTGCATGAAGCCTATACAAAAGACTGAATCGAGGATCTACAAGGGACCAAAGGCATGATCGATGCAGGCGCTATTGCTGACTCTTATGCGCGTAACGTCCGGATCATCAAGATGCAAACTGAAAATTTAACCCATGAAGAAAGCCTGATTCAGCTGCCGTTTCGAGCGAACTGCATGAACTGGATCGTGGGGCATCTGGTGACAAATCGCAATAATGTCCTGAAGCTGCTCGAATCCGAGGATCGTATCGATCCAACATCGGTCGATAGATATATCCGGGATACTGATCCCATCAAGCCAGATTCTACCGATGCACTTCCTTTAGAAAGGCTCATTGAGCTTCTCGAGCAAGCTCAGGAGAACATTGCCTCAAGCCTGGCGGATTGTTCTGCTGAGGATCTGCAACGCAAGGTGGCCTTCTTCGGGAACACAGAAATGACCGTGGGGGAATGGCTGCTCTTTTTCTTCTTCCACGATAGCTACCACACCGGGCAGGCAGAAATTATGCGTCAAGCAGCTGGCAAGGACGACAAGATCATCTAAAGCTTTGTATGGCCCGGCTGTTCTGGATAGCCCTCATAGGGGTCTTTACACTGACGCTTATGATTATTGGGTGGCGGTTCCTTTCCCGTCGCTATCCACTTCATTGCCCAGCTACCATTATCTGGATGCTTGAGAACCGGATCATGGAAGATGTCGCTGGAAGCGAGGTTCTCCTTAAGCGGGCGCAAATTATGCCAGGAATGGCAGTGCTCGA
>JBFFMI010000090.1:0-10998 GCA_041554155.1 Anaerolineales bacterium
AGGTCGGTGTGATGCTGGATCAGGAGAGAGAGGATTTCCAGGATCTGACGATTACCTGCTTGCGTGAACCTGGTGTGCAGTTTTGTATCAAGGTGCTTCAAGTCGAAGTAGACCCTATCCGAGAAGGGAAGCAATTGGTCCAATAGCTCCCATTCACATGCCCCACAGGTTTCCATCGCGGTGTGTATACCAAGCTCTTGGCAGGACCTAAGAATTGCACGACTGAATTCAGGCTGCGCCGTTGGTTCCCCGCCCGATAAAGTAATGCCGCCATTTGATCTATCATAGTAGGCTCGATCTTGTTGAAGTACTTGCACAATTTCATCGCTGGAATAATCATCCCCTACACGCATAAGCGTACCGGTGGGGCAGGTGTCTGCACAAAGGAGACATGCATTGCAGTTCGGCCAATGGATAACGGGTACGGGATCCTTGTCTGCAGAGACTTCAACCGTGATCGCGCGCAGCGGGCATGCTCTCACGCATTGATCGCAACCAATGCAGGTTGCCGGGGTGAGCATCAATTCAGGATGTGGTTTTTGCGATTCGGGATTTGCACACCACAGGCAGATTAGCGGGCAGGATTTGAGGAATATAACGGTACGAATGCCTGGGCCATCATGCAAGCTGTAGCGCTGAATATCCGAGACCAAGCCACGTGTAGACATGCTAACCTCAAATGCAATCATACTTCTGTTGATGCGTCTGACAAGCAATGGTCGAGGGATCAGGAATGCAAGGGGTACCCATCATCAAGATGTGGCAAGCGATCGACAAGAATGTGATGGCCACATCCGAACATTCAGTGGTCAAACTAGGTAAGGAGCTCCTTTGCTACTCTTACCGCACTGGCCGCATCGGGTGCGTAGCCATCGGCACCGATCTCGTCCTTGAAGGCCTCGGTTACCGGTGCGCCACCGACCATGATCTTCACCTGATCACGTACTCCGGCTTCTTTCAAGGCCTCAATCACTACCGGCATGGCCGGGATGGTGGTAGTTAGTAAGCCGCTCATGCCGAGAATATCTACGCCCTGCCTGGCCGCTTCGACGAAGTTGTCGGCTGAGATATCGATGCCCAGATCGATCACCTCGAAGCCGGCGCCTTCAAGCATCATGCCGACCAGATTCTTGCCAATATCATGGATGTCGCCCTGGACAGTGCCTAATGCGATCTTACCGAGTGGCTCAACGCCTGCTTTAACGAGCTCGGGACGCAGGATCTCCATGCCGGCTTTCATCGCATGAGCCGCGACCAGCATTTCAGGGACGTAAACTTCACCCCTCTCGTAGAGCTCACCGACTTCAACCATAGGCGGGACTAGAGCCCTGTTCAGAATGTCGCCGGGATCCTGCCCTGCCTCAAGGTTTTCACTCACCCCCTGGGCCACCGTCGCAGCATCACCACGCAGAATGGCGGCCTTGATTTCTTCATTTTGCATCACAACCTCCAGGACATTCTCCATGCATACGCATAGAAAGAGAGCCTTTTATTGTCATCCGATATCGAGCATGGCAGTTGCAGCGAAATTGTCCGTGACAAGCTCATTAATAAATCCACCACGTAAAGCGCCCACCATCGGCTCAACTTTTCCCATGCCGCCAGCGACCCCGAAGCGAGTCTTGATCTTATAGAGATCCTCCTGGCTAATTGTGACCAGCCGGTGCTGCAAATCAAGGCTAGTGAGATCGCCTGCGAGCGTGAAATGCATCCCGCAGACATTCCCAACCGCACCGTCATTTTGGAGCTTGGTGAGCTCGGCCATAGAAAAATATCCAGAGTGAAAAAAGGTAGAGTGGCGTGGATCGGTGCTGCCGACTCCCAGGAGCGCAATGTCGGCTTTCCGGGCGAGTTGGATTGTTTCCCTTATAGTTTTACTTGCAAGCAGCGATTGCGCCGATTCTTCGGTATTGACCAGAATAGGAGCGTTGAGGAAGATCCCCTCGCCTCCAGTCAGGTTTGCCAGCCGCTGAACGAGGGCGTGACCATCGTAATCGTTGATACGCGAATCGCCCGCCCCCACCAACTGCACTACCCGGATCCCCGGGATAGGTTCTTCCAGCTCGAAAGCATCCACCGTGGCGCGTATGAAAGTGCCCCAGGCCAGGCCGAGGATCATTTCGGGTGCCAGCGATCTCCTCAACACCTGTGCCGCGCCGATTCCAACCTGGCGCAGAATCCGATTTGAGCCCGAGTCACCCATGATGACCACGTGGGCTGCTTTCAATTTGAAGCGTTCAACGAGCCGTGCACCGAGATCATCATCGAAACTCAAAGGTCGATGGATGCGAAACTCGATGATGCCTTTTGAGCGGGCTTCGTCTAGCAACCGAGATACCATCGAGCGGGTAAGGCCGATGTATTGGGCAATCTCGGCTTGTTTCTTGCCCTCCAAATAGTACATCTCCGCCACATCAGCCAGGAGATCGTAGCGATTTTGTGTGATCAAGCCCTCATCCATCTCGGGTGCTATCCTTGCTCTGCTTGACGAGCTGCGGCAGGATCTCAAGCACACGATCCAGCTGTTCCTCCGTTGTACCGGCTCCAAAGGAAAATCGAAGGGTTGCGCCGATCAATGCAGGGGGTATCCCCAGAGCAAGCAACACATGGGAGGGTTCGATCGCCTCGGCGTTACAAGCCGAGCCCATCGAAGCGGAGATGCCAGCGTGATCGAGACGAAAAAGCAGCATCTCAGCATCGGCGTCGGGGAACGCAATCGAGAGGATATGCGCAGCCTGGGATGCTTCTCCGCCATGTATGATGACGTCTGGAATGCTTACTTGAACTTTGCGGATGAACATCGAGCGTAATGCTCCCAGCCGTTTTATTTCGTTTTTCTTATTGGCCGAGACGAGATGGAGCGCAGTACCCAATCCGACGATTCCCGGGATGTTTTCAGTGCCGGCACGCAGCTGGTTTTCTTGTGGACCGCCAAAGAGCATGGGGTTGAGGGTTGTCCCCTTGCGAAGATAGAGCGCTCCGATACCTTTGGGCCCGTAGATCTTATGGCCTGAGAGGGAGAGTGCATCGATCTCGAGGGCATCTACGTTTACCGGCATTGTGCCCACAGCCTGGACGGCATCCGTATGAAATAGCACACCCTGTTCTCGCACCACTGCAGCCAACTCAGCAATAGGCTGGATGACACCCATCTCATTGTTGACCATCATGATGCTCACCAGCGCGGTTTCGGGTCTGATCGCCCGGCGAAGTTCTTCGGGGTTGATCAGGCCAGCCTGATCCACGGGTAGGACTGTGAGCGCATACCCTTCAGCCTGCAGTTGTTCAGCCGCGTGGAGCACGGCGTGATGTTCGATCGCTGAGACGATGAGATGTCGTCGGGCAGGGGGTTGGGCGCGCATGATCCCAAAAAGCGCAAGGTTATTTGCTTCGGTAGCACCGCTGGTGAATATGATCTCGTCCCCCGCAGCACCCAGAGACTCGGCTACCCGTCTCCGTGCGGATGCAAGCAGCTCGGCGGCTGCACGACCTTCTTGATGCAGACTGGAGGCATTACCGAAGGTGTTTTCTAGGGGACCCATCATGGCCTCCACAACTGCAGGATGGAGGGGTGTCGTCGCACAGTAGTCCAGATAGATCATTTCCGACATGTGTTTGGATCCCAACTTGAACGTAGGCCTACGCTAATTCAAGGCTCTCGATCGACACGAGTAGGCGCTCAATCATGGTGTGGATTCTTTGGAGTGTCTCGGCATCATTTTGGTCGCGAATCATGGGTTTTACCGAGATTACGGGACAGGGTACCTCGGCAGGGTCGTATGCCGGCATGGTTTGCAGGATGAGATCGGTTCGGGCGGGGGCTTCAAAACGCTCCCAGATACTCTGGAGCGTGAGGCGGTGGGGTACCTGCCAAACATTGGTAAGTTGATGCTCAATCTCAGCGGCAATCAGGAATAGCGTGCTTCCACAGGATCCGCCAGCAAGCAAAATCTCAAGTTTGTCCATTTTCCCTCGCGTGTCGTTCGGTCTGTAAGACCTCCCTGCCGGGTTTCACCCCGGCAGGGAGTCCCAGGGCAGGTTTGCGATTAGAGTACGGAGAGCCCTAGTAGTTTGTAGATGGAAAGGATGACAAACCCAAGGGGGTCGCCACCCATGTCCCAGCTGGCCAGTTGTGTACCGGCTTCGATCTGCTCAGTGAACTGCCCCATGCGTGCATAGGCAGCGGTGTGCTCCCCAGCGGTGAGGGTGGAGAAGTACATGAAGGGGATCGAGAACAGAAGCAGGACGATGACGGTCTTGACCACATTGCCCTTGGTGTAGGGCACGACCGCGCCAGCCCAGAAGGGAATCACAGCGAGACTGGCGATCGGCAGCATCTCCACGCCGGGCAGCACTGCGGCAAGCAGAACGCTTAGCGGGAAGAGGATGACAGCGGAGGCCATGACGGCCGGATGGCCAAGTAGCACGGCGCAGTCAACGGCTACGAAGAGCTCGCGATCCTGGAAACGCTCGCGCATGAACTGAACCACCGATTGTGTGATCGGGATCAAGCCCTCGGCGATGATCGAGACCATGCGGGGCAGGATCAACATCATCGTGGCGACTTGCATGCCGAGGCCTAGAATTCCGGCCACGTTGTAGCCAGCAGCAACGCCGATGATGATGCCCAGAACTGCGCCAAGGATGACGGGTTCACCGACAAGCCCGAATGACTTGCGCAAACCCTCTGGTGAGGCATCCCAATCTTTCAGGCCGGGGATGCGATCCAATAGCCACATCACAGGGATGGCGAAGAGGCTGGCCTGGACCGTTGTGCCGCATGGGACACCGATACCCGGCATCTCATTAAATTCTTGATAGCGCTTGGCAGTCAGGTCGCTCATCCAGGCACCCAGGGTCAGGTAGGCGACAGCACCAATTACGCCGTAGGTCACGTTGCCGGTCAAACCCCAGACGAAACCGCCCAGAGCCGATCCATGCCAATAGGACCAGACATCGGTCCAGATGGTTTTCTGAAGTTTAAGGAAGACGAGGAGCAGGTTGACGGCCAGGATTCCGACAATCACGCCGGCTACCCCAGGCCAGCCCCAGGCGATGCCGGCATCAGCCCAGTTCACGTCGACCAGGGCAAGCGATACGCCCATGCGATCAGCAAGCGCCTGTGTGGCTGGCTGCAGTGCTGCGATGATCAAATCCACGATCAAGAACAAACCTGCTAGGCCGACACCTGTTGTCACGCCGCCACGCACAGATTTCTGCCAGCCGGCTCTAAAAATCAGGCCTAGAAAAATCAGGATGATCGGTACGATGACTGTCGACCCAAGTCCCAGAAACCAGGCAACAGCATTGGTTAAGAAGTCCATGTTGGTATCTCCTCACTCTAACTAGTTTGTTTGACCAAGTTCAGGTTACTCAACTCGATCCTACTATTGTGGCCTAATAGGGCTATTCTTTGATCAGCTTCACGATTTCGTCAAGCAAGGCCTGTTTTTCGTCCATTGTGCCGATGAGGAAGGGCATGCCTTTCACCTGAGGCACATCAAACTCGCGGTAGATCTTCATCATCGAAACGATCAAATTCATCTGGCCAACGTAGCCATCGATGTCAGCCATGAGGATTCGCTTGACCGTCACATCTTCCAGGCCTTCAGCATCTAGCCGTTCACGGATCATATCCTCAGCAATCGTGGATGTATTGATCCCAGCTCCGCAAGCCACAACAATCAGTTTGCCCATATACGACCTCCTTCTCCGTTCACTCTTTGAGGGTCTTTCGTTTTGAATGGATGCCTCCGATACGTTCTCCTCCTCTCACCAAATAGACAAGCTATTCAACGCTTCGTAGCTGATTGCGGAACCATTCGACCGCGATCTCAGCAGACTCCATCTCCTTTAAGTGCACCAATTTTTCGGAGTCGCTGAAGATCAGCGCCAGTTGGCGCAACGCCTGCACCTGCTCTTCGGGCTCTTTGTTGGCCAGCAAGAACACAATCTCGACTGCAAGCGTTTCTTCGGGATCACCCATGTTTAGGAAAGATACAGGAGTGTTCAGGGTTGCCACCGCCAGGCTGGATTCGAAGACACCCTGGGCTTCAGCGTGGGGGAAGGCGATCGCGAAGGGTTTTGTTGGCAGGCCGGTGGGGTGTTTCACCTCCCTGTCGATGGTCTCCTGCCCGTAGTCAGCCCGCACTGCGCCGTAGGCATGCAAAGATTCCGCAAGATCGTTAATCACAGCCTCTGCATCCGCCGCAGTGTGATGGATCAACATGAAGGAAGGATCAAGGGTCAACATGATCAGACGCTTCTGTCCTGTTCCACTTTGGGTTGGCCGTAACGCTGGCTGTAGTAATCGTAGGAGCTGCGAGCTTCTTCATCACTGAAGAGTTGCGGTTCGCCGATTGAATGGGCGACGAAGTAGATCTTGGCCCCTTCTTCGAGGGTTACAGCCCGCTCAAGCGCATCATGCAGTGTCTCGCCGATCGTGATCGGGCCATGACGACCGAGTAGGACGGCAAAGCCCTGGCCCAGGACTTCGACAGGTTTGGATGCGAACTGGGGATCCTCCACGTGCATATAAGGGGCGACACCAACGGAACCACCGAACCAATCGGCCATCGTTTCTGTCACCATGGGTAAGGCCTGCCCGGTTACCGAGAACGCAGTCGCATGCGTGGAGTGGGTATGCACGATGGCATTTGCGTCCGGCCGGGCGTGTAAGATGGCCGTCCAGAGATTTAGCGCTACCGAGGGGCGATATGAACCCTCGATGACGTTCATCTCCATATCAGTGACGATCATCTCAGCTGGATCGAGATCGGCATAATCTAAACCGCTCGGCGTCACAACCACATAGCCAGTATTGGGATCTCGAGCGCATACCGTTCCGCCCGCCATCCACACCAGGCCATATTCTTTCAACGCTTGGGCTGTATGGAGTACCTCTTCACGCAATTGTGCCAGCAGCATGGATGTCTCTCGTTTCGAATTAAAGCGGGTAGTTACCCAACTCCAATCCTGCTTTAAAGAAAGTTAGGATGTTTTCAAGCGGTATGTCGTTGCTTAGATTATGCGTTGGTCCGAGGATATAGCCGCCCCCGGAGCCCATCTCTTCTATCCGTCTCCGCACTTCAGCACGGATCTCTGCCTCGGTGCCCTTGGGCAAGATTTCCTTAACATTGACTCCGCCCTGGAAGACGAGGGCATCCCCGAAATCGCGTTTCAACTCCGCTGGATCCATACCTGGGAGATGGGATTCGATCGGGTTGAGGATGTCGAACCCCGCCTCGATCAGATCGGGCAAGAAATCTCTGATCGCCCCGTCATTATGGAGTAAGACCTTGACTCCCGGTGCCTTGGCTTTGAGCTGTTTGATGAAGTCGATATGGATCGGCTTCATCACGTCCCGATAGAAGTCAGGTGAAAAAATGGGACCCAGGTTTGTACCCAGGTCCTCCGCCATTTCCACATATTCGATGTAGGGTCCAACGATATCCAGCATCACCTCGTAGAACCCAAACTGGACTTCTGCAAGTTTCCAGAAAAGGCGCTCGAGCATCTCTGGCTCGAGCAAGGTGGCCATTAAGGCCTTCTCCATACCGAGCAGCAACTTGGCCATCTCCCAAAGATTCCCATAGACCGGGCGGTGGAGCGCAAGCGCGTACTCCGTTTGCTCAAAGAGCCGCTCTGCTTCTTCAGCGACACCAGCCACACGGGTCGGATCGTAGGGATCCGGCCAGGGGAAGGCTTCGATGCCCTGCTTGGTGAAGCTTTCCATTAAGGGCATCCCTGCGAGTTCATAGTAACCCGTTGAAAACCTGTGGGTTAACCCCCATTCATCTGTGAATTCTTCAAATTGATCTTTATCTAGCAGGGAATTCTCGGGGAAGCCGGCGGGAGGCCGAATGTGTAGATAGCGGATATCGGTGCCAAGGCCATCCAGCACCGGGTTGTAATCCGGGGTGGTGTAGAAACCTACCAGGGTACGTCTGGGGATATCTTCGAGTCCAAAGTGATCACGCAGGATGACGTAGCGTTGTTCGGCCAGGTGCTGAGCCGATCCTCCCAGGGCAACCGGTACCCGATCCGGTTCCTGGTGGTTCAACGCCTTACGAACCCGTTCCCTCGGGGTCATCACGGTCTCAGGCAAGCTAGCCCTCCAAGGCGTAATTCACATAAGTGAACGCAAATGCACAACTGTGAACAGCCTAGCATGGATGGTGAAGTGGCGTCAAGCGTGACAAATACGAGAGTATTTATCCCAAATTAGTGGGTTTGCCTGGGTGCTCTGGCCAGGCGGCTTGTCGGGGTATTGATGGCTTGATGATTCTGGTTCAGAGAGCAGGGTTGATGGCGACTTTGATCACTTCTCCGCGACTCATACGCTCGAGAGCCTGCTCGACTCGATCCAGGCCGACTTCATCGGAGATAAGAATTTCTGTATTGATGACACCAGAAGTGATGAGCTCAAACGCTCGCAAGGCATCCAGAGGGGTGCCGCCATGGGTGCCCATCAGCGTGAGCTCGCCATAGTGAATTTTATGGGTGTCGAGCGCTATGGCAGTCCCCGCTGGCAAGCCACCGAACCAAAGCACCCGCCCACCCAGGCGCACAAGATCAACCGCCTGGCGCCAGGTTTCTGCAGTGCCGGCACATTCGATTGCGGCGTCGACGCCGCGCCCCTGGGTAAGATCCTGGATGTGCTCGTGTAAGGATGGGTCGGGTGCCTTAAGACAGGCCGTAGCGCCCAGTTTCCCAGCGATCTCGAGCCGTTCCGGGCTCAGATCGACGGCGATCACCTGCCCGGCGCCGGAGCGGATGGCCATCTGAAGGTGCATTAATCCGATCGGGCCACCAGCTCCCAGGATGATCACGCTCTCGCCTGGTTGGATCGCCAAACGCTCCTGTGCGTGAACGACGGATACGAGGGGTTCAAGAACGGCTGCCTGGGCAGCGGGAAATGCTTGCGGGAGCTCGAAGGTATTGAAGCGCACGATGTTTTGTGGGATGCGTAGAAATTCGGCATAAGCGCCAAGGTTATAAATCATGTCTTCACAGAGGTTGCTCTGGCCCATCTTACAAAGGAAGCACTTTCCACAGGGTGCGAAGACGTTCGATGTCACCCGCATCCCCACCTGGAAGTTCTTGACGTTCCGGCCAACCTCCACTATCTCTCCTGTGAACTCATGGCCAAAGGGTGAGGGGGGTTTGAATTTGGGATGACCACGCTTAAAGGTCTTAACGTCGGTACCACAGGTGGCAGCTACGAGAACGCGCACGATGAGCTCACCTTCGCCAGCGTGTGGGACGGGCAGATCATCGATAAGTTCTAAATTGCCGGGTCCAAGGTACCGCACTGCTTTCATCGTGATTATCTTTGCCTGTTCCTATGGGTGCGTATGAAGTGACTGGTATTTCAACCTGGTAAGTCCAGGGACTCGATTCGGATTGGGCCGCTGACCGTCCGGATCCAGAGCGTTCCTGCTCCTGCTCCGAAGGATCCCCGGCAGCTGCTGGATGCACCACTTAACCCCGGCAGGGTGCACACGATCCGCCCACCAGCACTCTGCAAGAGAAGTTCTGTGCTGCTATCCCTATCTAAGGCTACCATCACCCCTCCATGATCGGTCTCCAGGCGGACCGAGTCGCCGCTACCAACAACACCCTCGAAGGTGATATCTCCCATGATGTTGGTGCCGGTTAGCGCCCCGCGCACCTGGCTAAAGCGAATATCATCGGCTTCAGCGAGTGCATCGATCTGGCCCTGGCTCGCGCTGATTTCAATCCAGCCACGCCGGGTGAGGGCATGCGCTTGCCCTTGAAATCCATCGATTTGAATGGGGGCGGATGTGGTCTCAATCGAGAGGTGTCCGCTAAAATCTCGAATCGTTATCGCGCCCGAGCGCTGCTGAATTTCAATTGTAGTCCCGTTCGGGATGCTTAGCACCAGCCGTGTATTTGGAAGCCGGGTCTGTGTGGATGTCAAACTCGTGCGATTGCCCGCCTCATCCGATTGAAACCGTAAGGCAGGGTCCTCCGAAACGGTAGTGCCGGTGAGCCAGATGTTGGGCTCAGCATGGCCCTTAATCACCAGCTCCACATCTGGCAGGTCGACCATGAGACTTTGGTTTTCCGGCAGGAGGTAGCGCTGCTCGGGAATAGGTATTTCCGGGGCGCCTCGCGCACAAGCGAATAGAAGAAATAGAGACCCCGTGAGGATACTTTTGAGAGTCAGGCTGGTGCTAAGAAAATTACGAAGCCATGTCATAAAACTGATTTTGCCCGATTAAGCAAAAGACCGCCATCACCGATGGCGATCTATGGTCGGGGCGGGCGGATTTGAACCGCCGACCCCTTGCACCCCATGCAAGTGCGCTACCGGGCTGCGCTACGCCCCGACGTGGGGGGGATTATAGCCCATCCACCGGTGGCTATCAAGCTGAACCGCTTTTCGTCGTCCAGAGCGTTTAAGGGGGTCCCGAAAAATCTGTGATTGCCTAACTCATTCCTATGAAACCCTGAATGATTCGGGCGGAATGTTTAACCGCCTTTTCGAAGAGATCGATACGGATGTTCTCGTTTGGTGCATGCACATTGCCCTCAGGATAGCCAAGCCCGGCAGAAGCAATCGGCAAGCCAAGGTCATGAATAAAAGGATGGTTGGGTCCAGAACCACCGGACATCGGTTCAATCCGCTGCGGCACCCCGTAGACTTCTCTGGCGGTTTCCACCACCATGTTAAGGAAGGGATCATCGAGATCAGTGCGGGCCGGTGCTTCCCCTCCGAGGTAGGTGATCTCGATATCGGAGAATCCTTCTGCATCCAGATGATCGCGCAATTGCAAAACGACCTCCTCAGGGTCTTGATCCGGCACCAGACGAAAATCAACTTTGGCGCTGGCGCGGGCGGGCAGGACGGTCTTTGTCCCGGGACCCTGGTACCCGGATGTTAATCCGCAGATCGTACAGGTTGGGCTGAATATCGCTTCGCGCTGAAGTTCGAGCCCACCTTCAAGACCCTTGATAAAACCATCCAGCCCA
>JBFFMI010000091.1:0-10866 GCA_041554155.1 Anaerolineales bacterium
GATCGAGAAGAGCACCACTTCGCCGAAAGGTTCAGCCGGGGTGCTCTGGGCCTCGCTGGCGCTAGCGGGCAACCGTATGAAGTCTTCCTAGAAAATTGGCGCATTCGAGCACTGAATGATGATGCCAGCCGGGTCGCGTTAACTGCGGTGGAGGGGGATCTGGCGTTGAACTTAGAGCTCCTTGCCGTAAAACCGCTGGTCATTCATGGCGATGGTGGGGTAAGCCCGAAGAGCGCTGAGGTTGGCCACGCCTCATACTATCTAAGTTACACACGTATGGAAACCACCGGTAGCCTGGACATTGGGGGTGAAACCTACCAGGTGAGTGGGACGAGCTGGTTCGATCATGAGTGGAGTACCGCCGCCTTAGAAGAGGGGGTCGTTGGCTGGGATTGGTACAGCCTACAGCTCGATAATCAGCAAGAGCTGATGCTCTATGTATTGCGGCGTGATGATGGTGCATTGGAGTCCGCATCCGCCGGGACCTTGATCCGGGCAGACGGTTCGCTAAGCCATCTTGCTCTGGACGATTTCTCTATCGAGGTGGGCGAATATTGGATCAGCCCGGAAACGGGTGCAAGCTATCCCAGTCAGTGGAGGGTCTCGATCCCGGGTGAAGCACTTGAGTTGGAAATCACGCCAAACTTTAATGAGCAGGAAATGCTGGTCAGTTTCATCTACTGGGAGGGCTCTGTCAGGGTGGAGGGGGCCGCAAATGGTATCCCCATAACGGGTGTAGGATTTGTCGAGTTAACTGGCTATCTTGAGAGCATGGCAGGAGTATTCTAGTTCGTTCGTTGCCACTTTAGGAATCGCTACACAGGTATGCGATAGAGCCTGTAGCGCTTGTAAACTTCCAGACCGAAGCGGGTTGCGAGCTTATTCGTGTAGGGATTATCCCCTCCGGTCAGGCTACCATCGATCCAATCATACCCACGGCGCTCGAAGGCTTCAATCATGCGCATAAACATCAGAGCCTCCAGCCCCAGGCCCCAATAGTCAGGATCAATAGCTAATATCTTGAAGGAGGCACTGTTAATACGAGGCGCCTGCCACCAGAGCTGCAGGTAATTCCACGGATAACGTAACCCACCCGCTTTGGCGAAAGCTTCCGCCAGATTGGGTAGTGCAAGGCTGAAACCAACTTCCTTGCCGTCAACCATCGCAAATAAAACCATATCTTCTTGCAGGACCGGTTTGAGGCTTTCGGCAAATTCTCGGAACTGGGCATCGGTGGTTGGTACGAAATCTCGCAATTGACCCAGTGCTCGGTTGTACAATCGGACGACAATCTTGAATTCTCGTTCGAAGTTTTCCAATTCCGCAGGCCGGACATCCACACGACGATTTCGCGCAGCACGCTCTGCGACACGGAATAGTTTCGATGGCAGGCCCTCAAGATGCGGCCCGTAATCAGCCCGAACCCCACGGTAAGCCAGGGTATCCGCAATGGTAGGCCACTCGGCTGCATTTGCGAACTCGGCATAATAGGGTGGGGTGTGCCCTTCATAAAGTGCCGCCTGCGTGTCAAACCTGCCAAGAAGAAAGCCGGGGAAGTCATTCCCGGTAAAACTGCGTGGACCGTGGAGGTGGGTACAGTTATGGTCTCGTGCCCATTGTTTGGCAAGGTCCATGAGCGCGTCGAATACCATACGATCTTCGATAAACTCAATAAATCCAAAAATGGCATCCTGTCGTTGGAGGTGCTGGTTGGATTGCTGATCGACGGCGAGGCCGATCGTGCCCAGAGTATCTTTTTGCTCCTCGAGCAGGTACCAATCAGCCTGGGCGTGCTCGAAAAAGCCATGTTGGCGCCGTAGCCATGCGAGCTGTTCCGGCCATAGCCTCGGAATCCAGTTGGGATCTCCACGGTAGAGCTTATATGGAAAACGCAGAAACGCCTTGCGATCCCTATCCTTTGCCACGTGCCTAACGCGAAACGTATTCGACATGGATGACTCTCAAATGAATCAATAATCGACTGCGACCATCGTCTGTACTTGTGGAAGAATTTCTCACCTTGGTGAGCTTACATTATAGGGTTATTGATCACAATTCTCTGCGCTCAAGGCGGATACAATGTAGGATGATCCTAGCAGTAAGGCTGGCCGCAACGAAATGACGTTCAATAACCGAAGCATATTTTCAAGGCGCTTGCTTTTTATAGGTGCATGGGTGCTTACCGGATTCAGCACGGGTTGCCAACCCGACTCACTACGCGATAGTGCTGCACAAGAACCAGGGCTGCAGGCAACAACCGTTGTGACCATCCCAACGCTCATCAGTCCGCAGCCAGCGGAGAGTGGGCAAAACCCCCAGCAAATACAAGTGGGATATATCAACGAAAACGGCAACCATTTCGTGGCCGGCAGCACATCACTGGATTGGGGGAGCCCTATTGAGCTGCTACTCCCCTTTCAGCCAACCTGGCTGTTGGGTGTGGAAATCAATGCGGGGACCGGATGGCTCGCGGTTGCTGATAGTGGTGAATTCCAGTTTTTTGAAGTCATTGATAGAGACGTTCAGTTCATCAAGCATGAGCTCGATCGGTTACCCGCTGGCACACAACCGACGATCTACACCGATGGTTTCCGGTTGCACTTGCTGCAGTCAACTGATCCGGAAGCATCAGCCCCTTCACCCCCGGTGTACCTCCCGTCTAGCGGGCGTGTGGCGTATATCGATGAAAAAGGCGATCTGGTAATCCACGATGCGCAAAAGGGTGAGCGCCTAGCGGTCGAAGCTATACCGGACGCGCGGCTGCTGGTTGACGAGTACGATCGTATCCTTATGCTTGGACGAAGGACGACGCGCTATGCCCATGGGGTGCTGGGTGACTCGATAGAAGCCGGTAGTATCTTGCTGTTGCAAACCAACCCTTCACTTAAGATCCTGACCGAAATTATGCTTGAAGAATATGAAGTCATTGAAGGAGTCAGTCCCATATGGGTCGATCTTAATGGTGATGAGGTACGCGAGATCCTGGTGACAGTGAGCGATCAAGACCTGGGAGCTTATCTCGCGATCTTCAGTGAGACAGGGGAAATGCTGGCGCGCTCGGATGCCATTGGCCGCTCCTACCGCTGGCGCCATCAGGTCTCGGCAGTAGATTACCTGGGCGAGGGTACACATGAAATCACAGCGGTACTGACACCGCACATCGGTGGAGTGCTGCAGTTCTTCGCCTGGGAAGGGGATCGGCTCAACGTAACCGCTGAGATACCTGGTGTAAGCACGCACAAGATTGGATCGGGCAACCTTGATATGGCCCTCACCGGGGATTTTGACGGCGATCGGCTGATGGAAGTACTTGTGCCAGATCTAAATTATGAAGTACTTGGCGCTTTCCAGCGCGTGGGAGATGCCATTCAAATGGATTGGCAAATTCCACTTGGGAACACATTGACTACCAACCTGGCCGGTGTTGCTTTCATGGATGGTGGTTTGGGATTCGGCATCGGTCTTGAGAACGGGGCTGTCCAAATCTGGTTGCCGGAATAGCCGTTGATTGTCCGGGCCACGCGATAGAGGACTTTATTCGCATATGAGGAAATTACCGGTACACCACAGGCACGAGTTGTATGAGCGCGGATAAATATCAAATCCCCGAGGACCTGAGCATCGGCGCTGTGAAACTGCGGGTGCGTGATCTGAAGCAGATGCTAGGTTTTTACCATGGGTTTCTGGGCCTCGAGCTTCTGGTCAGTCATGATGACAGTGCTGTGCTTGGATACGATTCGATTCAGCCATTGCTGGTGCTCGAGCAGCATGCGCAGGCGCTTGCACGTCCGGCGAATGCAGCCGGTCTCTACCATTTCGCATTCCTAACACCCGGGCGTGAAAACCTGGCACATGCCCTTCATCGGTTGCTCAGGGATAATTATCCCTTGCAGGGTGTTGCCGATCACTTCGTGAGCGAGGCGATCTATCTTGCGGACCCGGAAGGTAATGGGATTGAGATTTACGCAGATCGACCGCGTGAGACATGGAAATGGGAAGGCGGCAAAGTTCGCATAGGCACCGTGGCATTGGATATTGACTCGCTGCTTGCAATACAGGGTGGCAATGAAAATCGTGCACCTGTACTTTCACCCGGGACAAAGATCGGTCATATCCATCTTCAGGTAGTAAATCTTCTCGAAGCCATGAGATTTTATGGAGATATCCTTGGTTTTGATTCCATGGGCATGTACGGCCAGTCTGCTGCATTCTACTCAGCAGGTGGCTACCATCATCATATTGGCTTGAATACCTGGGCCAGCGCTGGGGGTCCAAGGAACGGCATCGATATGCAGGGCATGGAGAGCTTCGAAATAGTGTTTCCCGACAAAATTGCACTTGATGCTCTGACAGCTGTGTTGTCGGAAAATCGGGTTGCTTTTGGTCGGGATGGGGGGATCGTTAACCTTGTAGATCCATCGGGCATTTCCATAAAAATACGAGAGGCAGGTGTGGTGCAGTCTGCATAAATGAAGCACCCCCGGACCTGAGGGGGGCAAGCCCGGGGGCGGTCGCGACATTGGCGCTAAGCCACGTGACGACAAAAGGATTTTAAAATTGTAGGGGGGCAGTCTACCATAGCCCGTTGGTCATAGAATTTCTGATCTGCTGGTCAACCCTCGAGTGCAGCCAGGATTTCTGCACTATGAAGATCGGGTTTGACCTTCTCAAATACCTCCCGAATCACGCCTTTTTTATCGATGAGGAAGGTGATCCGATGGACACCTTCATACTCTCTTCCCATGAATTTCTTTAATCCCCAGACACCAAATAGTTCACTTACCTTATGGTCGTCATCGGCGATCAATGTGAAGGGTAATTCGAATTTATGTTTGAAATTGGATTGTTTCTTCACGGTATCGGGGCTGACCCCCAGCACGACAACGCCTTTCTTCTGATAAGCGCTGAAGTCATCGCGGAATCCACAGGCTTCCTTTGTGCAACCCGGTGTATCTGCTCGTGGGTAAAAATAGAGCACGACATCTTTACCCAGGAAGTCTGAAAGCTTGATGGATCCTCCGCTGTCCGTCAGCGCTTCGAAATCGGGTGCCTTTTCTCCGGCCTTGGGTAAGTTCATACGCTTCTCCTTATTGGGGGCGACCAACCACATCGCTTATACCTCGACTGAATGGATTTCGCCCATCGGGCTCGCATCGTATCCGTCTAGAGCTTCCACCGCTCGCTGGAAATCCTGATCTCCCAGAACCGTGATCAGAGGATCCAGCAGTGCAGAAGTGAGAAGTGCTGTAGGGATGGCTAGATCGTAACGCTCCGATTCGAGTGGGATAAAGCCGAGATCGAGTGCAGATGCGGCCGCACGAATACCCATTCCGCAGTCCACCTTCCCTGATGCGATCGCCGATGCGACGGTCAGGTGGGTGTACTCCTCGTGCGAATAGCCACGGATGGTCTCAGGTGAGATTTCGGCCGTCCGGAGCAGGTGGTCCAGGAGCAACCGTGTGCCACTGCCTTTCTGACGGTTGACAATGCGAAGATCTTCTCGCTGGAGATCCGCAAGGCCGCTGATGCCCAATGGATTACCACGCTGAACAATGAGACCTTGCTCGCGCAGGACAAGGGTGAGCAGTGAGATCGGGGTGTCAGGTAGATACTTGCGCACGTACGCCACGTTGTATTCCCCGGTTTCTGGGTCCAGCAGGTGGCAGCCACCCAAATGGGCTTCCCCACGTTCGAGCGCAATCAATCCACCTACGCTGCCGATGTTGTTCGAACTCAGACGACGACCATGCCGGGCGAGAAACTGGGCCAGCAAGTCGAGCGTTAGATCGTGAGATCCCAGTGCAAGGATCGTATTTTCAAGCTCTTCCCTGCCTCGCAACAGGTTAATAGAGACAAGCTCACCCACCTGAATGCCCTGAGAGCCAGCAGGGACAATGAGGATGCCATCAGCACGAACAAGCGAGCTGATAACGCCCGCCCCACGTGAGAGCGGCGTTGCAACCCATCGTCCTGCGACCTTCCCAACCGTCACCCGGACGTGGTCCTCATCCCCTGCGCTGCTGTGCAGCTTGCGAGTGAGGGTTGCTTCCATGGTCACAGGCGTCAGGGGGCTCAAACCTAACCACAGCCGAATAAGCGGCTGGATAAAGATGTCCGCTGTGAGAGCTGCCGATACAGGATAGCCGGGAACTCCGATCGCAGGGATGATTTCCGTGCCTTTTTGAGCTTTGCCCTTTGGCTTGATCAATCCAAGGATCACCGGGTGGCCTGGCCGAACGGCGACACCATGAACGAGTACCTGACCGAGAGAGGCGATGGCATCTGCAGTATAGTCTTCGGATCCTGCAGAGGAACCCGCATTGACAAGGATCAGGTCATGATCATCAGCAGCCTGTTTAATCGCACCCAGGATTGAATCGAGTTCATCGGGGATTATCGGCCAACGTGTGCACACACCACCCCAACTTTCAACCTGTGCTCCGAGCATGAGCGAGTTGAACTCAGGGATCTGACCGGGCTGGGGATCTTGATCAGTGGGGATGAGTTCCGATCCGGTCGGAATGACCGCGACCCTCGGTCTGCGCACGACTTGTACGACCGCATGTCCAGCGGCAGCGATTGCACCCAGGTCAATGGCCCGAATTGTATGGCCAGCCGGGAGGATCAACTCGGTGGTGACGATGTCTTCTCCCATCGGCCGCACATTGTGCCATGGTGGTACGGCTTGGAAAATGCGGATAGCACCTTCCGCGTTAAGTTTCTCCACCAGCTCTACGGGTAAGACGGCATCACTCCAGTCCGGCAACGCATCCCCGGTGTCCACATACGCACAGTCGACCCCGAGTGATAACTGCATTGGATTACGATCGCTCACACCCGCGGTCATTTGTGATTTGATCGCATAGCCATCCATCGCCGCAGCGTGGTAATGAGGGGAAGATCGGCGAGCCCACACCGGGTCAGCTGTCACGCGCCCGAGGGCATGCTCCAGGGAGACAGTTTCAGGCTCCAGGCGCTGGAATTTTCCGACCTGCTTCAGAGCCGACGCAAAACGTGCCCAGGCTTCTTCTCTTGGGATATCCTCCAGGTAGGGGGTTGGGCTAGATTTAGTCGACATGGTTTATGCATTCGGCGTTCATGAATTTCATCATCGATCCATCGCGAGGAACCCGTTCAGAAGGGCAGCACCACGACTGTAGAGCCTGCCGAGTAGCCGGTGGAATCGGCAGGGATCGTCACCAGGCCATTGGCTCTAACGAGGGTGAAGATAAGGTTTGAGCGGCCGTAGATTGGATCAGCATGTAGGCCGGACTCATCTTCCCAGACATGTACCGGGTGGAAATCATCCCGCCCTGCTTGTGAAGGCAGGTTAGCCGTAAGTTTCGCGTGGAGATGAGCCTTGGGAAGTGCTGCGGGCAGGCCATAGAGACGATCCAGAATCGCAGGTAAGACGAGCGACCCAACTACCAGGGCGCTCACGGGGTTTCCAGGTAAACCTACAGCAGGGGTAGCATCAGCGACAGCCAGGATGGTCGGTTTTCCTGGTTTGACCGCGATCCCGTGGATGATGATCCCCGGTTTACCAAGCGCGGCGAAGGCCTGTGCCGTCAGATCACGGGCGCTCACGGAGGAACCAGCAGTCACAACAATCAGATCGTCCTGGGTATAGGCGGTGTTCACGGCCACCTGGAGTGTGTCGAGTGAGTCCTGGACAATGCCATGCAAGATCGCTTCGCCACCATGGCGATTGACGACGCTCTGAAGGGTGTAGCTGTTAATATCCCGGACCTGGGCTAGCTCAGGTTTCTCATCCGGGGATACGACCTCGTCTCCAGTTGAGATGATGCCCACGCGTGGTTGTCGATATACGTGAACCTGCGTGAATCCCAAGGCAAGCAATCCGCCAATTTCCTGTGACCTGATTCGCTTGCCGGCCTGGATCACAATCTCGTCTTTTGCTACATCTTCAGCGATCTCAATGACGTTTTCTCCTACCCCAACCGGGCGATAGATTTCAACCTCATCGCCTGCTACCTGCTGAGTATCCTCCAGCATGACCACAGCATCGGCACCGGGTGGCAGCATCGCACCGGTATGAATGGTGATCGCCTGGCCAACTTCAACCGCTTGTTTTGCCACCTGACCCATACGGATCTCGCCGATCTGTTTCAGATAGGCGGGAAGACTGGAGGAGGCCCCATGAGTATCGGCGGCTTTGACGGCATATCCATCAACCGTCGAGCGCGCGAATTCTGGGAGCGGATGTGGGGCGGGGATCGCTTGAGCCAAAACTCGGTCAAGGGCTTCCGATGTGGCAACCTCCTCAGTTTCAAGCTGAGTAGTTTCTGGGAGGTGGGCTAGAAACCGACTTAATGCTTCCGCCACCGGGATAAGCTGAAGAAATTCTGGCATATTAGCTGAAGATGTACCCCATCCACTCCAGGTAAGCAGTGAGACCGAATAAGAGCAAGGCGCTCCAGGCGAGGATGTTCCAATTGGGTGATCCGCCGCGTTTGATGCGGTTCATCTGCCAGATCTGGGCTATACCAAGAGGCAAGGCGATAAGCGTACCAAGGCTTACCCGCCATGGTAAACCGCTTAAATAGGCACCAAGAAAAGCAAGCCCGGCGAAAATGATGGCATAGTCATGGAAACGCATGGCAGACTGCCAGCCTACCCGGACCATTAGCGTACGTTTGCTGAACTTGAGATCGCTAGCGTAATCTGGCAACTCAAAGGCGATGATCATGGCGAAGTGCAGGGCGATCAAGGGAATGGTCGTCATGAAAATCAGACGGTGTAATTCGCCGGTTTGCAGGCTGAAAGCGAAGGCTGGCAGGAGCCCAGCGACAACGAAGGACGCGAGCAGTTCGCCGTACCCGGAATGGATCAGCTTCAGGGGAGGGGCACTATAGCTGTAGGCGCCAACGAAAGCCAGGATCAGGATGAGCCAGGCCAGTAAGGGTGCTGTATTTACTGTAAGGAGGATGCCTGTGAAGGTCGCTGCTAAGGTCATGGCACCGATGCCTGCGTATAACGCTGTGGCGCGCGGCAATCCATCGGGTCCAAGCGCACCACTACCACCAGAAAAGAGCGTGCGATTCTCATTTACCTGGTCTGTAAGTGCGTCGTAATATTCATTGAGATAGTGAGTCATCAATTGGATACTGATGACGATACCCTGTCCAAGAATGTAGACAACAAAGTTAACAGGATTGCCCAGGTAGGAGGCGATAGAAACACCGAGCGCGTACAGCAACAGGCCCCCAAGAAGGAAATGTGGCCGGCTGAGACGGATGAAGAGCGAGATCTGTCGCCGGGAGAGCCTCATGCCTCACCTTCCAGCGGGATCTCTTTATCATCGGAGTCGGTATTTTGAGCATGCGTTGCACAGCGGAGCATGAGTGCTGGCTGCCCGATTGTCCTCCATCCAAAAGCCACGCCAAATGGGACCATAACCCGGGTAGGTTCTGATAGCTCAAACTGTATTTGATTACCCGCGCCAGGGGATCCGGAGCGAAGATCTCGGGCAGTGCATTCCACAGCACCCTCAAGTAAAAACCATATTTCGTCCGCCATTCCACGAACAGAGAGGCTTTCGAGCTTGTTCGTGTTCCTTTCGATCAACTGAAGCTCGCCAAATCGTCTTAGCAGGTGATCGTCGAAGGACAGCAACTGACTGGCTATCTCTTGGCCATCAGACTGTTGCTGGATCGCTTCTATGATTAGATCTGGGATCCCCTCAAATCGCATCAAAATATCAACCTCGTGAAAACCATCGTATCAAATCTGACTGGCAAGTATCTACAATTTTACCCTCCCTTAGAAAACCATGTGTTCCGAGAGAGCGGCAGCTCAACATATGCATTTTTTCAGGCGCGCGGAGGTATGCGGTTACGATGTTCCCGAGGAGCCCGACCGATAACGGCGGATATCGCGCAGATGTAGTTGGTTGTGGCGATACAAGAGTTTGAGCAACTTACTCACGCTAACCTGGCCGAACCAGGGGTGATTGCCTATTTTGGCCAGATCATCAGCCGAATAAATGGATACCTGACCCATTGTTGCTGCCCGTTCGCTTTTGAAGGCTTCTATGAGCTCAGCTCGCGAGGATTCCTGGAGCTGAGCAACCTGTTCGTGATTAAAGCGGTCGAGATCGAAATCATTCGGTGTGCCACGTCCACCCGAAACGATATCAGCGGTGAGCCATTGAAAAGCTCGCTCAACGGAAACGAAATGAGCCAGGATCTGGTGAACCTTCCAAACTTCACCATCTGTATAAATTTCGGCCTGCCATGTATCTTCACCAAGCGTTTGTAAAAAATGGACGACTTTCTCGCCTTCATCGGATAAGCGTCTTATCAAGCGATCTTTATCCATCGATCGGTCCTTTGGCTAAATGAGCTGGTTCCCGCCATCGACAGCAAGCGTTTCCCCGGTGATGAAGTCATTCTTTATTAAAAAGATGATCGCTTCGCATACGTCCGCTGGATCACCCGGCTGACCCAGTGGCAGTTCTGCACCGATCTCTTCCCATCGAGCATCACTCATTTGCTCTGGTTTTAGTATGGGCCCGGGAGCGACGGCGTTGACACGAATAGAAGGTGCATAGGAGAGCGCAGCGACTTTGGTGAGCATCTCAACGCCGGCTTTGCTGATTGAATGCACCGGGAAATCAACCCAGGGTTGAAGCCCGGCGATGTCGGAGATATTGATCACAACCCCACCAGCGCTTCCCATGAGTTTAACGGCGGACTGGGTGCAAAAGCTTACGGCGCGCAGGTTTAGGTCCATGGTGCGGGACCAGTCGTCAGGTGTTACATCCTGCAATGGGATGCGCTGCATGATGGCTGCTGAGTTGATCAAGATATCTAATCTGGGAAAGCTTTGTTGCAGAGAATCGAA
>JBFFMI010000092.1:0-10802 GCA_041554155.1 Anaerolineales bacterium
CATGTACGCTTGATCGATTTTGGGATCGCGCGCCATTTCCAGCCCGGCGAAAAGGGCACGATGATTGGCACCGAGGGCTATTCACCGCCCGAGCAGTATCGCGGCGAAGCCTCTCCGACAGGTGACGTCTATGCATTGGGCGCAACCATGCACCACTTATTGACTAAAAGGGATCCTCGCGTAGAAGCACCTTTCTCCTTCCAGGAACGTCCGATTCGCTCTATCAACCCCCTGGTATCACCGGAGCTCGAGCAGCTGATTGAAAGCTCTCTTGCCTACGACCCCAAGGACCGTTATCCATCAGCCATGCTCATGAAGGAAGCGCTGATCACCACCGCCAAGCGCACAGGTCTGCTCAGCCAGCCCTCCATCGCTGCAGTCATCTCACAGACCGATAGCGTCAAAGAGGTGTGGGCTTTTGAGTGTGAGGATGAGGTGCGGGGAAGCCCACTCATCTTCGAAGGACAGGTCTATGTTGGATGCTACGACAATAACCTGTATGCACTCAACGCAGAATCTGGTGCTTTCTTGTGGAAATTTGCCACAGAAGGAGGTATCGCGGGTCGTCCAGCAGCCGAGAATGGTGCCATTTTCGTAGGCTCCGAGGACCACCGCCTTTACGCCGTCAGCCAGACCCGGGGCAGCATGCTTTGGTCATATTATGCAGAGGGCCCCATCCGTTCTTCACCGGCGCTATCCGACGGACACGTCTTCATCGGGTCTGATGATACCCGCTTGCACGTCATCAACCAGACGACAGGCCGACGGGCTTGGCGCGCTGACGCGACTGCCCCGATCTGGGGCACCCCTCTCGTGGAAGAAGAGCGGGTTTATTTTGGATGTGAGAGCGGAGATTTCTATTGCTACGATTTCAAGAGCGAGCTGAAGTGGCGCAAGAAGACAAAACGCGCGGTTACCTCATCCCCCATTATGGTGGAGGGGATGATTTACTTCGGATCTCGCGATTGGACGCTCTATGCGCTTGAGGCCGAGAGTGGTTTTCAGGTGTCTCGCTTCCGGCTTGGAGGCGCAACGATCTCATCGCCGGCTTACTCCGAAGGCAAGTTGTTTATCGGCTGTGGCGACAACAATATCTACGCCATTGATGCCAAGCACATGCGTGAATCGTGGCGCTACGAAACCGATCACCAGGTCACCGGGTCTCCCGTAGTCCATGAAGGATCTG
This sequence comes from Anaerolineales bacterium, assembly GCA_041554155.1. Taxonomy (GTDB): domain Bacteria; phylum Chloroflexota; class Anaerolineae; order Anaerolineales; family E44-bin32; genus E44-bin32. Next base: position 1,187 of record JBFFMI010000092.1, read on the forward strand.
TGTACTGCGGCTCCGTGGACGGTTCGCTGTACTGCCTTGATTTTAATACCGGCCGGTTGCGCTGGAGATTCCATACAAGCGGTCCGATCACTGGCACCCCTTGCGTGTTTGAAAACACCATCATCATCGGCTCTATGGACCATAAGGTTTATGCACTCATCATTTAAATCAGGCATTTAAGGATCAAAATCAATTCAAATATGAATATATTTACTCGCTTTATCTCTCGGTTCTCTCGGAGATCCCCCACCCCCACGCCAGAAACACTGGCGGTTCATGATGTGAATCTTGAAGGATTTGAGGCGCCAAAGGACCGACTCATCGTGGGATCGAGCCAATCCATAGGAATCGAACGCAGCCATAATGAGGACGCTCTCTTATTGCTCAACGGTTTTACGATGGGTATCAATGCCCACGCTGATTTTGGTGTATTTCTCGTAGCGGATGGCATGGGCGGGCACCGGGCAGGTGAAGTCGCCAGTGCAGTTACCATCCGTACCGTCGCTCGCAAGATCACTGAACACACCGTAGTTGAACTACTCGATGGAGATGAGGATACCGAGGGCGAATCACTCCAGGATCAGCTCAAAAAAGCGCTGGAAGAAGCCAACCAGGCTGTCGTCGATACGGTACCAGGCGGCGGAACAACGCTCACAGCAGCAGTCCTGGTAGGAAACCAGGTCACGATTGGACATGTGGGAGATAGTCGCGCTTATTTTATCCAAGATGGGAAACCAGAGGTGATAACACGCGACCACTCTTTGGTCGAAAGGTTGCGCGAGCTGGGTCAACTCACGGAAGAAGAGGCAGCCGTCCATCCTCAGCGGAATGTGTTGTACCGGGCAATCGGCCAGGGCGCCAACCTTGAGGTCGACGTTTTCTCGATGCCTGTCCCTATGGGAGGCTATTTACTGATATGCTCGGATGGTCTATGGGGCGTTGTGCCTGATCCAACCATGCTCGAGATTATCAAGATGGCACCCAATCCTCAAGTTGCTTGCGACCAGCTCGTGCAGGCGGCTAATTTCGCCGGCGGTCCAGATAATATCTCTGTAGTACTCGTCCAATTCCCCAGAGACTCATGATGCGGGAGGCTACAGGATGCCACCGGTAAAGGATTACTACACACTCCTCGGTGTTCCGCGTAACGCCACTCCCGATCAACTGCGACGCGCTTACCGTGAAGCTGCCCAGCGCTTGCACCCGGATAAAAATGTAGCGCCAGGTGAGACCGAATTATTTCTTGAGGTCGGTAAGGCCTATGAAATATTGATCGATCCTGACTCGCGCGCAGCTTACGATATTGAGTTGACCGAGAGGGAAGATGAATTATCGGCAGACTCGCCTTTTCACATCAACATCCTTCAAAGCCGAAACAAACTCCTGCGCATCAACGAACCGCAAGTACATTACACCATGCTTGAATTGCGTCCCTCAGCAAACCTACCTGAAGTCCGCCCAGCCGTAAATTTGGCCATTGTCATCGACCGCTCGACTTCAATGCGTGGCGCTCGCATGGATCAAGTGCGCTCCGCAGTTCTGGCGATATTGCGTGATCTGCAAGCAACGGACACAGCATCTATCGTGGCTTTCGACGATCGGGCGGAAGTGATCGTCTCCCACGATCAAGCCCGCGAAATCAGTACCGCCCGAGCCAGATTAAGCCTTCTACAAGCCGGAGGTGGGACGGAGATTGCTCAGGGCTTGACCCTGGGGCTGGATGAGCTCCATCGTAGTTTCGCGAAAGACGGTGTCAACCACCTTGTGCTGCTAACGGATGGTCGCACTTATGGCGATGAGGAGCTATGCCTGGAACTCGCCGATCAGGCTGCGCAATCAGGGGTGAGTATTAACGGGGTTGGTATTGGATCCGAGTGGAGCGACCGTTTGCTCGACGACATGGCTGCCCGCACGGGGGGAAATGTCATTTTCATGAACTCCCCGAAAGTCGTCACCGATTTGCTAAACCGGATCTACGATGACCTTACACAAATCGTGGCCTCTCAAATTCGCATCGATGACAGTTTTAGCCAATCTGTTGATTTGCGCACGGCATTCCGTCTCGTCCCTGAACCGATGCCCCTGGGTGATTCTCTGCCCATGACGCTCGGGAATCTGCCTTCTGATGGCTTTATCCGACTGCTCCTCGAGATCGTCATCCACCCTCTGTTAGGGCTTGAGGAAGTGACTCTTGCAAACCTGGTGCTCAGCGGGACTTTGTTGGGAAGTACATCTGAAGAGAAACAGGTTCCTATCGCCATCACAATGCAATTGACCGATGAGCTTGACGGGAAACCACCGCCAGAGCAAATTGGGCAAGCGTTAAACTTGCTTTCCCTGTATAAATTGCAGGAGAAAGCCCGGCATGAAGCCGAGCTTGGTCAGGTTGCACAAGCTGCTCGCCGGTTGGAGAATTTAGCTACGCAGTTATTGGCTGCCGGTGAAAAGGATCTGGCTAAGGCTGCCCTTAATGAGGCTGTACAGTTAACCCATTCACGCAGGCTGTCTACGGAAGGTGAGAAGACATTGAAGTATGGAACCCGCGCGTTATTACTGACGTCGCCATCGAGTGAACCATGATCGAATGCCCCACCTGTAAGCACCGTGAATTTGTGGGAACGCTCTTCTGCAGTGAGTGTGGAACACGCCTGATCACGGCAACGCAGGTCCCCACAATGGGGATTTCGCGCGATAAGCTCAGTAATGAAGCGAAAGCCACCAGGCCATCGATGCCGCATTCTCCGGACCTCTCCACAGGGGCTCTGCTGGGATTGAAAATTGTCAGTAGTGGCCAGCTTCTCTCTCTGGTAGGTCGGGATAATTACACCCTGGGACGATCGATCGAGGGCCAGGCTGTGGTACCGGATGTCGATCTGGATCAATATGAAGCTTATGATGCGGGGATCTCACGCATGCATGCCGAGCTCCGTATCGCAGCGGATGGCGTCTACGTAGTTGACCTTGATAGTTCAAATGGCACAATTGTCAACGGAAAACGGATCACAGCTCAGGAACCCGAGCCGATCAACCATGGTGACATTTTGCAGTTAGGCCGTTTACGCCTGCAAATCATCGCTCAATCTCGAAAATAGTGAGGTCGTATGGCATATACCGTACTCGTTCATGTGGCAAATGAGGAAGCAGTCGTGGGTGAGGTTGACGAACTGCCCTCAGCGCAAGATAACATCATCACGGTAAACAACCCTCGACGCCGCGACGAGAAAGATCTTCCCTACCTCCAGGAAACCGTGACATCGGTGATCTGGCCAATGTGGCGCATCAATTTCATCGAAATTCTGCCCACACGCGAAGACGAGGATCTGATCGGCTTCGTGCGCGAATAATTCATTTATGGGCGATTCACCCTCACAGCGGAGAAGGATCCTGGTCGTCGATGACGAGCCCAGGATGATCAAATTTATCAGGTTAAATCTCGAGCATGATGGTTTCGAGGTCTATGAGGCCACGTCTGGACCTCAAGCCCTGGAAAAAATGCGCGATCAGCTCCCTGATCTCATCTTGCTCGATGTGATGATGCCTGACCTGGATGGTTTCGACACACTTCGCCTGGTGCGCGAGATCTCAACCGTTCCTGTAATCATGCTCACGGCGAAAGGTGAAGAAGATGATCGAGTGCGCGGGCTCGAATTGGGCGCTGACGACTACGTCACCAAGCCTTTTAGTCCGCGTGAACTTGTCAGTCGCGTACGCGCTGTTTTGCGCCGAACAGAGATGCCCGGGCAGACCCCCCACGAAGTGATCGAAGTGGATGATCGCCTTCGCTTGGATTTCGATCGACGTGAAATCTGGGTTGATGGGCAGTTGGTCCAATTAAGGCCAACGGAATACCGGTTGCTGTACCACCTGGTTCAGAACGCTGGTTGGGTCGTCCCGCATGACCAAATGCTTGCTAAAGTTTGGGGCTATGAATATCGGGACGAGACCCATTACCTGCGTCTCTATATCAATTACCTGCGGCAAAAGCTGGAGCTCGATCCCTCGGATCCAAAATACATTCTTACGGAACGCGGTGTAGGCTATCGGTTCGTAGACTACCGTCGAAAGTGAGTAGAGGAGCCACGAAAGAAGTGGGTCATTCAGCTACTCTTGCTATCCACTGCCCGGGCGGCTAAAATCGTACTAACATAGCCCGAATTCAAGAAAAGGAATAATTTTGACAAGACAAAGGATTCTTTTGGTCGACGACCACGAAGTGGTTCGTGTCGGCTTGAGAGCACTACTGGATAAACACCCCGACTTCGAAGTCATCGCGGAAGCAGCTTCGGCGCGCGAGGCCATCGAACGGACAAAGTCGAACAAACCTGATGTTGTGGTAATGGATATTCGCTTGAAAGGCGGTTCCGGGATTGAGGCTTGTGAGGAGATCACCGAAAAATATCCTGATACCAAAGTCATAATGCTGACATCCTACGCCGAAGATGAGATGCTGTTCTCAGCCATTCGTGCCGGGGCCTCAGGTTACGTATTAAAACAAATCGGCAGCGACGACCTGATCCATGCCATCGAGGCAATCGGACGAGGTGAAGCGCTCCTCGATCCAGCGGTTACCCAGCGTGTGTTTCAGGAAGTACGGAAAGCAGCACGGGAAGAAGAAGCTTCTGCTTTCGCTGAGCTAACCCAGCAAGAGATGCATGTCCTGCAGCTGGTCTCTGAAGGCCGCACAAACCGGCAAATCGCCGAGATGCTATTCCTGGGTGAAGGCACGGTGCGTAATTACGTCAGCAGTATCCTGAGCAAGCTCAACGTCCGTAATCGAGCTGAGGCGGCCGCTTATGCCGTCGAACACAATCTTAAAGACTACTTGTAAAAACGCCCTTCCGCCTCTCATCAGAATCAATAAAGGCGCATCTGGATGCGCCTTTATTCTTTTCATTACGTATTGCTATTGCAGGTAGGAGCCGTCGGAAGCCCATTGCTCCGGAGTCACCGTGTGGGCAGCTTCGTAGGCTAAGCCACTCAGCCAATCTATAACAGATGCTTCCATTTGGCGTAAGATCGCCAGCCTGCCAGCGATGGTCGTAACACGTCCCCCCGCTTCGATGCAGATCTCTTCCAGCAGCGCGCTATCTTCATACTCGAGGTTACGAGCCATATCGTTCACCTGGCGTCGAAGTTCTTCGCTGCATATCCTTCGAAACGCCTCCGGCGCATCGGCACCCAGAAGCTCCGGCACCCGAATACCAAACTCGGCCATCGCATCCATGAGATCCTGGCGCACACCCAATCCCTGCTTACTTAAGTTGGCCTTCATTGCCCGAATTACATCGAGTATCTCACGCATCAGTAGCAGGGAGGTCGAACCTGCGAAGACCAACTCTTCCAATAACTCATTGAACGGTTGCAAATCCCCCTGCTCCGTGCACTCTTCAATGAGTTGCTCAGCTTCCATCCGCACATACGTTCGCTCTGCCAGCGAGAGCAGTTCGTCGAGTGCGTTATTCATCTTGATCCCCCGTTGTCACGCTCTTTTCGCCTGTCACAAAGCTCGCGTAAATAATCCCAAGAGTAAATACCATGTGTATGCCCATCTTTCCACGAGATCTGGATCGCATAGTTCCCCACCGGGGTGATGCTCTCCAGTTCAATCGCCTGGTTGGATCTCAATGTGAGTTCCAGGCCATCGGATAAGGGTTCATCCCTTGTTGCACCATGCGTGCCACGACAATCTGCACAAGGGCAGGCTGCACGCAGGTCCGAGAAAGAAAGGTCGCAAGCTGAGTCCGGAGACCATTCGATCGTAAGAACTGCTTTAGAACGCGAGGCTTTTATTTGTATCGGTTTCATGACAAGCTAAACGGCGCTGATCTTAGCTCAGGTCGACATGGCTTGCAAGTCATGGAGAGCTAATCGGACGGAGATAAACCGAAGCAGCCCAACCAGTTTTTTCGATATTGTAGGGATTGCGCAGGAACCACCAAAGGTATCCATCCACTTGCTCGGGACCCTCGAGCACTTCAAAGACCTCACTCTCAACGCCTAGAAAAGCGATGGTGGCATCCAGCCCGGGTTCCGCCCGCAGCCGCAGATTATCCCCTCCGGTGCCAAAGATCTCGATGTACTGACCCGGGCTGATCTGCTCCAGGCTTGACGAAACCGGTGTCGCCGTAGGGGGTTCAGGGGGCGTTTGTGGCGTGTCGCTGGGCATGGCCGTCACGGTAGCGCTGGGCGCGGCAAGGATGGTGATCTGCGGGGTAGCCCGCTGTATCGTAGGTCCGCTTGCACGCGTGAATACGCCACCCAGGATGGCTAAAATCGCCAGGCTTAAACCCAGCAGGAGCCCACCTACTAACCATGGCAGAAAAGTATGTTTGCGAAGGGCAGAAAAGATACTCATCAGACTCCCAGGTTAAAGTTCAATGAAGCAAGAAGGATGCGAGCGCGATGATCAGGTACAGTGTGGAGAGTCGGGCAATGCGATAAATCATGAGCCATGCAATAGTGGTCCAGTCCCGGGGGTGAATAAATGTGGTCCGGCATCATTGGGGATGAGCACCCGTAAGGCTTGTTTGCGCACAGCGAATTGGAGCGGTGAGCTCATGCTGATGGGTTCACCATCACACTGTAGGGGCAGCATACCCTCAATTTCAAATGTGGCCTCACTGGCCGTGAAATGGACAACGCCTTGCGCCGTGACATGCCTGCCCAAGAAGATCTGCGCTACCCTGACCAATGCATCTTTTAGCGATTTACCTTCAATCAACCAGAAATCTAGCAACCCATCGTCAACTTTGGCACCGGGAGCTAGATTCATCAAGCCACCTGCATACGCCGGGATATTGCTCGCAACAGCGATGAGATAACGCCCTTCCCAAACTCGATCGCCGGCCTTCGCACGGAGATTAATTCCCTGCCAACCAATGGAATTCCATAGCGTGAGTGTGGCGTAATGTACCGTAGCGAACGCTTTCTCCCAGCGCTCGCGCGGTTCCAGGCTGTTGACCACCTTCGCATCCAGCCCAACACCTGTCCACATCAGAAAGGCCTTGCCGTTGACCTCACCGACATCCACCAGCCACGTGTCGGCGTACGCCAGACGCTCCGCTGCCTGTTCTAACGCAAACCAGTTGATCCAATCTAGACGGGGAAGCCCAATTTCCTGTGCCCACACGTTCGCTGTACCAGCCGGCAGCACGCCAAGCGCAGTCTCACTACCTGCAAGCGTGGCTGCAACCGATCCGACAGTTCCATCCCCACCCGCCACAAAAATCGCATCACAACGGTCTTCAATGGCTGCCAATGTGGAAAGTTTGAGCTGTGTTTCATCGACTGCTTCGACAATCTCGATGTCCCACCCGGCTTGCTTTAATACCTTTGAAGCACGTCCGAGGAACGGGCCTGCCGAGAAACGGCCTGCAGCCGGATTAAAGACCAAGCAACCTCTGCGATTCTTTTGCATGATAGGGAGTGATTATAGCGCGTTCTTGATTTCCTTCCTTGATTGCACCATACCCTCTCATTGGTTAGAATCGATCCAGATGGAGAGCTCGTTATGCATGAAGATCAGATAATCCTCGGTGGCCGTTATCGTCTCTTAGACCAGGTAGGTCTGGGTGGCATGGCACGCGTCTACCTTGCCCATGATGAAAAACTCCAGCGTGATGTCGCCATCAAGATCCTTCGAGAAGATTGGATTGATCAAACGCCATTCCGATCAAATTTTTTACATGAAGCCCGTTCGGCAGCAAACCTTTCACACCCGAATATTGTGACGATCTTCGATTTTGTCCACGACGCCGATCAAATCTATATCGTGATGGAATATGTCCTGGGGACCGATCTCAAGACGTTGATCCGGCGGCGGGGCCATTTCGATGTGGTTGAATCGATTGAGTTAATGATCAAGATCTGCCATGGCGCTGGCTATGCGCATCGCGCCGGGCTGATCCATTGCGACCTCAAACCCCAGAACATCCTCATCATGAGTGACGGAGGCGCGAAGATTACTGACTTTGGGATCGCGCGCGCGCTGGCTGGCGTGAACCCCGAGGAAAAAACGGATGTCGTATGGGGCAGCCCCCTCTACTTCGCGCCAGAACAAGCCCGCGGTGATGCGCCCTCCCCTGCCAGCGATGTCTATGCATTGGGGGTCATCCTGTACGAGATGCTTACCGGTGAACCCGTTTTCCAGGCAACGGATAACACGTCCCTGGCGGAGATGCACATCAACACCCCACCCCCGTCACCCCGCCGAAAAAATCCTGAGATTTCTACTGAGCTAGAGCAGATCATCCTGAAGGTTTTATCCAAGGAACCCTCCAACCGCTACCGTACCGCCGATCAGTTGGGTAGGATCCTTGAAACGCTTATCGCCAGCCCCGTTCCTGTACCCCGGGCGAAGGGTGACCCGCTTTTGGCAACCCGCGATGAGCCGCATGACTCTGAGACGATGAGCTACCAAAAGGCCGGGATTCCCGAGATGGACTGGTTGGCAATTGGCCTGGGATTGGCCGCATTTCTGGCGCTTGGGGGATTGCTGCCAGTCTGGCTTTGGGTCTGTTTACTTTATCCCTCATGCCCGATCAACGTCGGCTAGGTGGTCTACTATGCGGTCAATACGCCCCGCGGTATAATCCCCCATGGTCATACAACGCAGCTTGCTGCGTCTATAGGGTAGTAGGAGGCAATTGTGAATTCTCCGCGAGGTAGAAACTCGCTGGTATTGATTATTTTGCTACTGGTGGTCGTTGTTCTGATTTTCCAGTTCAGGAGCGGTACGAATCAACCAGAGAGATTGGCATTTAATGAAGCCGCACAGCAGATCCAAACCAGCCAGATCGTCCGCATCGTCGTTGACGAGAACGAACTCGAACTGATTTATACCGATGGAACGAGTGCTTTTTCTCGTAAAGAACCCACGAAAACCACCGTTGAGCAGTTGAAAGATCTCGGTGTAACCGAGGCCCAACTTGCCGCCTCGAATGTCGCGCTGGAGATCAAAGAACCCAGTGATCTGGGCACCATCCTGGGGCTTGTGACATATATCATCCCGGCGTTACTTGTCGTTGGCCTCATTTGGCTGATGCTGAGGCAGGCGCAGGGTTCGAATAATCAGGCGCTCTCATTCGGCAAAAGCCGAGCACGTATGTTTGCAGGGGATCAACCGACGGTAACCTTTGATGATGTCGCCGGTGTCGAGGAAGCCAAAGAGGAGTTACAGGAGGTCGTTGAATTCCTCAAAGAGCCAGATAAGTTCATCACCCTCGGCGCCAGAATCCCCAAAGGTGTGTTACTTATCGGGCAACCAGGAACAGGGAAAACGCTCATGGCCAAAGCCGTATCTGGTGAAGCCGGAGTGCCTTTCTTCTCGATCTCCGGATCAGAATTCGTCGAGATGTTTGTAGGTGTTGGCGCCAGCCGAGTGCGTGACCTATTTGACCAGGCTAAACGGCACTCGCCTGCGATTGTCTTCGTCGATGAGATTGATGCTGTCGGGCGTCACCGTGGTGCAGGCCTTGGTGGAAGCCATGATGAACGAGAGCAAACACTTAACCAGCTTCTAGTTGAGATGGACGGATTTGATACCGACACGAACGTGATCATCATAGCCGCCACAAACCGACCCGATATCCTCGACCCGGCGCTTCTAAGACCTGGC
>JBFFMI010000093.1:0-10774 GCA_041554155.1 Anaerolineales bacterium
GCGAGCTCGTGACAACGTTGTGGCGCTAGACCTGGATGGCGATGGCGATGAGGGCAGCGGCTGGGTGATCGTCTACTATCACATCGCCGAACACGATATGATCCCGCAGGGGGCGGACCTGGCCGTTGATCAACGCATCGGCCACCCTTCGTGTGAGGGTGGTACGGCATCGGGCATCCATGTGCATGTGGCGCGCAAATACAATGGCGAGTGGCTCCCAGCTGATGGACCAGCGCCTTTTGTGATGAGCGGCTGGCGTGCAGTGGCTGGCCAACGGATCTACCAGGGAGAGTTGGTCAAAGGGGACCAGGTTGTGACGGCCGACCCTGCAGGAAGAGCGGGATCGACGATCTTTCGCGAATAAGACCCCGAGTCTTTTCCTTCGTGCGGGATCCATGCTGGAGGATTGGTCGTGTGTATTGTGTATGCTACAGTTAAAATTCATAGCATCGGGTAAAGGGGAGCAGTAGTCTGATCCTAGGAGATGCTCCTCTCCGCTGGGAGGGATGTAATGCAGTACAAGTTTCTAGGTCAAACAGGTGTAAAGGTATCAGAGATTTGCTTCGGCACGATGACTTTCGGTGGCGATGCGGATGAGAAGGTCTCAGCCGAGCTCTACGCCTACTGCCGCGATTCAGGGATCAATTTCTTCGACTGTGCCAATATCTATGTTGGTGGTCGCTCGGAAGAGATCCTGGGAGCGTTGATGCAAGGGCATCGTGATGAGGTCATTATTGCCTCCAAGGCGTATTTCGCGACCGGTGAGGATGTCAATGCAGGTGGTTTATCAAGACGCCACCTCAGGCAATCAGTGGAAGACAGCTTACGGCGATTAAATACCGATTACATCGACCTGTTTTACATGCACCGCTTTGACGAGACCACGCCGCTGGAAGAATCTTTACGGGCGTTGGATGATTTGGTCACCGATGGCAAGATCCTCTACCTGGGCGCCAGCAACTTCGCAGCCTGGCAGGTGCAGAAAGCGCTGGGAATATCTCTCGTGCATGGCTTCGCCCGGGTAGAGTGCATCCAGCCCATGTACAACCTGGTCAAACGTCAGGCGGAGGTAGAGCTTTATCCAATGGTGCAGGCTGAAGGGCTGAGCGCCTTTCCTTATAACCCGATGGGCGCCGGTTTGTTTACGGGCAAGTACGGGGTGGATAAGCGCCCGCAATCAGGTCGCCTGGTGGACAACCAGATCTATGGCACCCGCTACAGCCAGGATTTGATGTACCAGATCGCCGACGACTTTACGGCGCTGGCCGGACGCCAGGGCGTGGAGCCAGCGGCACTGGCGGTAGCCTGGGTAGGGGGTCATCCAGCCGTAACGGCTCCGATCATCGGCGCCCGCAATCTGGACCAATTGCATAGCAGCCTGAAAGCCGTCGAGATTGAGATGACGCCCGAGCTCTGGCAGGAGATCTCCGCCCTTGCACCCGAGCCGCCGATGGCTACGGATCGATCGGAAGAGCGCACCGCGGTGACGTTTGGCGTGAGGAAGTAACCCCATATGCTGTAGATTTGCAAGCCGGTTGCAGCAAACAGGCGAAGCTTTGATGGCTTCGCCTTTTCTTATGACTTATAGGCACAAAAAGGATAAAAATAGGTGAGTTATAGCGTTAGGAGAGGGATCGTTTGTCACATCGCATACGGGCATCGGGTCATTTAACCTAAAGACTGGAAAAATGGGGGCTGCGTTGCCAGCGCGCGGAAAATGAATCTCTTTGTTGAAGGAGCATGCAATGAAACCCCACAGACTCTGGACGGTCTTCGTACTATGCCTGGTTCTCCTGCTTGCATCGTGCACTCAACGGGTGAGCCAAACCGAGCCAACAGCCACCTCTGAGACAAATATAGAAGCAGTGCAGCCCTCCACTGGCGGTGCTGAACCGGTTTCCTTGGGCCAGGTACCGCCTACCTGGTTGAATCCCCCTGATTTCATCTATCCTGCCTCAGTTGCGGCCAATGCTGCTGATTCCTGCGACCTCGAACCAGACCTGCGCGGTGTTTCCTATCTCAATAACGGCCAGATGATGTTCAACATTGCGTTTGAGAGTGGAGTGCCAGCGGGTGAGTATCAAGCCCTTGTTCAAAACGCTGGGGGAACAGAGCTTGCGAAGTACAGCTGCCAGACGTCTGACCAATATCCGGACCGCCTGTTCTGTCTGGGTGAGCCGATTTCCGCAGGACAAAACGTTACAGTCCAGGTGTTTGGTGGATCGGCTGGTATCTGGGGAACGAACGGAACCTCTTTCGATGATCCGATCATCGCTTTTGATGATCCGATCATAGCCTTCGATGACCCCATTATTGCCTTTGATGATCCCATTATTGCCTTTGATGATCCGATCATCGCTTTCGACGACCCGATCATTGCATTTGAAGTACCGCTATTTTTCGAGGTTCCGTTGTTCTTTGAAGTTCCGTTATTTCGTGATCTTGGTTGGACCTCTCCCGAAGAGCTTACCCTTAACGATATCTATCGGGGTGTTTTCGCTTGTGCCGGGGCAGCTCAGGGTGGTGGCGAACTACCAGGCGGTTGCAATGAGCTGCTCAACACGCTCTTCCTGCGCCAATCGACCTGTGGAGATGTGTATGATTGCGGTTACGCGTGTTTCGAAGGTTTTGGCGGCGAAGTTAATAGCTTTGAGGATCTAGATTCACTCTACCAGATGGCACTCACTGACAAGACTCCACCTTCACTGGCCTGCGCTGATTTCATCAACCGGGCGAAGGCGCCGCTCACAGCGCCTCCACCAAGTTTCTCACAGATGGTTGGCTGGCTCGATATGCTGAATTTGAGCGAAGCTTCGGTGAACACGATGCTGACCGGTGAGCCGCTTGCGGAAGATGGACCAGCACCGGGTGTATGGGATTATGAGGAAGACCTTCAAGCTTGTGCCGACGCCATTGGTTACGAAGAACCGCTTGTAAAGAACATCGACTCGTATCGGGCTTTCTATGATTTCTATCTCCAGGAATTCCGTGATCTGGTCTACGATATGCCGCTCGTATGCAGGACCGATCGCTTCTATGACTGGGTCGAGACGTTCACGCAATTCGAGGTCGATGTCGCTGCAACCGCTACCGCAGAGGTGTATAACCCCTTCAACGAGTGCTTCGAGTACATGATCGAAGAGCGGGGCATCGAGAGAAGCCCGCAGGAGCAAACCTACTGTCCGGTTGCCTTCTACTGGTCGGTCGCCAGCCAGGAGGATTCCAGCGATTTGCCGCCAGGTTGTTACAGCGATGAGTGGGTGGGCTACTGGGCTTCCTATAACCGACCCCACACAACCATGCCCTTTGCAGCATGGGAGTGTGCAATTGCACTGGGTGCGACGGACGAGTTCGCCGCTTGCCAATCGAACGCCGGCGATCTCTTCCATACCTGGTTCACATCCTATATGGCCAACCTGTTGAGCAGCGGAAGCGGCCTGGGGGATCTGCCAAATGCCTGCCTCAACGATCAGTTCCAGCAGTGGTACGACACGCCCTGGTTGCTGGCTGTGCCCGATGGCGCTTTCACCGGTCGACCACCTTATTCCGACTATGGTTCTCTGTCGACCTTTGATTGTATCGAGAACCCGGAGGCGTTCATTTGTGGAGATCCGCCGGAAGAGGGATATTTCTTCGACAGCACGGAGGCTTGTGCAGGCCAGGTCGGTTGGAATGAACCGCTGGATAGCTATCAGGATGTCGCTGGCATGGTGGCGTATCTCAGTGCCTTATCCCCCTGGATCGGTGATGGAACTCTGAGCGAGCAGTGCGCTGTGACCGTTGGCTACGTCGCCCAGCATCATCCGGCGGGGTTCTGGGGCCTCTTAGGCGACATGCTGGCACCCGTACCCACACAGAGCTGCACTCCAACTCTGACATTTCAGATACCACCGAAACCTGAGGTAGCTGAGCAAGGTGGAAACTCGGGAAGTGGTTCTGCCTGTGTGAAGCCACCAATACCTCCGGGTGAACCCACATGTTGGTATTGGTATGCAGACGCGTGTGTGTGGATCCCAAATTGTTAAGTGTTATAAGTTAATCCGTTGGTTTTTGAAAAGGATCTTGTAATCAAGGTAGCCTTACCGAAGCTTGTAATTTGATGTAAAGTAATGTTGAGCGCTGAGGCATGTGTATGTATTGGGGCGCTCAAGCCCCCAGCCGGGTCTTCCGGTTGGGGGCACTTTGCTTCTAGGATCGCGGGAATGCGTTAGTCCTACTGCCATCGGAAGTAGAGATAGTAGTGTATGATAGAGAAGCGTAGTAACAACTGAGAAGGCAACACCCCGCTTCGACGAATATCTCTCGCCCCTTCTCTCACCAACGAACAGAACTACAACATTAAGGAAGGACAACGCATGCGAGTCCTGCTATCAAATCACTTCCCATTGGAGGGGAGTGGCTCCGGCATCTATACCCAGAATGTAGCCCGCGAGTTAACCCGAAAGGGTCACGTTGTACTCGCCATTACTCCAGCACATCAAGAACAGACGGGTTTCCCCTTTGAAGTGCGTACGATCCTTTTTACGCCACCTCATGGGGAAATTGCTGGGGAAGGTCGATTACCCTTCAACTTTCCTTGTTTCACAACCCACCCGGTTAGCTCGACGACATATGGAGATCTGACAGCTAACCAGCAACAAGCCTATATCGATGCTTTCTGTCAGGCGACATCTCAGGCGGTCACCAACTGGAAGCCCGATCTCATCCACGCCCAGCATTTATGGGTAACGGGATATGCTGCCCATAAAACGGATGTTCCTTACGTCGCTACTGCGCATGGCACCGACCTGATGGGCATGCGTAAATATCCAAACTGGATCGACACCGCGCTTGAGGGTGCGCAGCATGCGTCCGCCGTAATCGTGATATCCAACCAGGTGGCGCAGGATACCCAGACACTCTACGACTTGCCAAAAGATCGTCTGCGCTTGATCATGAATGGTTTTGACGAGTCCATCTTCAGGGTATTCCCCGTCGATCGCCATGACCTACTGAGGGTATTCGGCATCAGGACCGATCCTAAATTTATTGTGAGCTTTGTAGGCAAGTTGACCGGGTTTAAAGGCGTCGATGTCCTGCTGGATGCTGCAGCCAGTTACGAAGCTGAACTTGGTGATGTGGTCACGCTGATCATTGGTGATGGTGAATTGAAGGCTAAACTCGAAACGCAAGCCCAGGAGCTTGGGTTAAAGGGTGTCCATTTTCTGGGGCATCAGCCCCAGCCCGAGATCGCCCGGATCCTCAACATTGCCGACGCCTCCATTGTTCCCTCAAGGGTCGAGCCTTTTGGTCTGGTGGCGGTCGAGGCAATGGCGTGTGGGACACCGGTCGTCGCTACAAACGAAGGGGGGTTGCCCGATTTCATCGATGAACATGTTGGCACGTTAGTGGCTGTGGATGACTCAGTCGCATTGGCACATGCCATCATCGGTGAGCTGAAGTCAGATGCGAAAGGGCTAAAGGGTCCAAAGGCAGCGAGCTATGCCCTTGAAGGATTTTCCTGGTCAAGCCAGGTCGATAAGATGGTTGAAGTCTATGAAGAAGTCTTAGGTGAGGGCTGAGAAAGCTTGGTCCTGGCATTGGAAGAGATGAGGTTTCGATGATGAGCACGTCTAAACGGTCTAGGATTGCGCTGGGTCTGATCACACGTCACTTTGACGATCCTGTCGCGATTGAGCTGTTCCTTGAGAATGCCAGGACATATGGACATAAGATCGATCGGGTGATCGTGGCTTACTCACACACGAAGGAAGAAGCTGCAGTAAACAGAGTGAAACAACTGTGCCGACTCGAACTGATCCATGTGGCTGGGCCCGATGGTCTACGGGATGATTTGATGCAGCGTGGATTGACACTTCCGCTCGTGGATCAATTATTAGCGCTACCCGATGGCGGATCACAAGGCGAAGTTCCGTATGGTGCATATCGAAACGCCATCTTATTCAGGGCAATACTAGATGGGCTCGATTATCTCTTATTCTTCGACACGGACGTCGCACCCAGAGTATTGACACATTTAGATCAAGGGCAGACGAGCTGGCAGGTGGTCGATTTTGTGGGACGTCACATGCAATCGCTGCAAAAAGAACACGTCGCCGCGACAACAAGCGAATACTCTGGCTACTACATCATTCCTCCAATGTCCTTCTCGGGAATGAGTGATCTGCTTAATGGTCTTGGCAAAGGCATGGCTTTGGAATATATGGAGGATTGCCAGGAACATCATTGTCTAAACTTGGGCTCCAAGACACCGGGCTTACCTCGACCAACAGATAAGCCTCTTGGGGGCAACTTGGGGCTCGACTTAACGAGGCCATGGCGATTAGCACCATTTTACTCAACGCTATACCCCTTTGCTGGAGTGATGGTAAAGGGGCGCGGCGAGGATACGCTAGTAGGACAAGCCATCAAGGCTTCCAATGGCGAGATCATGGATATTGATCTGCCTATCTTTCACGACACCTATGATGGGTTTCCAGAAGTACCAGATATCCGGCAGAAATCGATTCTTGACCGGTTTTATTGGGCTTGCCTAGGATGGATCGGTCGGAATCCGTTTCTTAGCTGGTATCTGGATCAAGCAGGGTTACTGAAAACGGACCTGCGTTCTGAGACGACGCTTCAACGAATTGGTCTTGAGATCGGTGGCGAACAAGCGGCGGCATTCCTCCGAGACCCACGCTTTAAGAGGCTTAATGAAGCTTTCGAGGCCTCATCCATCTGCTTGCCTGATGCTATCCAACGCTATGATCGGTTGATGAATGCTTGGCAAATGCTGCTTCAGGCGCTTGGACAAGATCAACCACCTGCTGAGGTGGAAGAATCTGAGGTTAATAATTTGCAGTTGGCCTCCTAGGGATCCTGACGAGCTCATGGAATGGGGCAACACACCTGTCCGCAAAACTTGTAACCGGCTTCTCCTTGGTGTAGAAAAGGTATGGGGGACGCGTGGAGCCTGGCTTTCACAAGACAGATCCCTCGGCTAGAACTGCCTTGCTGCCGTGCATGGAGCAGATGCATTCAGATCCATCCACAATTTTTGGATACGATCGCGAAGGTGATCATGAAGCCTGTCATGGTAATTCCCTCTTATTGGTCTCGGAAAACGAAGGTCGGTTGGCAAGCAGGTGATGCCGTCTATGATCACCCAACACCTTTAGATGAGGGTGGGACTTTAGCGCGCACGCTTGAATCTCTTCGCATTCTCACAAATAAGGATTTCATCCTCGTTGTCCTGGCTTGTGCTACGGCACTTGAGATTGAGGCCGACGTTGAACAGCGTGTGCGTGAGATTGTCAGCGCAGCAGACCCCGTGGTCGATACCTATGTCCTTTCGCACTCCCATTTGCGCCGTTTTCACGAGGTGCTCACGGATAGTGGTCATGAAGATCTCATCGAAGTGCTTTCGCTGAGGGGCTACTCAAATATCCGCAATATGTGTTTGTATATCCCTTATATCTTAGGTGCGGAAGTCGCTATATTGATCGATGATGATGAGTGTTTTGATGATCCGTTGTTCGTGGATAAGGCGGTTGAATATATTGGCAGCCGTTTTATGGGACAGACCATCGATGGTGTCGCCGGCTATTACCTCAATGCGAAGGGCACATACTATGATGATGTTCCCGAAGAGATTCACTGGATGACCTATTGGGATCGCTTCGGCAGCAAACGAGAAGCTTTTGACAAGATCATCCCGGGCGAACCACGCTTGAAGCTGACGCCATTCGCTTTTGGAGGCTGCATGGTAATCCATCGCAGTCTCTTCCGCTCCGTACCGTTCGATCCGCGCATCACACGCGGGGAAGATACCGATTACGTTCTCAATGCGCGCATGTT
Source organism: Anaerolineales bacterium (assembly GCA_041554155.1). Taxonomy (GTDB): domain Bacteria; phylum Chloroflexota; class Anaerolineae; order Anaerolineales; family E44-bin32; genus E44-bin32. Next base: position 7,840 of record JBFFMI010000093.1, read on the forward strand.
TGGTTTCAACTTCTTCCTGGATAATCAACTCTGGATCCAGCATCGACCCCCGACGAAGAGCCATCCAACCTGGCAGCGATTCCGAGAAGATATCTTCCGGCTGCTGTATTCGAAAGCCAAGATCGACGGACAGACAGAGCAGGTCAACATGACGATCGTCGAAGCGGAGGATTTTGACCCTTATCCCGGGGAATTTCTGCGTGATACGCTGCATGACAAAATCTTGAAAACCAACCAAATATTAGCCCTTGATTACCTTGCGAATGACCGCGTTGATGATGCGAAAGAGACGATTCGCAATATCTGGCTGGCACGCACCAAAGCGATCCCTACCGAAAATCCTTTTGAGATCTATCTTGAATTTCAACGCCGTTGGCGAGAGCTGAGGAAACTGACTGGGCGGGAATTGGGCTTGATCATGAACGACATCATCTTTTCAGGCAATATACGTATCGAAGAAGAGGTGCGCAGGACCCAGGCCATGCGAGCGGAATTTGAAGATATGAGCGCAGAGGATATCCGGGAGTACATCCTCGAATTTCCGCTGATCAAAGGATTGAACCGCACGCAAGTGGATTCCTTGATCGCTATCAGTCAGCGGGAATCCTATGAGAAGGACGAGGTGTTGATCCAACAGGGTTCGGAAGAGCATGATTTGTTCTTGATCCTGCATGGTAGAGCCAGGATCTTGATGAGCAATTCTGCCGATGAATCGGTTGGGATGGCTGACGCCGGGGTGGGCGAGACCTTGGGGGAAGTCTCGTTGTTGATCGACGCCCCGCATTCAGCCTCAGTTGTCGCCCTGGAACATACCCAGGTTATGCGCATCACACGCATTGCGCTTGCCTCGCTCCTGGCAAGTGACCCTGAGCTGGCTGCCCGTTTATGGCATCGGTTAGCCCAATTGCTTGGCGATAAACTGCGGGACTCGAACATGCGCTATCTGCAGCGTGCGGCTGAAGTGCAGGATATCGCCGATGAGTTGATCCAGACCCGTCCCTTGCGTGAAGAGACTCAGGACGACTAATTCCGCACCGAACGTCCCCTTTCGCACATCAATTAGACTTCACAATGATGTCCGTTCTTCGGATTGGCTGATCTTTTTTATTGTAAGATGGAGGCTGGGCGTTCCACCCATGACTGTGGGGTGAGGCGATGGACGAGCATGAGATGTGGTGGAGCTTGCGCCGGTTGCTCTACAAGCAGACGATGACCTTTGCCGAAACGGATATCATCCGAACCTGGCTGCACGGATTCCCCAAGGTCTTGACGATCATGAAATCGAAACCCTGGGATTATGAATCCCAGCGTGTGATCGATGCCTTCGAGCTCTGGTACAACCGCTGGTGGGAAAGCGGCGTCTTCGAGAAACCACCAGATTGAGGTGATTGCCTGTTGAACACATCAGACAAGACATCGATCCGTCTTAAGCGGCTACGGCTATTGACCCGGGTATTTAGCGGGGGGGTCATCGGGATTGCATTCCTGTTTGCCCTGGGCCATATCTTGTTCCCTGAACCCACTGTCGAAGATTATCCCTGGGTGGAGAATTTGCTCCCGATCCTCCTGCTACTTTCGGTGATTGCGCTGGCAACAGCATTCCGTTGGGAGACCCTTGGTGGTGCCTTGAGTTTGGCGTTCTTTATCCTCCAGTTACTGCTCTTCTGGGTGATCCGGGGTCACTTCTTTCCTCTCTTTGCGTTGCTTCCATTGCTGCCCGTTCCCATCGCAGCGGCTTTGTTCATTCTTCTCGGCCGCATGACGGTGAGAGACACCCCAGGCACATAGCGTTTATTACGAAATTGCATCCAGAGATCTTCTCCCGCACGCTTAATCAGCGTTTGGTATGCTTTAGGTTGAGATCGAATTAAGGAGCGAACGATGGTCAGAACACCCTCAACGATGTTGGCGCTTGGAACGCAGGCGCCGTCTTTTACATTGCAAGATGTGATCAGTGGGAAAACGGTGTCACTGGATAATTTTGCCGGAAAAAAAGCCTTGCTCGTGATGTTCATCTGCCGCCATTGTCCCTATGTAAAGCATGTGGAGCATGAGTTGGCTCGCATCGGCCAGGAATTTGCCGATCAGGAAATCGGCATGGTGGCGATCGGCTCGAATGACGTGACCTCGTATCCCGAGGACGGTCCCGAAAGCTTGAAGGAGCAGGCAGAGATCGTTGGCTTTAATTTCCCCTATCTTTTTGACGAAGATCAGGCAGTGGCCAAGGCCTATACGGCAGCGTGCACGCCGGACTTCTTCCTGTTCGATGCTTCACGATCGCTTGTTTACCGGGGACAACTCGACGGCAGCCGTCCGGGTAACGACCTTCCCGTGACCGGCAGCGACCTGCGGGCGGCGATCGATGCCGTCCTGTCTGGCCAAATGGTCAGTGGAGAACAGATACCCAGCGTTGGATGCAATATAAAATGGAAAGAGGGCAATGCGCCAGCGTACTTTAGCTGATATATACAAATAAGTTCAATCTTTTCCCTCAAGCATTCGAGAATCTGGGTTACCGCGAGTTCGTCGCTGTAACCCTTTTCTTTCACCCCAGCGTTGAAACCACTTCGTGCTGCCGTGTGAATGATAAGCCAGCAAGATCAGGTGGCAGTACCACAGGCAAGGCAGGAGGATGTGTATGGTGGTTGTAAGGTCTTGCCGCTATCCACCTGCTGACAATTACGCCCATATGTTCCTTGCTCTCGTCATTGCTGATTTTTGTAGTGATTCTGGAAGGTCGCTTTGATCCATTTTTTTCTACACTTTAAGGGATCAACCAACGACATCAAACAGGGAAGCTAGGGTGTCCGAGAACCCCTGGGGGAGATTCGGCTTGAATAAGAAGAAAGCGCCACAAGGTAGAGAGCAAAAAGGCACTGAGCAGCTCACGTTAAAACGAGGCTGGCGAGGGCGCATGGGCAGCTTGCGGGTGCGC
>JBFFMI010000094.1:0-10766 GCA_041554155.1 Anaerolineales bacterium
AAAGTAGCAGAAAATGCGGGTGACGACTTTGCTTCCGCCGCGTATCGCGCCGAGGTGGCCGGGATCCTCATCCGAAGAGTTGTAAGCGAGGTGCTCGAATAATGTTGATCCGGTTTACATTGAACGGTAAAACGCAAGAAATAGAAGTTTCCCCGAAGATCAATTTGCTTACACTCCTGCGGCAGGAGCTCGGGTTGTTCGGCGTCAAGCATGGTTGCGAAACCGGAGAGTGTGGGGCATGCACCGTTCTGCTCGATGGCGAACCGGTGAACAGCTGTGTCCTGCTCGCCCCACAAATTGATGGCAAAGAGTTACGCACGATCGAATCAATCGGTGAGCACCCTGAACCTGGTTGGCGAGCGAGCGAGGGTTTGGATCCACTACAGCAAGCTTTCGTCGACACAGGTGCGATCCAGTGTGGTTTCTGCACCCCGGCGATGGTGCTTGCCGGTAAAGCATTATTAGCACGCACCTCCAACCCCAGCGAAAAAGAAGTCAGGGAAGCACTTTCGGGAATCTTGTGCCGCTGTACAGGATACGTCAAACCGGTACAGGCGATTCTGCGGGCAGCCGCAATCCAGCGAGGGGAACAGGTCGAAACGCTGGGTGGTGGGTATCCTTTGCCACCGGAGATCCTCCTGCCTGCTGAAGGTGACCTGGGCTTTGGGCAACCTGGTGACGGCCAGACCGTCAGAACGAGTGTGTTACCACGTATACAAATATCACCACAATCGGAGATGTTTACATCGGTGGGAAAGCCAGAGCCGAAGGTTGATGCAGTCAAGCTGGTGCAGGGCAAACCTGCATTTACTGCGGATATTGAGATGCGCGGCATGCTGATTGCGAAGGTTCTTCATAGTCCGGTCGCGCATGCTCGGATAAAGAAGATCGACGTTACCAGAGCACGTGCGTTGCCGGGAGTGGCAGCAGTCCTCACCTGGGAAGACATTCCCCGTGTCATTTACTCCACTGCAGGACAATCTGATCCCATCCCGGGTCCGTTGGATAGCTTCTCGTTAGACAGTAAAGTGCGCTTTGTTGGCGATCGTGTCGCATTGATTGCAGCCGAATCCGAGGAGATCGCTGAGCAAGCGCTGAAGTTGATTGAGGTGGAGTACCAGGAGCTTCCAGTCATCCTCGATATGGGCGATGCGCTGAAGGAGGGTGCTGCCAGGATTCACGATGAGGCAGAATATGTGCCCTTCGCTGATTCGGATCCCGATCGCAATCTGGCGGCCCAGATTCATATTGATATCGGTGAAGTTGAAAAAGGGTTTTCTGAAGCCGATGAAGTTTTCGAGGCAACGTATGAAGTGCCCAAAGTCCAGCAAGCGCATATCGAGCCCCATGTGGTTGTCACCTACTGGGATGAGGATGATCGGCTTGTGATTCGGACGAGCACACAGGTGCCATTCCATGTGCGTCGCCAGCTTGCGCCCGTCCTCAACCTGCCTGCGAAACGCATTCGCGTGATCAAGCCGCGCATCGGCGGTGGTTTTGGTGGCAAACAGGAAGTGCTGATCGAAGACGTGGCCGCCCATCTGACCATCGCAACTGGCCGTCCCGTGCGTTTCGAATATACACGCGCCGAAGAATTCTTCGCCTCTCGCTCCCGTCACCCTATGCGGATCACGATGAAAACCGGGGTCACGAAGGATGGCGTGATCACCGCCAACGAGATGCGCGTTCTCAGCGATACGGGCGCCTATGGTTGTCATGCCCTCACCGTCACCGGCAACACTGGACATAAGGCGATGGCGCTCTATGTTGGTGATGGGCCGTATCGAAAATCCCCAAACATCCGGTTTTATGCCGATATCGTGTATACCAATACCCCACCCTCCGGTGCTTACCGGGGCTATGGGGTTCCTCAGGGGTTCTGGGCTCTGGAAAGGCATATGGAACGGATTGCCCGAAAATTGGATCTCGATCCTCTCGCTTTTCGCTTGCAGAATGCACTTCAAGCTGGTGAACTGCATCCCTTTAGTACAGCCTGGTCAGAAGGGCGTGAACCCCGACCGGAAACCATCAATACTTCCGGTTTAGAAGATTGCGCCCGACAGGGTGCTGCCGCTATCGGGTGGGAGCAGAAGCTGGCCACACCCGATTGGAACCTGATAGCTGGTAAACCTCACTTGCGACGTGGGGTAGGGGTTGCCCTCGTGATGCAGGGAACCGCTATTCCCTATCTTGATATGGGCGGGGCAAGCATCAAGATCAACGACGATGGTTCCTTTAACTTACTGATCGGGGCGACCGACCTGGGGACAGGTTCAGATACCGTTTTGGCGCAGCAGGCTGCCGAAGTGCTTGGTGTTCCCGTGGAGGATATCCTTGTCTATTCTTCGGATACGGATTTCACCCCCTTCGACAAGGGTGCCTACGCTTCGAGCACGACCTACATCTCAGGCACGGCGGTCGTGCGAGCAGCCCAGAAGGTGGCGGAGCGGATACGCATACGAGCGGCCAGGATGCTCAGCGATGAGGGTCAGGATATTAAAGCAGAAGATATCACCCTGGCGGACCGACAGGCCAGGGCACCGGATGGGCGAGCGGTCAGCATGGCTGAAATCGCTTTGAACAGCTTGCACCATGAGGATCAAGAGCAAATCATGGGCGTCGATTCGTTCTATTCGAAGCTATCGCCACCACCATTTGCCGCCCAGTTTGCAGAGGTCACAGTAGATATTGAGACCGGACGAGTCATTGTGGATAAACTGGTTATGGCCGTTGATGGCGGCGTAATCGTGAATCCGCTGACAGCCGCAGGTCAGGTCGAGGGTGGCATGACCCAGGCGCTTGGTTATGCAGTATGTGAAGAGATGAAGTATGACGAGCGTGGCTGGGCGCGCGAGCTCGATTTTCGCGATTACCATATCTTTGCAGCGCATGAGATGCCTGAATTACAGACTATTTTTGTTGAAACCTTCGAACCTTCCCATCCATTCGGCGTGAAAGCGGTAGCTGAAATCCCGATGGACGGTGTGGCACCTGCTGTGGGTAATGCTGTTCTGGACGCCTGTGGTGCTGATGTGCGCGTCGCACCGGTAACACCAGAGAGAGTTTGGCGCTCGCTGAAAGAAATGGAACAAGCATAAAGTACGTGGAGAGCCTCCATCACATGTCAAATATCTACGTCGTGGGCCATTTGAATCCGGACACCGATGCCATCGCATCCGCGATGGGTTATGCCTGGTATCGTAGCAATCGCGAGAGTGAGCAGGTCATACCGGCCAGGGCTGGGCCAATCAACCCACAAACGGCTTGGGCGCTAGAGCGTCTGGGGCTCTCGCCTCCAGAGTTCTTAAGCGACGCCTCGCCACGCTTCGAAAGTGTGGCCAGGCGCTTTGATACGGTCACGCCTGACCGGCCTCTCCAGGATGCCTGGCTGATTGCCAATCGAACGGGAACTGTTGCACCCGTGGTCGATGGAGACGGTAAACCCTACGGTCTCATCAGTGGCTTCAGCCTATTTCGAACATTGAGCCAATCTGTAGGTGATCATCCCGACCGAGAAGATATGAGCCTGTCTGAGCTATTCAAAATGCCAAGCGGAGAGGCAGCAGATCGGGAGGTGCCGCGCTTCCAGAGCAACGCTCGCATTCGTGATGCCCTGCCGGCTATCCTGCGGGCTGAGCGTAATGACTTCTGGGTCGTTGATGCACTGGGCATCTACGTTGGTGTGTGCCGCCAGCGCGACTTGCTGAACCCACCCCGGATCCGGTTAATCCTGGTGGACCATAATGAGGTGGGGCAATCGATTGGATCCCTGGATGAAGCCGACCTCCTGGAAGTGCTTGATCACCACCGTCTGGATAATCCTCCCACACGCCTTCCAATCCGCTTCAGGGTTGATCCGGTAGGCAGCACAAGCACCCTCGTAACTGAGCGCATACTAGACGCAGGGCTCAGCGCTCCCACAGCGCTGGCAGGTCTTCTCCTTGCAGGATTGCTTTCCGATACCTTATTGTTGTCCTCCCCTACCACAACCGAACGCGACCGGAGAGCTGCAGAAACGCTCGGGCGCTGGGCTTTTGTGGGGGGTTCACCCCTGGAAGGCGAGACGATTGAGTCCTTCGGCAAAGCACTCTTGCAAGCGGGTGTAGGGCTTGCCACGCGGGACGCAAATGATGTCGTAGCAGGAGACCTCAAAATCTACGACTCGGCGGGAATGCATTTTGGGATTTCTCAGGTGGAAGTGACGGACCTGGTAGGTGTTGAGGATTATTTAGCGCAATTAGGAGAAGCGCTTGGCGAGCTGGCCGATCAACGCGGATTGGATTTCGCTATGTTGATGATCACCGACATCGTCGAGGGGTCGAGTCGAATTTTGATGCAAGCCGCTCCTCCGGTTCTAACTGAATTGCCCTATAAGCCCCTGGTTGATGGCTCATTAGAGGCTCGCGGCGTGGTTTCCAGGAAGAAACAACTGCTACCCGTGATCCTGGCATTGCTTGAGAGTTGATGCATATCTATAAGTTGATCGCAAAACGGCTTGCCGCTGGGGAAGCCGTCGCCCTGGCGACAATCATCCGCACGCAGGGTTCTGTGCCGAGAGGTGTGGGCACGAAGATGCTCATCCACGCCGATGGAACAATTGAGGGGACAATCGGCGGAGGAGAACTAGAAAGCCTGGTTACCGCGCTGGGATTGCAGGTGATCAAGGATAAAGTGGCGCAGAGAACCATGTACGAGTTCCGGGATCCGGAGCAGGGGGATGTGGGTGTATGTGGGGGCGAGATGGAGGTCTTTGTGGAACCCATTCAGCCGGAAAGCAGGTTGATCGTTATCGGGGTAGGTCATGTTGGCAAAGCGATCGCTCATCTTGGCGGGTGGTTAGGCTTTCAAGTTGTGGTCGCTGATGATCGCCCTGATTTCGCAACGGCGGATCAAGCGCCGGGAGCGATCGTCCATCTCACCTGCCCAATCGCGGAGCTTCCAGAGCGGTTACATATCACCGGAAATGACTATCTGGTATTAACCACCCGTGGTGTACCCTTAGATGTTGAAGGGCTACCCGGTATCCTGGAGACCAAGGCGGCCTATATCGGAGTGATCGGATCAAAGCGGCGGTGGCAGACAACGGTTAATGAGCTCATCGAAGCCGGTGTAAAGCCAGTTGATATTGAACGGGTCCATTCGCCGATTGGTTTGGAGATTCATGCCGAAACACCAGAAGAGATTGCTGTGAGTGTGATGGCTGAAATCATCATGCACATGCGAGAAAGATCGCAGGGAAAGAAGACTCGTAGCATGGAAGGACAGGAGTAATTACCAACCCATGTGGGAGCAATACCATACACCCGCAAGTCTAGATGAAGCTGTTCGGCTACTGAGTGATCATGCCCCCCATGCGAGGATTATCGCGGGCGGAACTGATCTCATGCTTGAAATGGAGCGTGGTATCCGGCCGGGCATCAAGCACATCATCGATATCAGCCGAGTTCCTGGGCTAGACCGGATCACCGAGGACGATGGTTGGATCCGAATGGGCCCACTCGTGACGCACAACCATTGTGCTGTTTCACCTTTGATCCGGGAGCGGGCGACAACATTGGCCCAGGCATGCTGGGAGGTCGGGGCACCTCAGATCCGCAACCGGGGCACGGTTGCCGGTAACCTCATCACCGCTTCGCCGGCCAATGACTCGATCCCGCCCTTATTCGCACTTGAAGCACACATTCGTCTACGTTCAATCCGGGGGGAGCGAAGTTTAGCTTTAGCGGATTTTTACACGGGTGTCCGCCAAACCGTGATGGAAGAGGACGAGATATTGACGGAAATTCGTTTTCCGTATGGTGCGGAATCTCGTCGGAGCGCATTTTTCAAACTCGGGTTACGCCGTGCTCAGGCGATATCGGTTGTGAACGCAGCTGTTGTGCTGGACTTTGAGGCTGATCGAATCAGCGCCGCGAAGGTGACGTTAGGGTCGGTCGCGCCGATTATTGTGCATGCGATCGACAGTGAAGCAGTACTCATGGGGAAGGCCCTTGAGCCTGAGGTGATTGAACAAGCGGCGACATTGGCCATGAATAGTGCGCATCCGATCGATGACCTGCGCGGGTCAGCGGCATACCGCCAACAAATGGTGAAAATGTGTGTCCTGCGAACACTCCGAGACCTGCTACAAGGATCCGAGACCGACCGCATGCCTGAAAATCCAGTGACATTGTGGGGAGATGCGGGTGTAGTAACAGGGCTGGATTGGTCTGGGACGCATAACCTGGATACGCCGATCGAGACAACGATCAACGCGAAGGCCTATCGCGTGGAGTCAGGGCAAGATAAATCACTCTTGCGGTTTTTGCGAGAAGATGTCGGCATGACCGGAACGAAAGAAGGTTGTGCGGAGGGCGAGTGTGGAGCATGCACTGTTTTCTTGGATGATGCGGCAGTGATGGCGTGTATGGTTCCTGCACCACGTGCTCATGGCGCTGACATTCAGACGATCGAAGGCCTGGCTGGTGAGCACGGTCTGCATCCTGTTCAACAGGCATTTATCGAGGAGGGGGCGGTCCAGTGTGGGTATTGCACACCGGGATTGATTATGTCCGGCGTAAATTTGTTAAAGGAACGAGCGCATCCCACACCTGATGAGATCGCTCAGGCACTCACTGGCAATCTTTGCCGCTGCACCGGTTATTACAAAATCATTGCGGCCATCGAAAAGGCTGCTGTTTTGGCTTCGCAATGAGGGTATGATTTATTCACATGGGTGCGTGAGAAAGGCCGTACGCAGTTTAGCGTAGGGAGGTAGACATGGGAAGAGATACGTATCGATATCAGACACTGGACAAGCAACGCGAGGAGCGTAAACGATTAAACCCCATCTGGCGGGGGGTCGGGTGCATCACGATCTCCATTTTGGGTGTCGTGGGGTATTACTTTGCGCAGTGGTTTTTAGGTGCTAATGCGGTAAATGGATGGGTGTATCTTCCGCGCGGAGCCTACAACCCTGATTTTCCTAACTGGCTTAATTTTCTCGAGCCGGTAATGAGCGGTGGTGTAATGATCAAGCTCGTCACTGCACTGCTCTTCATGGTTGTCAGCTTTGGCATCATAAACTTTTTTTATGCCATCAGCTTTCCTATAAAAACGATTGTGCCGGATACACCCCCGCCAGATAAAAGATTGGCCCGGCGGCAGCGCAGAGAAGAACTTCGTGCCCGTAAAAATCGTCAACGGTTCAGGCATTAATCAATCTACATGATGGATCGGACTGTTCCACGAACGGGTTCAGAAGAGATCGAACTCTATATTAGAACCTATTACTCCCTATTGCGCTCCACGACGGAAGTTCGCATTCAGTCGCTGGAAGAAATCCATGCCAATATGGGATCTTCTTTACATCCTCTGGCTCATTCGGACCTGCCCGATTTCTCGGCGCTAATTTACAGCTCCTTACGCTTACCTCCGCAGATGGTCAGCGTTCAAAAGGTGGTTCTGGGTCAGAGCAAGACCGGTTTCACACGGGGCGGTTTCGGTGAAATCGACAACTGGGAGATTGCTTCAGCTGCTGCCCGCCGCCGCCGCAGTTTCTTTGATGGGGAAGAGACCCTGGCTTGTTATATTGCCAGTCGCTCCGATATTGACGATATGGTGCCTGTTTTGACAGCCTATCAGATTGAATGGAATAAATTGCACCGGCTGCTCAAGGGAGAACAGGTGCAATCGTTCATGGAAGAGCCGATCGACTCAGTGGAAGGTTTAGCCGTCCTGGCCAGAGGGATAGGTGTGGAGGTAAGCGAATTAGAAGGCCTGTACAAGGCATGGGGTGAATACTTTTGGCCACGACTGAAGACGATCGCAAAAGATCCCAAGAAGATCACAATCCGATTGCTGGCAGGTTCGCTAAATGATTATCGCAAAGCGACCCGCATCTGGTGGTCTGATGTTGTGCGGGCGCTTCCCTCGATCGTTGATCGTCCCGTGTATTTTGTCTCAAGCAATGCGCACAGCATCGTCAATCTGGTCAGTGGATTTGCCTTGCGCCATCAGGAAGAATTGCTTGACTATATCCAGCGGCCTGAGTGCGCAGATCTATTAGCCGAATGGCAAGACATTGAAGCCCGTCAGGTTCCCTCCAGCAAGGAAAATTTTCTCTATTACACATTGAAGAAATTTGTGCGGACTGAAATCGGCAGGGAAGCCCGTGAAGCCAGGGCGAAGGCGGAAAAGTCAGCCGGTGTGACCCGGATTCCCAGTGAGGATGCCTTTGATGTCGAAGTCCAACTATTTGAACTAAACAAAATCCGGCCGGAGTGGTTGGATTCACGCTTGCATTCTGAAGACCTGGCAGCCTTGCGCGACAGCGATGCGGTGATCGTCAATATCGATTACCCACTCGGAATGGCTGCCTACATCATATTAGCCCATGTCGCTTCCAGTGTCGGAAACCTCCAGGGGATCTATATCAGCGGGAAAGCAGCGACACTCAATGGAGTTATTGGAGACGTCATGATCCCGTCGGTGGTTCATGATGAGCATTCCCAAAACACTTTTATCTTCGAGAATTGTTTCGATGCCAGCGACATTACCGAAGATCTTGTCTATGGTACTGTGCTTGATAATCAAAAAGCAGTTAGTGTGAGAGGGACGTACCTGCAGACGCCTAAATATATGGATGTTTTTTACCGCGAAGGCTATACCGATATTGAAATGGAAGCCGGGCCCTATTTATCCGCAGTATATGAGCTGTTCCGTCCCAAGCGGTATCCAGATAATGAGCTGGTAAATATGTACGGGTTAGGATTTGATCTGGGGATCCTGCATTACGCATCGGATACCCCCCTGGGGCAGGGGATCAATCTAGGCGCCGGGAGTTTATCATATTTCGGTATGGATCCAACCTATGCCACAAGTGTTGCCATACTGCGCAGGATCTTCAGTCGGGAGAGTTCTCAGGTTCGATCATAAAGCAGGCCGAGATTGCAGTCATCGCCCTGCGTCAGTTCATGCTGGGAGCCATTCATGCCAGAAATCGGATCATCAAAAGTTCGTCTTGATGCAATTGGTAAAGTAACCGGTGAAACGGCTTACCCGGGGGATCTCCTCCATCCTGACACCGCATATATGAAGATTCTCTTTGCCGACCGGCCACATGCCAGGGTCCTCCGTATCGATACTACTGCGGCGGAGGCGCTAGAGGGTGTGCTGGCCGTCTATACCGCCAGTGATGTGCCGGTAAATGAATACGGGCTGATCATGCCGGATCAACCGGTACTTTGTGGTCCCGGATCGGAGAAGCCGTACGCTGATCGTGTGCGCTTTGTCGGTGATCAGGTGGCGATAGTTGTTGCAGAGACGGAAGTGATTGCGGAGAAGGGCCTGGAATTGATCGAGGTTGCCTATGAGGATCTGCCGCTCGTTGTCGATCCCATCGAGGCAATGAAGGCGGAAAGTCCGAAGCTACACCTTGAACGAGAAGGCAACATCTTCGCCCATTTGAAAATCCGTAAAGGTGATGTCGATAGTGCCTTCGCAAAGGCAGCGGTCGTCGTTGAGGGCGAATATAACACCCCTGCACAAGAACATGCTTTCCTGCAGCCCGAAGCAGGCCTTGCTTACGTCGATGAAGAAGGCCGCATTACGGTTGAGGTCGCTGGTCAGTGGACGCATGAGGACCAGGAGCAGATTGCGCACTCGCTGGATCTACCCCTCGATCAAGTGCGGGTGATCTATCCGGCGATTGGTGGCGCCTTCGGTGGCCGGGAGGATATGTCGGTGCAGATCGTGCTTGCATTGGCGGCTCTCCGGCTGTATCAGGAGGGCAGACCGCGCACCGTCAAAATCGTTTGGTCGCGTGAGGAATCAATTCTCGGGCATCACAAGCGCCATCCGTTTACGCTGCGCGAAAAGTGGGCGGCAGATAAGGATGGCAAGATCCTGGCAGCCGAGATGGAAATCATCCAGGATGGTGGCGCGTATGCCTACACATCAACGAAGGTGCTTGGCAACGCCATCTTGATGTCCACAGGACCCTACGAGATTCCCAACGTGAAGGCGGATGCCTACTCAGTCTATACAAATAACATCCCGGGAGGGGCTTTCAGGGGTTTTGGCGGGCCGCAAGCGGCATTTGCGGCAGAGTCCCAGATCAACAAAATTGCGCAAGCGCTCGGATTAGACCCGGTTGAGATTCGAGATCAGAATCTCTTGCGGGAGGGCTCCAAGCTGGCAGTTGACTCACCGCTGCCGGAAGGCGTTTCAATCGAGCAAGTGGTTGAGGAAACGGCCACTCGCGCCGGGTGGGAGCGCGTAGATGGTGTTTGGCGAAGACCGCAGGTACCACAACCTGAAGAGGAATATTTAAAACGAGGGATTGGTTTTGCCTGCGGTTTTAAGAATGTGGGCTTCTCCTTTGGAGCACCGGAGCAATGTATGGCAACCATTGAGCTTCGGGGGGGAGGCGAAATTGAAGAGGCGATATTGTTCCATGCCGGGGCTGATGTGGGCCAGGGGGCACACACAGTTATGGTCCAGATGGCTGCAGAAGCGGTGGGTGTTCCAATCGAGAAAGTTCGGATTGTTGCCTCAGATACCGCGACGTCCGGGGATTCGGGTTCGGCTTCGGCCTCGCGCTTGACTTTTATGTCCGGAAATGCCATTCGCGGAGCGGCTGAAGCCGCCCTGGCTAAATGGAAAGATGAAGAACGCCCGGCGCGGGCAACTTTCCAGTACCGACCACCACCCACGACAGCGCTGGATCCAGAGACCGGTCGCTCCGATCCGAACTTTGCCTATGGCTATGTAGCCCAGGCCGTCTC
>JBFFMI010000095.1:0-10659 GCA_041554155.1 Anaerolineales bacterium
GAGTCAAGATCAAGTATCGCTGCGGGGTGTTAATCTCCAATCCGAAAATGAGGGGGACGCTGACATTTAATCCCTGTGCGCCATTGAGCAAAGCTTTAAACGCATTGCGGGTAAACCATGGGATGATGAACTGTGCTGCCAATGTGGCCATCACCAGGTAAAACCCCTTCACCCGCAGGGAGGGTAAGCCGAAGATCAATCCGATGAGCCCAGCACCCAGCGCCGCCGCTGGCATGGACAGCAAGAATGGCCAACCCAGTTGGTTCACCAGCAGGGCGGAAATATAGCCTCCGGTGGTCATGAAGGCTGCCTGGCCTAAAGAGATCTGTCCGGTATAGCCTGTAAGGAGATTAAGTCCCTGGATGGCGATAATCGTGATACAGATGCGGTTTACTAGCGCAACAACACTCTGGCTGGCATACAGAGGCAGGGTATACATGGCGATGATGAAGAGTACCAGGACAACCCATTGCCACTTACGGCGTATGGTCGCCATATCCTCAGCATAACTCGTATCAAATTCACCAGCAGGCCTCAAGACTGCCATGCCCTATATCCTCTCAATCCGTTTTTGGCCGAATAGCCCCTCCGGTCGGATCAGCAAGACCAAGAGAAGCACGACATAGGGCATGATCTCGCCTGAATTGCGAATAAATTGAATCTTCGAAGCAGAAACCAGTCCTTGTGCCAGACCAATCATCAAACCACCGACGATGGTTCCCGGGATCGATTCGAGACCGCCTAACAGGACCGCCGGGAAAGCCGCCAACACCACGATCGATAGACTCAAATCCAACCCACTTGAGGTTGCCAATAGGACCCCTCCGGTTGTTGCGGCGACAGCGGCCAACATCCAGGAGACGCCGAAGATCCGGTGGATGCGCAAGCCAATGCTCTGCGCCAGTTCATGATCCTCCGAGGTCGCCCGCATCGCCAGGCCTGACTTGGTGAATTGAAAGAAAGCGCCGATCACAATTACGCCTAATATCGCCACGATAAAGGACCAAACCAGGTTTTGTTTCAGGATCAGAATGATTGGATTTCCTTCGTAGATAAAAGGGGTCGTGATCTTATAGGGATCACCCGCCGAAAAAATCTGCGGGAAATTACGCTGACTGCCACCAAAGAGCAGCAGCGCTAAACCCTGCAGGACCTGGCTGAGGCCGAGTGTCATGAGGATGATGGACAATAAAGGTTGTCCTGTCATCGGCCGCAAAGTCACTCGCTCGATCGCCAGCCCAAGCAATGCGGAAAGCACCAGAGCCAGTGCGATCGAGATCCAAAGAGGGAAGCCCAACTCCACTGAAAACCACCAGGTGAGTAAAGCCCCAATTAAGAGCAACTGACCCTGTGCGAAGTTAAAGATGTAAGAGGACTTGAAGATGAGCACCAGCCCAAGCGCCATGAGGGCGATCGGCCCCCCGGCCAACAAGCCGGTGGTAGCAAATTGAGGCAGTAACTGCCAGTTCATACCGGGACTTCCTCCTCAGCCAGTGCTTCGACATGCACCGTGGTTTCGATCACACCTTCGCGCCCGTCCCTATAGCGCACAGACGCTTTGACCCGCACTTCAGGGCTATCGCTATACATGGTGTCGATGATCTCTTGATAATGTTCACGCAACGTCCGTCGGCGCAGTTTTCGGGTGCGCGTCAGCTCCGCTTCATCGGCATCGAACTCCTTATGCATCAGCACAAAACGGCGCACCGCTGCAGATTTAACCAATGTGTGGTTGACACGCTCAACATCCTGCCGGATCAATCGGTAGACCTCAGGTCTCTGGGACAGATCCACAAAGGTTGTGTATGCCAGACCCTGTTTCTCGGCCCAGCGTCCAACATTTTCGAAGTCAATATTGATCAAGGCAGTAACAAATGGTAGATCGTCTGCACCGACTGCCATCACATCGCGAATATACGGGCTGAATTTGAGTTGTCCTTCGATAAATTGTGGTGAGAAACTCTCGCCACTGGCAAGGGGGATCATTTCTTTAACTCGATCGAGGTAGATGAGATGCTGGCTCTCATCAATATGCCCGGCATCACCAGTCCTGAACCAGCGTTTACCATCAGAATCAGTTACCAGGGCTGCCTTTGTGGCTTGCGGATCCTTATAATAGCCCTGGAAAACCGATGGACCCGCAATCAGGATCTCGCCCTCTTCAGCAATGCGAACTTGCATCCCCGGCAAGGGCACACCGACCGTTTCGAATCGTACGTCATCCCCGATATGCAGCGTGTGGGTTTGAGCTTCGGTGGACCCGTAGAGCTGCTTGATATTGACCCCGATCGCCCGGAAGAAGCGGATCACATCGGGACTCTGTGCGGCACCAGAAGAGTATGCCGAGCGAATACGCGTCATACCCAATTTATCCCGTAAGGGGTGAAAGAGGGCGAACTCCCCGATCCAATTCAGAAGACGCCAGATCCAGGGAATCGGTTTATGCTGCTCGTAACGCAAACTGGCCACGCGATAACCTACCGGCATAAAAATGCGGTAGAGCATTCGATTGATCCAGGTGGCCTCGGTCATCTTAACCTGAACCAGGGCAACCAGACTCTCCCACTGTCGAGCGCTGAACAACTGCACGAAAGGTGTAATCTCCCGCAGGTTTTCCTGCACCGTCTCTGGAGCCTCAGGGAAATTGGCGATCATGCCCGTTCGCAGATGGATTGTCAGACCCAGCACATTTTCTGTGATCCAGGCTGGTGGAAGGAATGAGAGGTACTCATCGTCTTCTGAGCGGGGATCAACCTCCAGGGTGAGATCACAACCTCCGATGAGGTTTGAATGGCTGATCATCGCTCCCTTCGGCTGCCCGGTCGTTCCGGAGGTGTAGCAAAAGATCGCAAGATCATCCCCTTTGCCTTCGTCTACCAATTGATCGAATAAATCGGGTTGCTCAACTGCGATCTGGGCTCCTTGTTCCTGGAGTTCACTGAAATTAATTAACCAATCCTCCTGATAGGACCACAGCCCTTTTTCGTCCCAATAGATGATGGCCTTTACACCCGGAATGTCTTCCCTGACTTCGAGCAGCTTGTCACACTGCTCCTGATCCTTTGCGAAGACCAGGGTGGCATCCGAGTGAGTCACGATATATTCGATTTCCTTTGGTGAGCTATCGGTAAAAATACCTACGGCAACGCCCCCAACCGATTGGATCGCCAATTGCGCCCAAAAATACTGGGGATCGTTATCACCAATGATGCAGGCCTTCTCCCCGCGTGAAAATCCCAGATTCCGCAAGCCCAGCGCGAGGTCACGCGTCTGCCGGTAGGATTCTGACCATGTGAATGAATGCCAAATCCCGCGATCCTTCTGACGCATGGCGGTGTTGCGTGTGCCGAAACGTTCAGTCATCGCCCGCAGACTTTTGGGAAGCGTATCGATTTCACGCATGCGCATCGGCCTCACCCAGATAGGCGTTGATCACAGCGGTATCGGAGCGAATCTGTTCGGGGGATCCCTGTGCGATCATTTCACCGAAATCCAACACTACGGCCCGGTCAGCGATATCCATTACCAAACCCATATCGTGCTCAATCAGCAAGATCGTCATCCCTTCTCGCTCATGGATATCAAGGATGAAGCGCGCCATGTCCTCCTTTTCTTCCTGGTTCATCCCGGTCATGGGTTCATCCAGCAACAATAAGCGTGGCTCAAGCGCCAGCGCGCGGCCCAATTCAACACGCTTTCGTAGTCCATAAGGCAGGGATCCAACAATCGCCTTGCGGATATGCTCAATCTCAAGGAAATCGATGATCTCTTCCACCCTGATCCTGTGCTCAATATCTTCCTGCTTTGCCCGACCCCAGTAGACAAGACACTGAATAAAATTCGCCTGCATGTGGATATTGCGAGCGGCCATCAGGTTGTCCAATGTGCTCAAACCGGTATACAGCGCAATATTCTGGAAGGTGCGGGCAACACCTAAGCGAGCAATATGATGAGGCGAGAGTGTTGTAAGATTCCTGTCTTCAAAATGGATCTGTCCCTCGTAGGGTCGATAAAATCCGTTGAGGCAATTCAGCATGGAAGTCTTGCCGGCTCCGTTGGGTCCGATGATCGCCAGAATTTCCCCCGCAAATACATCGAAATTGACGCGCGTGAGAGCCTGCGTTCCGCCGAAACGCAATGAAACATCGTCAACCCTCAGGAAAGGTGTTTCAATTGTCATAGAATCAGAAGGGACCCATCGCCATACGATCCATGCCACCTGGTTGAGTGGAATTGTTGAACCGCTTAATATCTAGTTATTCGAAAGAACGGACACCGGCGAAACTGGTTCTTGCTCTTTTGGCGAAGCAATACCAATGTGAGGTCGACTACCATCTCAAGGTTTCCAATAATAGTAGCAATTCGAAATAAATGTCAAATTTCTTCCTGCTTAGTACCTGCTCCCTATAGCCACAGAGCTGCACTGGTCAAACAATAGGCAGGGGCAGGATTCCGGGAACCGGCTGGCGCATCTTGACGTCTATACCTATAGTGGATGTAATGCCACGCCTATCCATGTCACAAAAAGGAAGGTCACGGCCATGAAAAACTTCTTACGTCGATACCGCTGGTTCTTGTTGATCATCACATTTATCCTGATCCTCGCGGTCGCCATCTATGCGGCCATCGAATTCCTGGGTCTACTCCAAGGACCAGGCACGCCCATTACGACAACCATCGCTGGTCCCGGCGGAGTGATCGGCGAGATCCCCGGCCAGGGTATCGAAGGCCAGCTGGGATTCACGCTCAGCGAAGGTTCTGACCAGCCGGAAGCCATCGTACCGCTGCCGGTAGCGACAGGTGAGCCGCTCCCCGAAGGTGACCTGATCGCCATTCTGGCACGCTTACCCGATCTCATTCGTGATGCCGCCGATGAACAAGATTTTCGCCTGCCGGAGGATGTCATCCCGCCCCCGCTGACAGGTGAGACGGTAGAAGAGATCTTCCCCCCACCTCTCTCCTCCGGTGCGCTACAACCTGTCGAGCCTGGACCGCTTGAGGTCTTGCGTTATTCCCCGGAAGGCGAGATCCCGATCGCCCCCTTTGTGAACGTCACATTTAACCAACCGATGGTTGCAATCGGAACCTTGCAGCAGCTTGCAGAAGCCGATGTTCCCGTCCAATTAAACCCTGCCATCCCGGGCACCTGGCGTTGGCTGGGAACCAAGACCCTCAATTTCCAGGCTGACTCTGCGCTCATCGATCGTCTCCCGATGGCCACGGAGTACACCGTAACCATCCCGGCAGGTATCCAGTCCGCTACGGGTGCAACGCTTGCCGAGACAATTACTTTTAACTTCACAACGCCGACCGTTACGCTTGAAAACTACTACCCTTCTCATTCACCCCAGCCGCTTGAGCCACTCATCTTTGTCTCGTTTAACCAGCGCATTGATCAAAAGGCGGTATTCGAGACGATCAAAATGAACGCTGGCGGACAAACTGTCCAGATCAAGCTGGCTACCGCTGATGAGATCGACAGCGATGAAATCATCAAGAGCTATGTGAAGAACGCACATGAATCACGCTGGTTGGTATTTCGGGCCACAAATGCGCTGCCCAAAGATACTTCCATCTCCATCAGCATCGGTCCGGGTACACCTTCTGCAGAAGGACCCCTACTCACAGAGAGCGCCCAAAGCTTTGGCTTCCAGACCTATGCGCCACTGCGTGTTCAAGATCACGGATGTGCCTGGTACGGCGATGAATGTCATCCATTAACACCCTTATTCATTGAGTTCAACAACCCCCTGGACCCAAACGCCTTTAAGCAAGGCATGCTGCGTATCGATCCCGAATTACCAGGTGCCAGCATCGACATCTATGGCGACACGATCTCCATACGCGGGGCCACCAAAGGGCGGACCACGTACTGGGTCACCGTCGATGCAAACATCCAGGATGTCTTCGGCCAGAAGCTTGGTCAGGATGAGCGACTTCGCTTCCGCATTGGTCCTGCGGAGCCCCTGTTGCTGGGACCCAACGAGATCTTTGTTACGGTCGATCCTGCCTCACCCAAACCAGCACTCTCGCTCTACGCTATCAACTACAGCTCGCTCGACGTACAGATCTATGCAGTCCAGCCCTCCGACTGGCCTGCCTTTCTCGAATACATGTATGAGTTCCAGCGAACGGACACGCCACCCAGCCCTCCAGGACGACGCGTGCGTGATAATCAAGAACGATTGGATCTACCCGAGGACACACTCACCGAGGTTAATTTGGACCTCACGCCATATCTGGACGGCGACCACGGCCACTTCATTGTGATCGCCAAACCGCATCAAGGTTTGCTAGAGCAAGATCGTTATTGGGAGACCGTACATGCCTGGGTACAGGTGACCGATATGGCCCTTGATGCCTTCGTCGATCACAGCGAAATGGTTGTATGGGCCAGCTCTCTGGCCGATGGCTCAACCCTCGAGGGTGTGCGCATTGAAGCTGGAACGCAAGGTCCCTCGTATACCACGGGAGAGGACGGCTTGGCACGCTTCCCCATCCCGGTCGCTGGCGCTCCTTATCTGGTGGCGACCCGGGGTGCCGACAAGACCCTGCTGCCTCCTTCACTGTACTACTGGGGTGACAACAGCTGGGTACGGCGATATCCCTCCGACGAGCTACGCTGGTATGTCTTCGACGATCGTGCCATGTATAAGCCCGGCGAGGAGGTCCACGTTAAGGGTTGGCTACGCCGTATTGGCGCCGGTCAAAGCGGTGATGTCGAACTCATCGGGAGTGATGTGAGCGCTGTGCGGTACGAGATCATCGGCCCGCAGGGAAACGAACTCGGAAACGGAGAGGCCACCGTTAACACGCTGGGTGGATTTGATTTTGCCTTCACGCTCCCAGAAAACACGAATCTGGGTTACGCACAGCTATACCTGTACGCACAAGGTCCGATGACCAACCTGAGTGGAAACCAGTATTATCACGGCTTCCAGATCCAGGAATTTCGACGACCAGAATTTGAAGTCAACGCTCGCAATGAGACCACCGGTCCGTACTTCGTTGGAGAGCATGCCATCACTGCGGTAAAAGCACAGTACTTTGCCGGTGATCCGTTGCCCAATGCCGAGGTTTCCTGGACGGTGTCTTCCTCACCCAGTAGTTATCAACCGCCTAACTGGCAGGGGTTCACCTTTGGCCGGTGGACACCCTGGTGGTGGTACGAGGATCTTTACTACGGTGGTGAGTTTGGTGGTCAAACCCAGGTTGAGACCTTCGGCGGCATGACCGATGCAGCTGGAGAGCATTTCCTGCGCATTGATTTTGGTGAGCAACCGCTACCCCAGCCCTACAGCTTGTTGGCTGAAGCGACCGTCTTTGACGTCAATCGCCAGGCCTGGGCGGGGACAACCAGTTTGCTGGTCCACCCTGCCGACCTCTATGTAGGCATGCGAAGTGAGCGTTACTTCGTAGAGCGCGGCGATCCGTTGGATATCGAACTGATCGTGACCGACCTCGACGGGGAACCGGTGATTGACCGGGCGATCCGGGTTGAGGCCGCACGACTTGAGTGGAAGATCCTCGAAGGGCGCTGGCAACAAACTGCCGTCGATGTTCAAGAATGCATCGTCGGATCTATGCTTGAACCGGTCACCTGCACCTTTGAAACGCCACTCGGAGGCCGCTACCAGATCACTGCCACCATCACGGATGGTGAGGGCCGGCAAAACCAGAGCCAGATCACGCGCTGGGTCAGCGGTGGGCAACAGCCGCCCTCTCGCGATGTTGAACAGGAGACGGTCACGCTGATCCCGGATAAAGAGACCTACCAACCCGGTGATGTCGCCCAGATCCTGGTGCAGCCACCGTTTACACCAGCAGAAGGCTTGCTCACCGTAAGCCGTAGTGGCATCCTCTACACCGAACGCTTCCTGATCGATCAAGACACCATCACTCTCAAGGTACCGATCGAAGGGGAGCATATCCCCAATCTAACGATCCAGGTCGATGTCGTTGGCCAAGCCCAGCGGCTTGACGACCTTGGCGAACCGCTCGATGACGTTCCACCTCGCCCGGCGTACGCGCTGGGACAGTTGACGCTCAACATCCCCCCGCTACAGCGAACGTTGAGCCTCGAAATGGCGCCCGAACAGTCTGCCATCGAGCCGGGTGGTCAGACCGATCTTGATGTGATCCTGACCGATGCACAAGGCCGGCCGGTTTCCGGTGCAGAACTGGCAGTTGTCGTTGTGGATGAAGCGATCCTTGGATTGACCAACTACCAACTCGCAGATCCCATCTCGATCTTCTATCAACATCGATACGGCGATGTCAGCAGCCGCTACACTCGCTCAAGCCTGGTCCTTGTCGATCCACTATCCCTTGTTGGCGGGATGGGAGGCGGCGGGGATATGGAGCTGCAGGCGACCGACGCGCTGCGAAGCTTTGCTGAGGGCGAGGCCGATCTGGCTATGGAGCCGATGGCGGCATCAGCGGAAGAAGCGCTCGGGTTAGAGAAGGCTGAATCTCAGCCCGGAACCACCCCAATCCGCATCCGCAGCGACTTCAACCCTCTGGCAACCTTCGCCCCTGAGGTACGCACCGATCAAAGTGGTCGTGCCTCCATCCGGGTGACGGTGCCCGATAACCTGACACGCTACCGGATCATGGTCGTGGCGGTCGATTCCAAGGGGAACCAGTTTGGTACAGCCGAATCCAATCTGACCGCGCGGCTTCCCTTGATGGTGAGGCCATCAGCCCCGCGCTTCCTCAACTTCGGTGACCAGTTTGAACTCCCTGTCGTGCTGCAGAACCAGACCGACGAAGCGATGACAGTTGATGTGGCCATCGAAAGCGGCAATCTGATCCTCGCACGGGATGTCGGTTTGCGTATCGAAGTTCCGGCGCACAACCGGGTAGAAGTACGCTTCCCGGCCCAAACCGACCGCGCCGGCACCGCCCGCTACCAGATCGCTGCAGTTTCCGGTGATTATGCCGATGCTGCCTCCGGGGAGATGCCGGTTTATACGCCGGCGACAACCGAGGCATTCGCCACTTATGGAGTGATCGATGAAGGTGCGATCGCCCAACCCGTCTCACAACCTGAAGGCGTCTTCCCGCAATATGGCGGATTGGAGATTCAAACATCCTCCACCGCTGTACAAGCGCTCACCGATGCAGTGTTGTATCTGGTAGCATACCCCTTCGAATGCTCGGAACAGTTGGCTTCGCGCGTGCTCGGCATCGCCGCGCTGCGCGATGTCCTCACCGCCTTCGAAGCTGAAGGTCTCCCGGAGGCAGCGGAGATCGAAGCCGCTGTTGTGCGGGACATCGAACGACTCACCCAGCTGCAGAATTGGGATGGTGGTTTCCCCTATTGGAGACGCGGGCAAGAATCGATCCCCTACAACACAATCCACGTGGCACACGCGCTGGCGCGAGCCGAGGCAAAGGGATATGAAGTCCCACAGCAGATGCGCGGTAGTGTACTCGCCTATCTGCGCGATATCGAGAGCTACTACCCGCACTGGTATAGTGAATATACCCGCCGCTTCTTGAGCTCCTATGCAGTGTATGTGCGCAACCTGATGAGCGACCGCGACACGGCGAAAGCCCGCAACCTTTTCAACGAGGTAGCGATCGAACGGCACTCGCTGGATGGAATCGGGTGGCTCTGGCAGGTGATGCTGGATGATCCCGGGTCACAAAATGAAGTCACAACAATCCGGCGCTATATCGCCAACCGTGTGGTCGAGACAGCCGGCGCGGCCAACTTCATCAGCGACTTTAACGAACAGGATTATCTGATGCTGCGTTCCAACCGCCGCACAGATGGAATCCTGCTGGACACGTTGATCCTTGACGACCCCGATAATGATGTGATCCCCAAGATGGTCACAGGCTTGCTGGCGCACCGTAAGCGTGGCCATTGGGGCAACACCCAGGAGAATGTCTTCATCCTGCTGGCGCTGGATCGTTACTTCAACACCTTCGAGAGCCAAACTCCTGATTTTGTCGCTCGTATCTGGCTCGGGGATACCTATGCTGCAGGGCATGAATATGAAGGGTATTCAACCGAACGGCACTTGACCGAAATTCCAATGAATTACCTGGTCGATGCCACCAGCGGTACGCAGGACCTGATCATCAGCAAACAAGGGGACGGTCGTCTGTACTATCGGCTGGGCCTGCGTTATGCCCCCACCGATCTGACGCTGCCGCCGGTCGACATGGGCTTCGTAGTACAACGCGAGTATGAAGCCGTCGACGATCCCGAGGATGTTTACCTTGATGAGGAAGGTGTATGGCACGTCAAAGCTGGCGCACGCGTGCGTGTCCGCATCACGATGGTCGCTGATAGCCGTCGTTACCACGTAGCGCTCGTCGATCCGCTGCCTGCGGGTCTGGAGATTGTCAATCCGGCTCTGGCCGTATCTGGAGCCGTGCCACAAGATCCTGGCAGCTCTGAGTTCCGCTATGGCTGGTGGTGGTGGTGGACCTGGTATGAACATCAGAATATGCGCGATGAAAGGGCCGAGGCCTTCACTACATTGCTCTGGGATGGGGTGTATGAATACACCTACGTCACCCGGGCAACAACACCTGGCACCTTCGTCGTGCCACCGGCTAAAGCCGAAGAGATGTACTTCCCCGAGGTGTTCGGCCGCAGTGCAGGGGATGTTGTGATGGTGGAGTAATCAGCATTCCTGAATA
>JBFFMI010000096.1:0-10629 GCA_041554155.1 Anaerolineales bacterium
ACCCAGATCGCCAATATTTCGAATGTGCTGCAGCAAACAGCTGCCGCAGCCGAGCGCATTTTTGCCTTCCTCGGGGAGGAAGAGGAAGCACCAGAAGTCGATCAACCGGTTAAAGTCGAGCGGGTCGAAGGGCAGGTCGAATTCAGGAATGTCCAGTTCGGCTACAGCCCGGATAAAATCGTGATCAAGGATTTTTCCGCCGAAATCAAGCCCGGCATGAAGATCGCCCTGGTGGGTCCTACCGGAGCTGGCAAGACCACGATGGTCAAGCTGCTCATGCGTTTTTATGACGTCAACGAAGGGGCGATCCTGATCGATGGCCACAATATCAAGGAATATCAACGCGAAGACTTGCGCTGCATGTTTGGCATGGTGCTGCAGGACACCTGGCTCTACAACGACACGATCATGGAGAACATACGTTATGGCTCGCTAGGTGCGAGTGACGAAGAAGTGATCGAGGCGGCGAAAGCCGCACACGTGGATCACTTTGTGCGTACGCTGCCGGAAGGCTACAACCTGGTTTTGAATGAAGAAGCGACCAACATCTCGCAGGGGCAAAAGCAGCTGCTGACTATCGCTCGTGCTTTTGTGACCGATCCACAGATGTTGATCCTTGATGAAGCAACCAGCTCAGTTGACACCCGTACCGAGGTGTTGATCCAGCAAGCGATGGAAAGCTTAATGGAGAACCGCACCAGTTTCATCATCGCCCACCGCTTGTCGACGATCCGCAACGCCGATTGGATCCTGGTGATGGACGAAGGCGATATCGTCGAGCAGGGTAAGCATGATGATTTGTTGGAGAAGAACGGTTTCTACGCCGAGCTCTACAACAGCCAGTTCGAGTCCACACAAATGAATTAATCAAGAAATGCAGGGGGCAGCATTTGGGTGCAGGGATGGTTGATCCCTGCACCTTTTTCGTATTGGATAGACCCCATCAAAAGCCAGAAGTTCTCCTTGTCTTGGCGAAGATGAGGCTCTAAACTAAAAATAATCGTTACGGCAAACTCGTGCCCGAATTGATCCTGGAATGCATTTGCGTTTGGAATGCAAAGTGGATCTTCTTAACCACGCAGGCAACTAGAGACGAGGAGTTTCCAATGGAGCCATATGATTTCGATGCCTACACCCCAGCTCAGATGGCTGTGCGGGTTGAGAAGGCGGGGATTGCAAAGAGCAACAGAGATTTTTTTTCTATGTTAGCGCTTGCCATGATGGCCGGGGTATTTATTGCGTTAGGGGCGAACTTTTTTACCTATGTTATTCATGACTCCACGCTGAGTGTTGGTTTGACCAAGCTGATCGGTGGTTTTGTCTTCAGCCTTGGATTGATCCTGGTCATCATAACGGGCGCTGAGTTATTCACAGGGAATAACTTGATCGTAATGGCGTTTGTGAGTCGGAAGATTTCTTTTAGCCAGCTTCTACGTAATTGGGGGATCGTATTTGTGGGCAATCTTCTGGGATCCTTGATTGTAGTCATTTTGATCCTCTTGAGCGGGCAGTTGACAGCCGGACGGAGCGCTGTGGGGGTCAAAGCGTTGATGATCGCGAATGACAAAGTGAATCTCACTTTTATGGAAGCATTCTCCAGGGGGGTCTTATGCAATATTCTTGTGTGCCTGGCCGTCTATCTTTGCTTCAGTGGTAGATCCGTTACAGATAAGATTCTGGCCATTCTCTTCCCCATCACTGCATTCGTAGCCCTGGGTTTTGAGCACTCGATCGCGAATATGTATTTCATCCCTGTGGGTCTACTTCTAAAACAAAATCCACAGTTGATCGCAGCTGCGAATGAGATGCTCGGGGAGCTGCCAAGCCTGTTAAACTTAACCACTTCCGGGTTCCTGATCAACAATCTGCTGCCAGTCACAATTGGGAATATTGTTGGTGGCACCCTATTCATTGGCATTGCCCATTGGTTCCTGTTCCTGATGCCATCGGCTATTGAACCCATGCGCAAGTTGATGACCAGCGGGCCTCCCGTTGTCAAAAACAAGACAAGCGTTGCAGATATCGTGCAAATCATGAAACAGCATGGAATGAGTAGCGTTCTCGTAGGGGAACCAGGGGACACCGTGGGCATCATCAGTGAGGCTGATATCGTTCGCAAGGTGGTTGCCCTTGAAAAGGATCCGGCTGATGTTACAGCCGATCAAATCATGACATCACCTCTCATTTCAGTGGATATTGCGACACCAGTTTATAAAGTGTATCGAACCATGGCGGACCACCACATCCGTCATATACTCGTCACAGAGGATGGAAGGCAGATCGGATTCATCTCTGTGAAGGATTTGATTGCGAATCCAGCCTTTTGATCCTTGCGTTGCTATAGCCAAAGTCCTTTTTGTGGTCGCGATCGAAAGTCAACTTGAGTTACATCTGGATTCAGTAGACGTTTGCGCACAGATTTGAGTGGATGTCCATCTCTGTCAACGCAATCAAGATGCATTGGATTCATAGATTGACGCTCCAAATGCATGTATTTATCTCCCAACATCTCTCAGCAAAACATAACCTGCGATAGGCGAGCTCCAGGGCAAAATAAGGTATCCTGTTTTCGTAAACAAATTCCCTGATGCACTCTAAGCCATGCGTGCAGCTGCATACGTGGGTATTGCATCTATGCGAGGATGCTAATGAAACCATGGGTTTCAACGTTTCAACGGTTGCGATGGAAATTGACGCTGCGTTCAATGCTCGTCACCGTCGGTGCGCTGGTCGTCGTCGTTTTGGTGCTGGGCGCATTACTCTTCTCAAGAGTCCTGTTACCCCTGGAGATCCTCAATACCTCGCTCACACCAACGGCCTGGGTGCAGATCTTACGTAACGACGCCCCTGATCTCATACGTTCCCTGCTTTCACAGGACCCGGTGGACACAGAACTTATCAACACTATCATGAAGGAAGGTGAGCTGCAGGTCACCTTTTCCGACTTGCTCAGAGTGGGTGATATAGAAGTTCAACTACGAACCGTTGGGCAGGGTAATTCTCTGCTGCTCGACAACAACGGCACGCTGCTGGGAACCTCCAATCCTGAGTTTGTTTCACAGGAAGCTGTCGGCCAGCCGTTGGATCCAGCCATCCTGCCAGGCCTAGAAGATTCATTGGAGGCGGCTTTACAGGGAGAGCTGGATGCAGACCGTTTATTTGTCACCATCGAGCCGAATGAGAAATTCTATGCCGCGGTCCCGATCCATGATGAAGCGGGGCAGGAAGTCGTCGGGGTCATTATTGCATACATAGAGAATCTGCCCACCGAGAATGATTTCGTCTCGAACATGTTGGCCTTGTTGGGTCGCAGCGCCCTGATCCTTGTCATGTCCGCAGCGCTTGTGGGATTGCTCTTCGGTTTTCTTACCGCGAAGGGTATGGTCGATCGGCTTAAGCGTGCATCGGAAGTCACCGATGCCTGGAGTCAGGGGGATTTTTCTGAGTTTATCGAAGATCCTGTGCAGGATGAGATCGGTCAGCTTGGAGAGCGTCTCAACCGCATGGCGCTGCAGTTGAAGGACTTATTAAGACGCAGGGAGGAAATCGCAGTGGTTGAGGAGCGCAATCGACTGGCGCGTGATTTGCATGACAGCGCCAAGCAGCAGGCGTTGGCGGCATCTTTCCAGATCGGTACTTCATTAACCCTGTACGACCGTGATCCAAAGACGGCACGGAGTCACATGGAGGAAGCAGAGCGACTCGTCGATGGGGTTCGCCAGGAGCTCACCGATCTGATCATGGAGCTGCGGCCGCAAGATATTGAGGACAAAACGATCGATGAGATCCTGTCCGACTACATACTCGATTGGACCCAACAGCATGAGTTTGAAATTGAACTGGATTTGCAGGAAGATCTCCAGATGTCGATAAGCACCAAACAAACCCTGCTGAGAATCCTGCAGGAATCATTGGCGAACATCGCCCGTCACAGCCAGGGGACGAAGGTTGCGATCTCCCTCGCTGTTGACGGTGCAGACAAGATCCTGGTGGTTAAGGATGATGGCGTGGGGTTCGAACCGGAAAAGGTGACGCGCGGTGTTGGCTTGCACTCGATGCATGAGCGGGCTGAGTCCCTGGGTGGCAAAATGCAGGTGAAAAGTAAGTCAGGAAGGGGTACCACGGTTGAGGTGCGTGTCCCAAAGGAATCGTAAAGTGGAGTCACTATGAAAGATAACATTTCAGTAATGATCGTCGATGATCATGAGATGGTACGCCAGGGAGCAGCCGGCTATCTGGAAGCTCAGGAAGATTTGCATGTCATAGCGGAGGCAGCTTCAGGGGAAGAAGCGATCACGATGGCCCAGGAGCTTGTGCCCGACGTGGTGTTGATGGACCTGGTGATGCCCGGGATGGATGGTGTTGAGACGACACGACGGTTGAAAGATTTCAGCCCGCGTACCCAAATCATCATTCTCACCTCGTTCCACGAGGATGAGCATATTTTCCCTGCTCTCCAGGCTGGAGCAATTTCCTACCTGCTAAAAGATGTGAAGGCGGCTGAACTGGTTGAAGCGATCCGACGAGCTGCTGCGGGGGAAGCGACGCTGCACCCGCGTGTCGCCGAACGGGTCATCAAGGAATTCCGTGGTGGGGACCCCGATCGGCAGCGGTTGTTCACAGACCTGACCGAACGCGAGATGGAAGTGCTTAAACTCATCGCTGGCGGTTATTCGAATCAAAAGATCGCTGCCGAACTTGTGATCAGCGTCGGGACGGTCAAGGGTCATGTGAGCAATATTTTAAGCAAATTACACCTCGCTGATCGGACGCAGGCGGCCGTCTATGCCTGGAAGGAAGGGCTGATCCAGCGCGAGTGAATCCGGTATGGACGATTTTTGTTGCCACCACTGAGTCGTCGTTAATACGAAACTTCACTGCCCCTCCTGCGAGGGGGATAAAGATACCTCCAGCGATACCCGGGGAACCCCTCCCCGGGTTCGTGATTCCAAGAGCCGCTTCCTCTATGCTAGATGTAGTTTTCGAGCGCTAGTAAAGGAGTGAACGGGATGAATACCATAACCAACTGGATCAAACGCCATCAGGTGCTGACGTTCTTTCTACTAAGCTACGCCATCACCTGGCCAGCCTTTTACCTCGTTTACTACGCCTACCCCGGGAACATGAATGTCGAGGCATTAGCTAGTCCAACAGTCTTCAGTCCAGCATTGGCAGCCATGTTGATCACCGGTATCTGTAGGCCGAAACCAAGGCACCGGCGCAGTATGGTTGGATGGGCGGTGTTTTTCCTGGCGTGGTTGATCATAACTCTCGTGGGGGTGCTGTACTTCCTGAAGGTGTATAAGAGCGACCTTGAAGCGTGGATCGTGATCATCAATGGCCTTTTTGCCTTACTCCCGGCCTGGATCATATCCAGCGTGTACGCAAGGAACCCGGGGGTCCGGGAGCACTTCTCCACCCTGCTCAAACCGCGCGGCCCCGCTCGCTGGTATCTGGTCATCTTCCTGATCTTCCCCGGCGTTCAGTTGTTAGATATTGGGATCACACGCTTATTCGGTGGGGAGACATACTCCAACCTGGCTAATATGGGTTTTGAAGCGGCTGCGATCTTCCTGACGCTTGAGTTTCTCAGGGGTTTCTTCCAGACCGGGGGTATCAACGAAGAGAGCGGTTGGCGCGGCTTTGCATTGCCACGTCTGCAGGCGCGCTACCCGGTCATCGTTGCAGTTGTCATCGTTTGGTTCTTCTGGGCCGCCTGGCACCTGCCTTATGACTTTGGGCGGGGGATCCCGCTGGACCAGATCCTGGAGAACCGCATCCTGTGGAACCTGGTCTTCGCCATCCTGTTGTCCTGGGTCTACAACCGCACCAACGGCAGCATCCTGGCGCCAGCATTGCTCCATCCGGCAATGAATACCTTCGGGAACAGCCTGGGTGGGGGCGCATACTCCCAATATATCTTCATCGGCCTGGCGCTCTTCGCCATCGTGTACGACAAGATGTGGAAGAAGCTACCCGCTGACCACCCGGCGGTCCATGCCTCTGGAAAAACGTCAGAACCGGTGGGCGCGAGCGTGCCCACACAGGAAAAGGCATTGGCCAACGCTCATGTTGCAATTGCGAAGGACTGAATGATGAAAAAAATCGCCTGCTGGATCCGCACGCATCAGCTCGCAGCCTTCTTCATCCTTACCTTTGCGATGAGCTGGGGATTGTGGTTCGCCCCCGGCGCTGCCGTACAGGGGGGTAATTTTCTGCTGGCACCTCTCTCCTTTGTCTACGCCTGCAGTCCTGCACTGGCCGGGATCATCATCTCGGCTGTGGCTAACCAGGAGGCCAGACAGGGAAGACGCCGAACATTCTGGATTGCCTTTCTACTCTCGTGGGCGGTTTCAATGGGTGTTATCACAGGTCATGCTGTCCTTTTCGATGAAGCCCCACTATCACCTGTGATCATCGCTTTCTTCGCGCTTGGTGTCCTGCCGGTCGCCTATGTGATCAGTTCGGCTTATACACGCATCCCGGCAGTCCGACGCTACGTATCGTCCCTGGTCCGGCTGCGCGGGGTCATCGGATGGGCCTGCCTGGCGATGGTGTTCATCCCCACTTTGGTCCTGATCTCGGTGCCTGTGAGCAACCTGCTTGAAGGGCGGTCACTGGCAACCAATCCGTTCCCCGAACTGACCGTATCGCTGCTGGGCTTGATCGTGGTCAAGTTGCTCTACCAACTCTTCTTTTTCAATGCCACGGGAGAAGAGGTGGGCTGGCGTGGCTTCGCCCTGCCGAGGCTGCAAGCTCGCATCAGCCCGCTGGCGGCAGCCTTGATCATCGCCTTCTTCTGGGCGCCCTGGCATTTCTTCTTCTGGCAAGCAGAAGGGGAGCCGGTTATGACTGCGGCATTTTGGCTCGATATGTTTAGCGGCCACATCATGTTTTCCATTTTGATCGTCTGGATATGCAATCGTGCCAGGGGAAATATCCTGGTGGCTGGTATTGCACATGCCGCGACCAATACCACGTTTGCGTTCCTGGGTCTTCAAACTACTTTGGTCTGGTGGGTGGCTGCCGCAATCCTGGTCCTGGCTGACCGGATGTGGAAAAAGCTGCCCGCCGAACACCCCGCAGTCTACTCACCGCCTGAAGCAAGTGTGGTTGCGAGTGAAGCTCATCCATCGGATCGTCGAGTGACTGCACAGGTGGCAGTCTAGGTCAGGCCGCGCTCGAGTGAGCGCTACCGTAGAGGAGTTGACGATGAGGCAACTTAGATCTTGGGTCATGAACCACGAAGTACTGGCTTTTTTTCTGCTCACTTTCCTCATTTCCTGGGGTACGTGGATCCCACTTGCCGGGGTTTATTTCAACCGTAATGCCTACCTGGCCGGTGTGCCGATGTCGTGGGGGATATTTGGTCCTGCGCTTGCGGGGATCCTGATCACACGATTGATTCACCCCCGGGCGAAGGGTGCGAGCCGCAGGGAGGGAGTCCTGGCATTCACCCTGGCGTGGGTCCTCACTGCGCTGGTTTGGATCGTATTCATCTCTAAACAGGTAGGTGTTCCCAGGACTCAGGAAACCATGCTCGTCTCAAGCGTGATGGGCGCTTTGATTGCCCTTGCTCCCGCCTACGTGGTCTCATCGGCCTATGGGCGAAATCCGAAAGTTCGGACATTTCTCCACTCGCTCATCAAGCCGCGCGGAGCGTGGATCTATTACCTGATAGCGATCCTGCTAACACCTGTTCTGTTTTGGGTCGGATCCGTATTGTCGGATCTTGCTGGACTCATAACCTATTGGCGGCCTTCTAACCTCAATAGCATAGGTGGGATTGGCATCCTCGGGTTGGCCTTTCTCTACCAGTTTTGCTTTGGCAATGTCCTGGGGGAAGAAGTTGGTTGGCGCGGGTTTGCGCTATCGAAATTGCAGGCGCGAGTTAGCCCCCTTGTTGCCAGCTTGATCATCACGCCCGTCTGGTTTGCCTGGCACCTCCCATTGAAATTGGCCAACCCTGATGTCATTCCTATGCTCTACTATGGTTTAACCTTCATCCCTTCCACCATTTTGCTCACCTGGATCTACAACCGTTCGCAGGGCAGCATCCTTGCGGTTGGGATTGCCCATGTTGCTACCAATCTGGCGGGGAAGTATCTCTTCCCCATCACGGTCGGATCGCTGATCGTGCAAATGCTGGTGGCGCTGGTGGTCATCTTTACCGATCGTATGTGGATTCGAACGTCTCAGGACCTGCTTTCATATGCTTCGAATTCCACCGGGGATCGATCGCCAGCAGTTATCTAGAACCTGTGGGTTGAGATTTGCTCCGATCGCTCGCAACATGGCAGGAAGAATATCACCACCTCCAGGTTCGATGGAGCCCAAACGGAGATTTATGTGGAGATCCAGATTTACACCATGCAATCCGTCGAAGAAACGCTGGCCGTGATCGCCCGGGGAGTCGACTCGTATACCAATCGTGCGATCGTAGTAGCTGTGGCTGATGCGGCTGCTAGCGTAGCCCTTTCGGTTGAATCCAATCTGGATGCCATTGTTTCCATGGCGCAGGCCGGCCGACCAGCTATCCTGCATCTCTGTGGGCTCGGTATTTTCTCACGCATATGAAAGAAGGTTTTAACATGAGCAAGAAGCGATTGTGGACTAACATACTAATCCTGTTTTTACTGGGGGTGAATGTCGGAGCCTGTGTGTCACCGCGTCAATCTACTGAAAACGAAACGCTCTGGCCGACAGAGGCATGGGCGCAATCATCACCTGAAGAACAGGGAATGGATTCGGCCAAACTGAATGAGATGATGGCGATGATCGACGATCGTGGTGCGCCGATCGATTCAGTATTGATAATACGCAATGGGCACATCGTCTTTGAGCAATACCGCAACGGCTACGACCAACAATCGAGACATCACATCCAGTCGGTGACGAAAAGTTTCACTTCAACCCTGGTTGGGATCGCGATCAAGGAAGGCTTTATCGAGAATGTTGATCAGCGCTTGATAGATTTTTACCCCGACCGCACGATCGCCAATCTTGATCCGCGGAAACAGAATATAACGATCGAGCATCTGTTAACGATGTCGGACGGTATGGATTGGCACGAGGTGGACTTGCCTTACACCCATCCGGACAACTCCCTGGGGCAGATGTGGAAAACGGATGACGTCATCCAGCATGTCCTCGACCAACCTATGCTTCGTGATCCGGGTGAAGCCTGGAACTACAACTCGGGCACATCGATCTTGCTTGGGGATATCGTTGAGCAGGCGACCGGAGAGAGCGTGCTTGTGTTCGCGCGTAAATATCTCTTCGATCCACTCGGGATCGGGGATATCTACTGGTCAATGGCTGATTGGAACAACTATCACACAGATGGTGGGCTCTATATGGTCCCGCGCGATATGGCACGCCTGGGGTATCTGATGCTGAAAGGGGGGCTATGGGATGGAGTACAGATGCTGTCGCCAGATTGGTTGAGCGAAGCCACAATGGCTCACTACCAGACGCATGGTACCTATGGTTATGGCTACCAATGGTGGATGCTGCCCGTGAGTGGCATCTTTGCCGCCACGGGCCACTATGATCAGGCAATCTATGTGGTGCCCGATGCCGATTTGGTAGTTGTATTCACAGCAAACGTCCCTGATGAAGCGATCCATCCGGAGGATGGAATGTTGATTCGCTATATCCTGGGAGCTTGTGAAGACTTGCCCGCTGAATTTTCACATCAGACTTATTCAAATCATGGTTTCTCAATTGAACATGGAACGGAATATGGTGTGCTAGAGCAGCCCGGGGATGGAAGAGACGAACAATCAAATGGATCTGGCGCCGTCCAGTTCCATTTTATTTCATACCCTGTTGAGATTATCAATGTATCGTGGGACGAAGCTACGTTTGGCATGAAGCCTGGCGATGTCTTGGAGAACGCATTCGCTTCAATGGACGATCAAGAACGGCGTGCAATTGAGCTTGGTGATACTGTGACAATCACGATTAACAACAAGGATCTCTACGCCCAAAATATCACGCTTGCAACGGAACTGATCCCGTTATCTGGACTGGTCAGTGTATGGGAGTGTGCTCAGGGGGATCGGAGGTATGTCATTAGCTATCTTACGGATGCTGAACACACAACCAGCGAACGATATACGCGCTTCAAGGAGGCCTTCGAAAGTCTGACTTGTGATGTGCCGACTTAATGTGTGTCGAAAGGTGCCGCGCTGGTTGGCGATCGTTTAGCCCCGGAGAGGGAGTGAATGTTGAAAACTCGCCCAGTGGATCCGCGCGCATCAGCCGGCGACCTTCTTCGTGCATGCCTTTGCGATGAGCTGGGAATTGTGGTTCGCCCACGGGGCAGCTAAGCAGGGTGAAATATTCTGCTGGCACCTTTCTCCTTCGTCTACGCCGGCAGCCCCGCACTGGTCGGGAGCATCATATCGACTGTGGCTAACCTGGAGGCCACGCAGGGAAGACGCAAAACATTCTGGATTGGCTTTCTACTCGCCTGGGTGGCTTCACTGAGTGTGAGTACGGGTCATGCTGACCTTTTCACAGAACCCTCACTATCCCCTGTGACCATTATTTTCTTGGCGATTGGTGCACTGCCGGTCGCCTTTGTGATCAGTTCGGCCTATGCGCCCATCCCGGCAGTCTGGC
>JBFFMI010000097.1:0-10621 GCA_041554155.1 Anaerolineales bacterium
CAGAGCAGAGGCATTCGCAGTGATCCAGTCGGTCGCACGAGACGATATTTTTGTGTACATTTGTAGCTGGCCGGCAGATCGTGAATGAGCTGCTTGCCATCGAATATTGGCAATTACCAGAACATGAAGGGAAAATCTTAATGGCATCAGATCTCGTATCGTTTGAAAAGAAGAAAGGCATCGGCATCGTCCAGCTATCGCATAAGACAACCAATGCGATCAGTATGGAACTGGTCGAGGCTTTGGCCGAGATCATCGAAACGGTAAAAAAAGACGAATTGACCAAGGCATTGGTCCTGACCAGTGCCAATGAAAAGTTCCTTTCGATTGGTTTCGATATCCCTTCGTTACTACCCCTTGAACAGGAGCAGTTTACAGCGTTCTATCGCGCCTTCAACCAGCTTTGCATCGATTTGTATACGCTGCCGAAGCCTACCGTTGCAGCGATCACTGGACATGCGATCGCCGGAGGCTGTATCCTGGCGCTTTGCTGTGATGAGCGAATTATCGCTGAAGGTCGCAAGTTATTTGGACTCAATGAGGTTAAGCTCGGCGTGCCTGTTCCCTATGTCGCAGATCGTATCTTGCATGCATTAGTAGGGGCCCGCCTCGCCCGTGAAGTGATGGAAGTCGGGGAGTTCTATCCTGCCGAAGATGCCGTGCGCCTCGGGTTGGTCGATCACGCGCATCCCCTCGATCAAGTCCTGGATAAAGCGCTTGAACAAGCACGTATGCTTGCGGTAGCACCGGGGGATGCATTTGCCCTGATCAAGGCCAATCGGGTTGAGGGCGTTATGTTGGACATACTGGAGCGGTTAGAGGTGAAGCAGATGCGTTTTATCGAATGCTGGTATGCCGATGCTGCTCGCAAAACCTTGAAAGATGCCGGCACCAAGTTTTAGTACTCCTTCTATTGACCGTGCGAGATACTCGGGACATTTCATAAGCGTGCAGTAGCGAACATACATGATCATGGTTTTGAGATTGGTGGTGTAGATAGTGCATATACAAGGCATCCTAAATGGTTTGCTCGTCGCCATCGCAGCAATTAACGTCATTGCCTTCTTCGCCTTCGGCGTGGTTTCGCTGCGCGAGCAAGCACGGCGGGCGGCCTGGATCGCCTTCAGCAAGGGTTTTTTTATCGCCACGCTATACCTAGCGGGTCTGATCCTCCCGATAACGGTCAAATGGCTCTTGATCGTATGTGCGTTCGTCCTTCTGGTAGTGGTTGGTGTACTGGCCACGCTCCCTATTCGCTTGAACGACCGGCCCCTTGCCCGGCGCCAGGAGCGTTTTGATGAGCGTGATGTGGTTTTCGCCCGGGCTCGATTGCAGCCAGGCAGCGAGGCGTTTGAGCGCTATTACGCTATGCGCCCGGAGAATTTCACCGTTGATGAGCGCATCCGCGCCCTCCCAGGGTTACTCTCACTCGAAGCACGCAAAGCCCAGCCCTTAGTATTTGCTGCCTCCCAGGCCAGCTTCGATCTTACCGAATCGGTTCGGGAAGCGGTTGATGGTCCTGTTGCAGCGCATAGAACCACGGCCAGCGATGCAGAAATCACTGCGATGATCAAAGGGCTGGCACAGCACCTGGGCGCGCATAGTGTCGGTATCACTGAGGTTGAGCCCGGGCATATGTACTCCCACATTGGCCGGGGTACCGGCCGCTATGGAGCTCCGATCGAACTGGAGCATCGTTTCGCCATCGCCTTCAGCGTTGAGATGGATTACGCCATGATGGGGACCGCGCCCGAGGCGCCCGTCGTGATGGAGTCGGCCCGGAAGTACGTCGATGCAGCTATGATCGCCATCCAGTTAGGCAATCTCTGTCGTCGTCTGGGCTATGATGCCCGGGCGCATATCGATGGCAATTATCGTGTCATTGCCCCGCTCGTGGCGCGTGATGCCGGCCTTGGCGATATCGGTCGCATGGGCATCCTGATGACACCAGGACTGGGACCGCGCGTGAGGTTGGGCGTTGTCACCACGGATTTGCCCATGATGATTGACCCGCCGTTTAGCGAGAGCTCGATTCGAGACTTTTGTCAGATCTGCAAGAAGTGTGCGGATAATTGTCCCAGTAAGGCGATTCCATTCGGTGACGAGGGTGGGGAAGCGGGTCATCGGCGATGGAAACTCGACGAAATCAAGTGCTTCCAGTACTGGAATGTGATTGGCACCGATTGCGGCTTATGCATGACCGTCTGTCCCTATTCCCATCCCGATAACTGGGCACACAATCTTGTGCGGCACTTCATACGGCGGTCCCAGGTCTCACGCCGTATCGCTCTCTGGCTGGATGACCTGTTGTACGGTCGAGAACCTCAAGCGCGGCCCCAACCGGTGTGGTTACCCCGAATAGCGCATTAATTCCGATTGGAACCCCGTAGGAACGCGCTTTTTTTCCAATTGACAAAAATAACGATATACGCTAATATTTTATTGAAAAACAGTAAAAATATACTGTAAAACAATAAAAGTTCTGGAGTAATTATCATGTCTACCACGAAGAATATGCAATTAGTGCGCTTTCTGAAAGGCCTCATGGATTTCCTGTATGGCGCCATGATCATCGCCATTGTCGCGCTCATACTAGGGCTGTCGCTGCTGCCGGTGCTCTCGAGCAATTTCGGTTTTCTCAGTGCAGCCTCGATAGAGGTGAGGATTGGTTCAGGCGCTGATCCACAACTTGAGGTGCGTATGCTTGAGTTACCCAAGGATAACGTTGCCGGTATTTATATAGAAGATGGAGAGGGGACACTATTCATCGAAACGACGAGTATGTATTTGATCGTTATCGCAAATGCTGCCAAGCTCGTCTTCGCCCTCGGCTTGCTGTACGTCTTTTCCCTGTTGCGAAAAATCATGCAATCGATCGAAGCGGGTGATCCGTTCAATGCCGCAACAGGCCAGCGAATCCGTCGCCTGGGTTACGCGGTGCTGGCGGTCAGTTTCATCGGGCCAGGTGCCGAGAGTATGGCAGCCGCAGAGATCCTCAAACGCCTGTCAACTACAACGCCCGAACTCCTCGCCGGGCCAACCTACAACGCTGAAATCATCCTGGCTTCGCTCTTGATCCTGCTGCTTTCTCATGTCTGGAGCTACGGGTTGGATCTTGAGCGTGAACGTGCGCTTACGGTCTGAGGCGATCATGGCGATAAAAGTCAATCTCGATCTGCTGTTGGTTCAACGCGGGATGAAGCTCTCAGAGCTTGCCGAAGCGATTGATATTACCCTTCCGAACCTCTCAATCCTGAAAACCAATAAAGCGCGCGCGATCCGCTTCACGACGCTGGATGCGATCTGTAAGGAACTTGAATGTCAGCCGGGAGATCTGATCGAGTACTTGGCCGAAGATTAGAACAGGACGGTGAGCCGGTCCCTATCTCCAAAAGCGGGTGGACAATCAATCTACCCGCTTTTTTGATATATGCGCAGCCCAGCACATTTGTTGGTGGCAAGAGGTGAATCCGGTTCGACTGCCTTTCTTTGCCTTGATTCAATCAGGCTCACGGAATCGGATAAGCTAAAGAGAATGGCCTCGGATTGTCATGGTGTTTCAGAAGTGAACCCCCTGGTCACAACTTGAGAGAGTGAAAAATATGAGACAATCCACTCGACAGAAACGAGTTTGGTAGTTGCATTAATGGCAGCACTTAATACGCAAAAGAATGGTGCAGGTGTGGATGCCTTCCTCGAAGCAGTAGAGAACCAGTAGCGACGCGAGGATGACTGGTTTCTGACGGGTTATTCTCCTCGCAAACATTATCTGACCCTCCACATCATGCCGGGTTTTGATCGTATTGAAGAACTGCTGGCCAGGTTGGGTAAATATAAAGCAGGGAAATCCTGTCTTTACCTCAATAAACTTGAAGACGTCGATCTTGATGTCCTGAAGGAGCTGGAAAGAGAATCGGTGGAAGTCATGGCCGCCTCCCAATCTGTGTAATCTTTCACTCGATCCTTTCCGGCCTGGATGGAAAGGAGCATCAGCGGGAGTGCTTGCTTGATTACCGGTGCGATCCTGGCAGTAGGGATTTCGCTTGCCCACAGCTACCTGGGCGAGCGTTTTATCTTACAAAGGCTTTTTCACCGAACACCTCTGCCCCATCTTTTCGGTAGTGATGTGTTCACCCGACAGACACTGCGCTTTGCCTGGCACCTGACCAGCATCGCCTGGATCGGCCTGGCAGGGGTGCTGGTCAGTTTTACCATCCCCGATCCCGTGCGCGCGCGCAGCCTGGCGCTGCAGGTTATCAGTCTGGTTTTTTTCATACATACCATGCTGACAGCTATTGCCACCCGTGGCAGACATCTGGGCTGGATCGTCTTTTTCGCAATTACAGTGGTTGTCTGGCTTGGTATCGGGTGAAGTAGTCCCATCGCATCCAATACCAGGGCGGGATTGCCAACACCACAGGTGTGTACTAATTTTTAGGTACACGCACGCATGAGGAGCAGGCCATGTCAGATGAGAAAACCAATGATCAGGCATATCCCGGTGATGAGCGTCGTAGCGGAGACGATCGCCGATCCGGCGATGACCGCAGGCGGGAACAAGACTCCGCTCACGAGGGTCAAGACCGTCGCGGTGGTGGAGACCGCCGTTCTGGGAAGGACCGTCGGTCAGGCTCACGATAATCGTTGAATCTCTGGATTTATCACCTCTTACCTGAGCTTATTCACTCCAGCATCGACTCGGGCTAAAAGGCCGCGCAGGCGGCTTTTTAGGCTTTCCCGGGTTCGGCTTGCATGCGATAATGAATTTGCTCTCATTGCACGAATCAATCACTTTTGAAGCTTGTCCATCGATAAAGAAGAGGATTCATTATGGATCGAAAACTCCTTACGCTTATGTTGGTCTCCCTTTCCCTCCTAACTGCCTGTGGATTAGGCTCATCCGGGCAACCTTCCGACCGTGAGCAGACCGAGACAGCAGTCGCTTTTGAAGTCTATGTCCAGGCGACTTTGCAGGAGGTCATCCAACAAACCGAGCAGGCGGGAGGTGGTGGTGAGGCTGTAGAACCCACTTCGGAGGTGGAGCAAGCTGAACTTCCACCATCGCCAACCCTTGCGCCGGACACACCAACAGCGGTGCCAAGTGATACCCCCGATCGGCGGCCTATCGCGATCGTTAAGCAAAACACCAACTGCCGCGGTGGGCCGGATACCGTCTTCAAGATCCTCTACATTGCGTTGATCGGGGATGAATTGCCCATCCGCAGGATCTCAACCCTGGTGGATTATGTGCTTGTAGAAATTCCTGGAAAACCGGGCGAGCTCTGTTGGTTATGGACAAATTACGTTGAATTGCAGGGGGATTACGCCAGCCTGCCCGTCAGCACACCGCCTCCTACGCCAACACCGGTGATCGACTTCAAGGTTGTCTACGATTATATGGATGGATGTGTAGGGTGGGATCCGGCCTTCAAGCTCACCAATAATGGGTCGGTTAGCTTTAAGTCCTACTATGTATATGTTGAAGATTCGGTAACCTCAACCAGCCAGGACCATACTTCCGATAACTTTGATGAGACAAGTGGTTGCCCGATTGTAACGTCCATTCCGCAGCTTGATCCAGGTATGACGGGCTGGGCGCATGCCTATAGCTTCCCCTACAATCCCGCCGGGAATGCCATGACGGGCTCGATCAAACTTTGTACCGGAGCGGGATTGAGTGGCACTTGCGTCACAAAATCGTTGAGTTTTGTTCCCTAAGATTCAGCGAAGTCGCCAGGGCGAATTCGTCCAGCGCGGGTAGATCCTAGAGGTGTCCACGCTTAGACGTGGTCACCTCTTTTCTCATCGATGCCTAAAGACGAAGACAACACGATTTGCGGGTTCCTCAGCGATTTAAATTGTGATTGATCGTCACGATGACATGCACGAATCGAAAATCTAGTATCAGGGGCGCGGCGATCGTATGAGCAATCCGCTAATCAGAAATGGCCAGGTTATGCCGTTACAACCCCTGTACGAGAAGATCAAGAACCGCGCGACTTTGTTGATCCTTTCGATTCCCTTTTTACTTATCGTCCTGATCTTTGTTTACCTCGATCCATACCCTGTAGCTTTCCCCATGGATGATACTTACATCCATTTTGTCTACGCTGAAAACCTGGCCGAAGGCAGCGGACTCTACTTCAGCTTTCCTGATGAGGTTGGGGTAGGTACGACCAGCTTTCTGTGGGTGGCAATGCTTGCTGCCGGTGCTCGCGCTGGCTTTTCGATCGGAGTGCTGGCCAAGGTAATGGGGGCGCTCTCGCTTTTAATCACCGCCCTGTGTAGCTTCACCCTGCTTAAAAGGATCCTGAAGCCCGGTTTAGCCTGGCTGGGAGCCCTCCTGATCGTTGGTTCAGGCAACTTGCTCTGGTTTTCCTTAAGTGGGATGGAGACGATGCTGTTTGTTGCCATTGGTTTCATCGCACTCATTTGCTATGGTCAAAAACGTTGGAAGTTGCTGGGTCTGTTCCTGGGTTTGCTCGCCCTGACCCGACCAGAAGGGATCATGCTGAGCGGAGCAGTCGTACTTGTAGAGATTATCCGTTCCAGGAAGATTTCAAGCCAGGTTCTTATCGTCATTGGCCTTTGTCTGGTTGTTGCAGCTCCGTGGTATCTCTACATATTCAGCCGGACCGGGCATTTTTTGCCCACGAGTGCAGTGGGAAAGCAATTAACCCACAGGGTGGGGATGCAGTACGTGCTTGATTCAAGACCTGGTCTGGCATGGCTAGGCAAAATCCCTGCTTTGATTTACCTTGGCAGCTGGGTAGTCTACATTTTGGAATTTGTAGTCGGGGGGCTGGCGCTTCCTGCCCCCTATCTTCCGATAGCAACACTGGGTGAAGACCTTACCTACAGCTTCTCTATCTGGGCCCTGTTTTCCTGGGGGCTTGTGATTGGCCTGCTGTGGCGTGGGTTCAGGAAACTCATCCAACCACAAAAATGGCGCTCATGGATCCAGGATCCAGAAGTCCAGCCATGGTTAGTGTTCCTGCTGTGGGTCGTACTGCACAATTTGGCCTTGATGATCTGGATGCCTGTGCCCGGCACAGCAAGTCGCTATGGTGCGATTAATCACGTTTTGCTCTGGTGTGGGCTTGTTTATGGCTTGGCCACTTTGGTAGCTCATCAACGGCGATTTCTCTTCTTGCTTGTTGGTCTACTTATGATTGCCGGCGTAAATACCCGCTACTGGGATCGTGTGTATCAAGCCAATCTTGAGCACATGCGTGAGGTCCGGGTGAAGGCCGCGCATTATATTCGGGATGAGATTGCCCCGGGTGATCTTTGCGCTGCATCGGATGTTGGCGCGATTCGTTATTTCAGTGAGCGCCCTATTATAGATATGGGCGCTTTGGTAAACCCGGACGCAGGTCGGTGGTTCTCGGATAGGAAGATCAGTGAGTACCTCATTTTACAGGGCGCGAGGTGTCTGGTCGTGCCCGGCCGGATGAATACGCAAGGGGAGGGTTGGTTCGATTTACTGGCGATTATGGGTTTGTCTGGTGACTCACAAATACAGCTGGACCAACTGGCTCTTTTTGAAATCGATAAGGACCGCTGGTTGCTTGGGTACCTGCCGACCAGCAACTACCAGGCCTCGGTGGTGGTCTATCGACTCGAATACTAGCCGCTCGACTATCCCGTATTCGTGTTTCAATACCTTCAGGAATGCATAACAAGGCTGAGGAGCGGATGAGATCTGTGCTTCTAAAACACCTACCCAGCCATCCTGGAGCATTGCCGCCACTGAAGTTCCAGCGGGGCTATTGCTCGATCCCTGGCAGGATGCTTGACGAATCAAACGAAGGATTGTAATTTCCAACCTGCGCGGGGATGAACAAATGTCGATCAGAGCAGCAGAAAAAGTATTCGTCATCACAGGTGCCACTTCTGGTATTGGCTATGCATTGGTGCGCGTATTGCTCACCAAGGGTGCAGCGATCATCGGTGTGGGGCGTTCAAAGGAGCGATGTCTGCGAGCGGAAGAAAGCTTGGGGCAGCAATTTCCGGAATCAACGATCGCTTACAGCGTGGCGAACCTCGCAGTGCAGACCGAAGTGAGGGGGTTGGCGCGTCAGATCGGTTCAATTCTGGAGCGCTGGAACGTCCGGGGGCTTGATGGGTTG
This sequence comes from Anaerolineales bacterium, assembly GCA_041554155.1. Taxonomy (GTDB): domain Bacteria; phylum Chloroflexota; class Anaerolineae; order Anaerolineales; family E44-bin32; genus E44-bin32. The sequence goes on from JBFFMI010000097.1 coordinate 8,133, forward strand.
ATCAACAATGCTGGTACTTTCAGCTTCTGGAAGCGAATTACATCGGAAGGGTTTGAAACCCAATGGGCTGTCAATCACCTGGCGCCATTCTTGCTCACAGCGGAGTTGTTGCCCGAGCTCCTGCTTCCTGAGAAAGCCAGGGTTATCACCGTGAGCTCCGGCTCGCATTACAACACCGAGTTTCGCTGGGATGATCCTCAACTGCTCCAACGCTACAACCCGATGCAGGCATATAAACAGACGAAACTGGCCAACGTGTGGTTTACCTTTGAGTTAAACAGACGTCTCGGCCCAGATTCAAGCATCCGGGCGTTTGCTGCCGATCCCGGATTGGTGAATACCGGGATGGGTGAAAAGACCGGCTTCAAACCTGCGGGGTGGTATTGGTCCTATCGCCGGCGTAAGGGGATCCCTGCGGAGGAATCGGCGGCGGGGATCGCCGCACTCTTGCTGAATCCGGATGCAGCTACTAGTGGTGCATTGTATTGGAAACACGGCGTGCCGAAGGCGCCCGACTCTCAAGCGTTCGATCCGGTTGCCAGTGAGCGCTTATGGCGGATCTCGGCCGAAATGTGTGGGCTGGATGCGGAGCATTACGCGCCAGATCCTGATCCATAACAGCCAATGTTGTGCATTTGGAAACGCGTGAGCAAGTGATCCACCAGGCGTGAGCGCAAGGATGGTCTCGAGATCTCAACAGTGGTAGCATGGGCTATCACATTCAACTTGAAGGAAGCGAAAGATGCGTATACCGATCATTGCTGGAAACTGGAAGATGAACCTGGGCCAGGTTGGGGAGGCGGTACAGTTTGTGCGCCAGATTCGACCCGGGCTCAGCGAAATCGAAGCTGTGGATGTCGTCCTATGCCCGCCCTTCACCGTTTTGGCAACCCTCTCAGAAATTCTCGCGCCCTCGAAGATCGGGCTGGGAGCACAGACGATGCATTGGGAGCAGGGCGGCGCGCATACCGGAGAGATCTCGGGGGGTATGCTCGCGGAGCTCTGCCAGTTCGTCATTCTGGGTCATTCAGAAAGGCGTGCGAGCACCCCTGTATTCGAGAGCGATGAGGCCATACGGAAGCGCATAGGCGCTGCCTTTGCCTGCGGGCTGACCCCGATCGTCTGCGTAGGGGAAAACCAGGAGCAATTTAAAGCGGGCCAAACCGATGCTATCGTCAGCGGGCAGGTGGAAAAGGCAGTCTCAGATCTGGAGCAGGGGCAAGTCGAGCGTATGATTATCGCCTATGAGCCCATTTGGGCGATCGGTACTGGTGAGGCAGCAACACCTGCCGATGCCAACCGTGTCATCGGTCTGACGATCCGCAGAGTGATCGCTGATGTCTTCGGTGAAAGCGTCGCCCAGGCTGTCCGGATCCAGTATGGTGGCAGTGTGAATGAATCCAATATCCATGAGTTCATGGCCATGCCCGATATTGACGGTGCCCTGGTGGGCGGTGCTTCATTGAAACCTGGTTTTGTGGATCTCGTGCGGAATGCAGCTTAGGGGTAGTGTAATCAATGCAGCGGTTGCGTTAAGCGCCTAGTGCAACCTCATCGACAATGCCTACGATGACCGCCCTGACTGCGCCGGGATCGAGCCCGAGTACCTGGCGCGCGCCATTGCCTTCATCGATCACCAATACCGTGTCTCCCAGACCGGCTTGTACAACATCTACGGCTATATCGTAATAGCCTGTCTCCTGACCTTCTAGATCGAGCTGATCCACGATGAGCAGTTTACGATCATCGAGGTGATCGATCTTGATCGTGGAAACGACAGTGCCGATGACTTTTCCAATATACATGACTTAGGACCTGCCAGGCCTGAAATACCAGTCAGCCGTTCGTTCCTGACGTCGGGGACTCTGGTCTAGTTCGACTTCATCCACAATTCCGGTGATCGCCAGATCAACCGGAACGAACCAATCCGGAAGGGCTTGTGCGCCTTCTCTGCTGGCCACCATAAACACCAATTCTCCATGCCCGGCTTGAAAGGTCGCATCGGCGGCGACTGTGGGTTGTCCTTGCGGTTTTAGATCCTCATCCAATGGCTGGACGACAAGGAATTTAACCCCTTCCAGGTCATCATATTTCTGCGTGGAGACAACGGTCCCGATCACTCGTCCAAATTTCATAGCTGGCCCATCACTCGCCCGGAGAAGTAGGTGGTATCGGCAATGTTATCCCACATTTCTTTGTGAAGCTGTGGAATAACGACCTGTTGCACCAGGAGATCGGGGGTCTCCAGAACACCGGTGCCGATCTCGATGGCTGCTTCAACATCATGGACGATACCTGAAAACAATACGATCCCTTTCCCACCCAGTCCATCGGCCAGCCTGACTTCCAGAAGCTTGACGGCGGCGCCCTTGATGCCGGCATCGGCGGCATGAATCGCAGCCGCTACAGTCCTGGTCTCGATGACACCTAGCGCATCCTCAAGGTCGGGGGTTCGGCCTCCCGAGAGGGCTTGCACGACCTGGGTGTGC
>JBFFMI010000098.1:0-10585 GCA_041554155.1 Anaerolineales bacterium
ACAAATGGGTTACACAGCGTGTGTTGAATACATTAAAGGCTTGCGAGGCCTGAAATGAATCTCTCCCTTGCTGGGCGGGCGTTGCTCCATCAACGTTGACACAGGTGACACCCGGTATGAAGGCACCTTCTAACAAAGCCAGGACAATAACAGTACGCTTCATTCTGGCTATTGCCATAGTCTTCATCCTGCTGCTTGCTCGTTCACCACTCTACCTCTTCATCGATGTGATGCTCAATCCGGACCCGTTTGATGACCGTCCCTTTAACCGAGAAGTCTGGCTCGATCATTACGAAGACTGGGGGACGATGAACCCGCGCGGTCGAATGGGTAAAAGTGTTCAGCAGCTGTTGATCAATTCGGGTATGACACGAGTAGAAGTTAAACGCTACTTGGGACCACCTGAAATTGACAGCGAAGATTATGCGATTCAATACCTGCTTGGTCCCTACAGCGGGTTCCGAATCGATTACGATTTTCTCGTGATTTCATTTGGTGACGATGATCGCGTAAAGGAAGTCAGGATTATTGGCAGCTGATTGAGGAGCAATATTTATGACCACGAGCGGGAGGCCAAACACTGAGGCATCAGCATGAAGCGTTTTAGCTTGTGGGTCCGCTGGCTGAAACTGGTAGGATTTGGCCTGATCTTATTTGGGCTGATAATGACCTTCTTCAATGCGTCCCCGATCTTCGACTTATTCAATCAGGGGATTGACCCGGTTTTCTGGGAGGGCGTGCTATCAGAGGGGAGGCCTGTAGCTTTTCGCACCTGGGTTTACGGCGCGTGGGGGGCAACAATTGTCGGGTGGGGGATCACCTTGGTGGTGCTGGTTCACAAGGCTTATGCCGCACGAGAGCGGTGGTCCTGGTATGCGATCGCTGGCGGATTGATCGCTTGGTACGTGCTCGACAGCGGCGTCTCAGCATACTTTGAAGTTTGGTTCAACGTCATCTTCAACAGCTTGATCCTGGTATTGGTGCTGATACCCTTGGTGGCTTCCTATAGATATCTGGAGAACTGACGCATTCCCATCTTGGATGCGTGGATCGCCAACTACGATCAGAAGCCATGATTCGCATGGTATCGAAAACATGCTTGAGGGTTGGCTGGATCGTCTCTTCTCTGACGGCACACAATGGGCAAGCTGGGAAAAGCCCTGGCAGGTGGTAACCCTCATGTCGCAGGCATGGGGGGCTTAACAGGATGATGTGGGATTGATCCTATCCTGCGCCGCACCCGAAAAATTTCTAGCAGGCGCCTGATCCGACTGACTGGAGATCGAGCCCATAGAGAATAAGCTTGGCAAGTGCCGCCTAACTAGGATTTCAGTGTAATCCAATTTCTTACGACGGCCTCGAGACCAGCCCGTTTCTGTGCTAATTCTTCTGAATCAACGACCCGAAATACCCTGGCTTCTTTTGCATCACCCTCAAGCACGCTATGGGGATCTGGGATATCTGCCCCCGTGTGGAACGTCAAATTAACGAATTTCTTCGCGCGCGGGTTGAACGTTGCCAGGTTCCCTTTGCATATGAATGTTGGGGCGCCCCACTTAATGTCTTCTTCCATCTGAGGATCCACGTCCAGGATGATCTGCCGAATCTCCTGCCATAGTTCCTTGAGCGGATTATCAAGCTTAGCCATATACTCGTCAACTTTTACACTCTTTGCCATTACCTCACACCTCCAAGTTTACACGTCACGCAGGGATAAATCCTATCACACAGGGTTCTGAGAACCTGGAGCCATTCATAAAACCAGACCCTGGGTTTTAGTGTAGTAATCCTTAGCACGCAATAGAGATGATCTCTCGTTCCGTTCTGCTCTAAGCGGCAGGGTAAAATAAACCCCACTCTGGAAAGGAGGCTGATTTGCCGAAAGTGTCGCATTGTTTACGTTGTGAAAGATCTGAGCAGGATGTCCCGATCCTTAAAGTCCACTTCAGGGGAAACGAGACGGCAATCTGTTCCGCTTGTCTTCCCATTCTCATCCATCGTCCCCAGGAACTAGCAGGGAAGCTCGAGGGGGCAGAAGCTCTCGAACCATCTGAACACGACCACGATTAAATCGCAGAGTCGCGTTTCAACATTCACCGATTCGGATCCAATCCATCTGTCCAGGCGTGTCAGCTTATGGATCGTCGAGGAAGGTGATGTGGCTGGTGGTGGCATGTTCGAGATCGGAATACATACCGCGATAGGCTGGGGGCAATAATGCTGCTAGTTGGTACATGATCTCATTTAACATCTCGCGACGTTGATCGCGAGAGATCGTGCCTGAAGGGTTTCTGAGATTGAATGGTCGGCCAACCTCCAGGAAAAAATCGGTCCGTTTGAATTTCTTGAAATTTGACCAGAATCTTTCTGCTCCATGGACAGCCATGGGCAATATCGGCGCACCACTCCTTAAAGCTATCAGCACGATGCCCGGGTGACCCTGTCGAAGAATCCCATCTCCACTGCGGGTACCCTCCGGAGCGACAGCCAGGATCTGCCCGTCGCTTAGGGCTTTTAAGCCGGACCGGAGGGCAGCTACATCGGCTTCGCCTCGTTGAATGGGAATAGCCTGCCATTGGTCAAAAAGCCATCCCATCAAGCGGTTATCCCATGTCTCGGCTTTTGCGAAACCCGTTACGGGACGTGGCTGGAGGTGGGTGTATACGATCGGTACTTCGAGGAAATTGACATGATTGGTGGCAAGGATGAGCGGCCCTTGCGTTGGAATCCGGGCTAACTGTTTATCATCTATCCGGCATAAAAGGCGGGTGAGGCTTTTTAGGGCGGTGTTGATGATGCGCTCTGAAGGCCGGGGCGCGTACATCTCAGGGGGCGATGATCTCGATTTGAGAAGGTATAAGCTGGATAGTCAATTGATCGCCCTCGGTGCAGAGGGTCTCACCGTCTGCGTGTGCTGGAAGACTGCCCTCAATAGCAGTCACCTTCAAAGCTGTGGTGCGATCTGTACGGATTGCAGCTTCATTAGCTTGAGTACCGGCCATAAATTTCGGGATTAGCGCAAGCACACCGAGTTTGCTCACTTGTTCGGCGATGCAAAGATCGAGAAGGGTATCATCAATCTTGGAGTCTGGCGCCATCATGAAACCACCGCCCATCCGGCGGCCATTCATGATGGATACCATCAAAGCGTTTAACTCGTAGGAGCTATCTCCATACTCCAGCCGGACGAGAGGAGCCTTGTAATAGAGGAAGATCGTCTTTAATGCTGCTACCAGGTAGGATAGAAAACCCTGCAGCCGCTTCATTTTCGCTGCTTCAAACCCAACAACCGCATCAAAACCAACACCAATGCCATTCCCAAAATAGCGTCCTTGGGGGAAGAGCCCGCCTTTTACGAGGCCTACATCGATTACCTTGCGATCGCCCTTGCGGATGATTTCCCACCCTTCTTCTAAACCGGTAGGGATGCCCACACCGAAGGCAAAATCATTGCCTCTCCCGATTGCCAGCAAGCCCATCGTTGTGTGATACCCCGCATCTTTTGCCATCATCAGGCCGTTGAGAACCTCATTCGCTGTGCCATCGCCACCTGCAGCTACGACTACATCGAAACCCTCTTCAGCCGCATTTTTTGCAAGCTCCAAGGCATGTTCAGGTGCCTGTGTGCGGACAAGTTCGAAGGGGTAATTCGCAGCAGAAAATTTGGATTCCAGCAGCGGGATCAAACTTTCAGCAGTTCCTCGTCCGGAGGTGGGGTTTACGATTAGTTTATAGCGCATGCTTAACTGATCTCCTTGAGACAAATGGTGATGCACCATTCTCGCACGCTTTTCATCACTAATACAACTTGTGTTCTATGAAGAGTATATGAACCCCCTCAAGCAAAGTGGCCTGCTATTTGCCTTTGCTTCGGTTGCTATTAACATGGGGGCATGCGTCAACTTTAGGCTCAGGTGCGCATATCTTCGAAGATGTTCGTTGATCGGTTAGAAGGTGAGGTGTAGATATGTCGGATGAAATCACCCGTGCACTCGATTACATCGAGAAGCGATACCCCAACCTGGAGGAAGAATTGGCGCAGTTGATCCAAATTCCTTCCGTAACGATGGACAAAGAAGCCTGTGCCCAGGCGGCGGGCTGGCTAATGCGGAAACTCGAACGCATGGGAATGGATAATATTCAGTTGTTTGAAACCAGCAGCAACCCGGTGCTCTTTGCTGAGAAGCAAACCCGGGATGAGCATAAACCAACGGTTTTGATTTACGGGCATTACGATGTTCAAAAGCCCGACCCTCTGGATGAGTGGGATAGTGAGCCGTATCAACTTGAGCGGCAAGGCGAATACCTATTTGGACGCGGGACTTCGGATATGAAAGGGCAATTGCTTGCGATGCTGCTCGCCGTTGAGGCATTGTTGCAGGACGATCTATTGCCGGTGAACATAAAGGTGCTGCTGGAAGGAAATGAAGAAGCGCCACCGCAAGTGCTAGAGACCTTTGTGCCTGAAAACCAGGCATTGCTGTCGGCGGATATTTCATTGAATTGCGACGCGGGGATGTTGGGATCGGACAAGCCGACGATCTCGTATGGGTTGCGTGGGGGCTCGTTAAACATCATCCGTGTTACCGGTCCGGTTAGAGACTTACATGATGGTGCTTTCGGCGGGGTGATCGAGAACCCGATCCACGTGTTGTGCGCGATGATCGCTGGATTACATGATGAACATCACCGCATTACATTGCCGAATTTTTATGAATCGGTACGAGTCATGTCTGATGAAGAGCGAACGTTGTTGGCCTCATTGCCGGTGGACGGTCAGATGATCGCTGAGAATGCCGGTGTTTCCCAACTATGGGGAGATGAAGATTTCACACCGATCGAGCGGATTGGTGCCCGCCCGAGTTTGAGTGTACGACTCTTCGATGCGGGAGAACTGAAGGGAGCGATCCCGCGCACAGCTTCCGCGCGATTAGTCATCCGATTGGTTCCTGACCAGGATCCGCTCGAAGTCCACCAGCAGCTAAAAGCGTATGTCCAGGCTCATACGCCCGAGACGGTGGCTTCCGAAGTTGAATATGTCGTTGGCTATCCGCCTTACCTCGTCGATCGGGATCTGCCGGCCATGCGATCCCTTCATGCTGCACTTGCAGATACCTGGGGATCGCAACCCTTCTTCTGGCGTGTGGGTGGGGGGATACCGGTGGTCGAACTCCTGCGACAATCGTTAGGGATCGAATCGCTGCTTACCGGGTTCAGCCTCCCCGACGATCATATTCATGGTCCGAATGAGCGACTGCATTGGCCTACTGTCAAGCTTGGCGTTTCGGCTTTGGTTCGCTTCTTTTTTGAGTTCGCAGCCAGGTAAATATTGATGACATCCCAGTGCGGGATTGCAGATATCTCGGATCCATCAAACTTCTGCAATCAAAGGCAGCTCGGCGCAAAGCACAAATAGGTTCGCCAGGAGGGGAGCTATGGTTCCATCAATTCCTGAAGCAATCCGCTCACGCATGCGTGAGCTTGAGCAAATCGATGCGCGCGATCGCAAAGATGGCACAGCGCGTGGGGAACGTCTGCGTCAGATTACAGCGGATACAGGACGGTTGCTCACACTCCTTGTATCATACGCGCCAGAGGGTGAGCTGGTCGAACTCGGGACGAGTGCCGGGTATTCAACCCTGTGGCTCTCTCTGGGAGCGGTTTACAAGGGAAGGAAAGTGATCACCTTTGAACGAGATCCGGCGAAGGAGTTGATCGCAAGAGAGACGTTCAAGTTGGCTGGAATCGAAGACCAGATCGACATGCGCGTCGAGGACGCCGTCGAGGGGATCGGGCAGTTGGACAACATCGGTTTTTGTTTTATGGATCTGGAGAAAGACTTATATCAAGTATGTTATGACCTTGTCATCCCTCGTATGGTACAGGGTGGTCTCCTGGTTGTGGACAATGCGATCTCTCATGCAAGTGAGTTGGGGGATTTTCTGGACGCGGTCCATCAGGACTTGCGCGTCGATGCTCTCGTCCTCCCAGTAGGGAAGGGGGAATTGATCTGTCGTCGCCGCGCGACATGAGAATCCATTTTCACGAACCCTGCACGGTAATGGCCACACGCTTAGTGCAATCAATAAATAAAAAGCCTCTAGCGAGCTTGCATCCAGAATCGCGCTAGGGCCTGGATGAACATCACTCCTGCGCTACATCATTCCAAACTGATTGAGAGGATCGACCGGTTGCCCAGTGACTTTCGAAGGGTAGGGTAAGGTGTCATGCAGGTGATAAAGTTAGCCGGCTATATAACGGTGTCGTGAAATTAAGTTAGCCGGCAAAGTATTTATAGCACTTTGAATTTATGTTTCGGCTCTGTGGGCATGCAATTGCATGAGTAAACGTCGCAATAGCAGGCGTTCTTCGAGCGAAAATCCTTTGAAGGTCTTCTGTTCCAGGTCTTGCCAAATACTTTCGATCGGTTCCAGTAGATCTCTGCCTTTATTGGAGAGGTAAACCTTGGAGATACGTTTATCCGATGGCACTGGCCTGCGGCGGACGAGATCGGATTTTTCCATGCGTTGAATCATGCGGCTCAGGGTAGCCTGTTGGATTTGCAGGTTCTGGGAGAGCTGCGTCTGTGTCTGCCCGTCTTGTCCCCAGAGGCTCATCAGAAGCAGGTCCTGGCCGGGGTACAGCCCATATTCGGCTAAATCTACGCGGATATCGTTGCGGAGAGAACGGCTGACAAGCGATATCCAGTAGCCTATGCTTTCATCGACAAGAAATGCTCCCATGGCAAACCCTCACAAAAAGATAGCCGACTAAGATATTCTATGCTGGATAACCCGGATGTCAAACGATATATACATGGAAAGCCAGGTACCCTGCGATCTGCCCACAGCGCCGGTATCAGGAATTTTGATGCGTGTTTTATAATGACCCATCCTGGCAGACATTTTAATGCCTGCGAACAAGGTGGCGTGGGTTCAAATATTGCCAGTTCTCAGGCATGAACCCTGCAAGGAAAATGGTCTAGATGTATTTTTCTTTTGGATGGGTATTGACGGATGAGCGCAGATTCTTCTGAAAATCTACGGAAAACAGCCAGATTAATAACACAGGGGGACTTGGCGGGTGCCAGGTCGATGTTGGCTGCTTTTTTGAAGGAGAACCCGACGTCCGATGACGGGTGGTTGCTGCTCAGCCTCGCTGTTGAGGATCCTGCACGCCAGATTCAATGCCTGGAAAAAGCACTTGGTTTAAACCCTGGTAATCGCCGCGCCCGTGAGCGATTGAGCAATCTCAAGCAAAAGGATTTTGAAGACGGGGTCGAGTCGACCCAGGATCCGGAGGAGCAACGTCTACCTGAATCTCCGGAAGAAGAAGGGCCAACACCTGCCTGGCCACCGCCCCCTATCACCGGGGATTATAAAGTCCACAAAAGCACACTTGCGCCGTCATCGCCGGAACAAACGCAGGGCATGCCCGAAAGCTCCTCACCTACTTCGAACGTAGAAAAGCCTATCAGGGCCAGGCAACCTGCTCGAAGACGTACCGGGAGATCCCCGCTATTATGGTTGATGGGTATTCTGGTCGGCATCATCTTCGTAGGGTCGGTCTCTTACGTGGGTATAAATGTCTGGAATCAATACCAGGGTCGGCGGTCGGCCGAACAGACGGCTGTTGCCATTGCGCTTGCCACTGGTGGTGCCGACCTTCCACCGAGTTGGACACCGGAGCCAACTTCAACAATTGCGCCGAGCTCTACACCAGCCCCCACCGCGACGATCACCCCAACCGCCACCTTGAGCAGCCCAACGGATCGAGAGCGAGAAGAAATTGCTGCGATTCAGCTTGAGGTAGCGGATTTACGCGGGTTGGCCATCAAAGGTGAAAATCCAACGTTCATCGTAACCAAGCGGCAGGTGAGGCCCGTACTGGAGAGACTGTACACAAGCGCGGGAGGCACTGAACAGCAGGTCGAAGAGCAGAAGATCCAGCTGGTAGCCCTTGGGTTGATCAAACCAACGTATAACCTATTTGACAACATCCTCAATAACATTGCGGATGGTATTGGTGGGTTCTTCGACCCGGCCACGGATGAGATTTATGTGATCGGGACCCGCTTTGGCGGGATCGAGCACATTATTTACGCGCACGAGTATGATCATGCGTTGGTTTACCAGAACTTCGATCTCGAGCAAGCGGGGATCGATCCGGTGTGCTTGAAAAATGAAGACGCGTGTAATGCATTCACCGCGCTGGTAGAAGGCGATGCAACACTGCTTATGTATCAATGGTGGGACCAATATGCGAGCCCACAGGATATCCGCGATTTCCTGACGTATTACCAGAGTTGGGCGGCCTTACCGGAGCAATTTCCTCCACCATTTGCAGAGAAGAACACCAACTTCCCCTATGTGCAGGGACTGGCCTTTGTGGAGTACATTTACGATCGCGGCAACTGGGCTGACGTGAATCAGCTGTACCTAAATCCACCCTTGAGCACCGAGCATATCTTGCACCCCTCCAAGTACCGCGCGAGAGAAGCTCCGATCGCCATAGCCAAGCCGGATCTCAGCCCCATCCTCGGATCGGAGTGGCAGGCACTTGTTGCGGATACTTTGGGAGAATGGACTACCTACTTGATTCTGGGGTATGGAGCAGATAACGCTGCCCAGCTCGATGATCTGACCGCATCAACAGCAGCGGCAGGATGGGGCGGCGATGGGTACCAGATTTACTACAATGCTGATCTTGAACAGACCGTCCTCGCTGCTGAATGGGCATGGGATACTGACGCAGACCAAAATCAGTTTTTCCAAGCAATGAGCGAGTATTTAGATCAGCGCTTCAGGGGTTCCCGTACAGCTCGTCAGGGCGCGGAATGTTGGAATGTGAACGAACAGTTCAGCTGCATCTTCCGCGCAGAGCTGCGTACGCTGTGGCTGCTTGCCCCAGATCAGGATACGCTCGACCAGATACTGACTGCCTTCCCCCGCTTCTAACCCCACTCGAACTTATCCATTGATGACTTGCATCTCAGCACGCTTCCGATGAAGATTATTCAGGTCAGCTAGATCTACCGAGTCTTACTGCGCAGGATTGCCAGGTTCATATCGGACAGCACATCTGGCTTTCATCCCACGGGGTCGATGCCCCGGATCTCATATCGGCATTCATCGATCAACGAGCATGATTAGCCTGGCATGCATAGAACGCAAGAGGCAGCGGTAAATGAAGTCTTCGAAAGCAGGGTTGTGATGTGATATGAGCGCTATGGCGCGATCCATGAGGGCGGAGCAGCCGCAGGATCTTCGGGATCTTTTAGCAGCAGATCCAATTGGCCCGGAGCGGCCATCAGGTGTTCGCGCGACTTGATCCTATGACACAATCAATACGGAGATAGGAGAGGTAGAAATAAGATGATCGTAAACGTTTCTGAGCGAAAACAATGACATCTGAGCTGCAAGCGCTGATCTTTGATTTTGATGGGTTGATCCTCGACACGGAATCTTCCCTGGTTGCAGCCTGGCAGGAAATCTTTGATGAATATGACTTGAAAATATCCCTCTCGAAGTGGGCTAGGATGTTAGGTCAATCGTCAGATCCAGTGCAAGCCTACGAGTACCTCGAGCGAAAAATTGGGTTTGCGGTGGACAGGCACGCACTGAAGGAGAGAAGGGTTGAGCGAGAGCTGGCGATCCTGGCGGGGCAGGAGGCAATGCCGGGCGTGGCCGCACTCATCTATGAAGCCAGGGCTGCAGGCTTATCCCTGGCTGTAGGCTCAAGTTCAGAGCACGAATGGGTTGACGGCCATCTAGAAAGGCTGGGCTTAAGAGATCTCTTTGATGTGGTTGTCTGTGCGGAAGATGTTCTGCAAACCAAGCCCGCACCCGATATCTACCTTCAGGTGCTTCAGATGCTTGGAGTAGGGTCAGATACCTCAGTGGCCCTCGAGGACTCGGAGCATGGCGTTAGTGCCGCCAGAGCGGCGGGGTTATTTTGCATCGCGGTGCCGAATGCGATCACAAGAGCCGCCCGATTCGATCATGCGCAGGTCGTCCTACAGACCCTTAAGGACGTAGGCTTGGATGACATCGAGCGTTTCATCTCGGGAGCCTCTTGAATTGGCAATGTGGGATCGCATACGCTCACTGCGCATAGACATAAGCATTACGATTTGATGCGTATCGCGTGGTTCTTTTTGGACAATGTGCAAGTAGAAAGGTGGAGACATGCTGCCAGGGCCCTCGCTTGAGACCGATCGCTTGCTCTTGAGACCTTTCAGACTGTCCGATGCTGATGATGTGCGAAAGTTAGCCGGGGCAAAGCAGATAGCTGAAAACACAGGCACGATCCCGCACCCATACGAAGAAGGCATGGCGGAAGAGTGGATCAGCACGCATGCTGATCAACGCCAAGAAGGACTGGCCATACACTTCGCCGTCTGTCTAAAAGTTGCCACGCAGTTGATTGGCGCGCTAGGCGTAGTTATCCATAAGGAACACCATCGGGGGGAGCTGGGTTATTGGATAGGAGTCCCTTTTTGGAACAATGGCTACTGCACAGAAGCGGCACGTGCCGTGATCCGATTTGGATTTGAAGACCTAGGCCTCAATCGCATACATGCGAT
>JBFFMI010000099.1:0-10575 GCA_041554155.1 Anaerolineales bacterium
AACATTAAAGAAATCGCCCGCCTGTCGTTGACGAAATTCCTGTCTCAATGGATCGCTCCACCAAAAATCAATCTGCTCATTGGGAGCAAAATTACCACCTACTAAGTGTAATTCGGTTCCAAGTGCCCCATCCTGCTCAGAGAGTAAACCGCAAGTGGGTTCTGCGATCATGTAGGGTTCATCTTCCAGCGGTTGATTCGGTGGAACAGGATCCCCAATACAGGGGACGGCGATGGGTGCTCTTGCCTGGATCCGTATTTCCTCGCGTGTGATCGCTCGCTCCCACGGCCACATCACCTGCACCAACTTTGCTCCACCCTCTTCGATCCCGGTGACCATCTGATAAAGATCGATCTCTCCGATTTGCCACCCGAGCCCGAAGAAAATCAGAATGATGAGGACAAAAATGGGTAACGCGTTGCGCCATTTCGTAACAAAGCTCTTATAGGCATCGTAGATATTAATGAAATAGAGCAGAACGATTCCTATGCCGATAGTAATTAATAATGGTTGTACACGAAATGCGCGTTGGAACAGTTCCAATCCCTCGCCGATACGTCTGGCAGCGATGTAAATACGCCAGTACCAGAGTGGAATCGTTGTGAGGAATACCGCCAAAATGAGGATGCCTCTATACACATACCCGGCTAGAATTTGACCCAGCCCGGGTATCAAGGCCGAGACGATCGCCCCAAGAAGCGGAGGGAGCGAGAGAAGGTGTTTGGTTGCTTTATCCTGCGATTTAGTGCGGGGTGATGTCATACCTCACCTCCGCTGATGATACCTTCGAGGCCCTGGCCGACACGCTCTGCTTCCTCGCCATAGATCTCCTGGAATTCTTCATCGCTCATTTGGCGGATAGCTTCCTTGCTGCCACGGTAAACGATCTCCCCCTCACGAAGACCAATGACTCGACTTGAATACCGTTGAACAAGGTCAAGATAATGCAAGCTGCAAATAATGGTGATGCCATCCTCCTGATTGAGTTTCTCGAGGTGCTGCAAGATCGAATGGGCGAGCACCGGGTCTAGACTGGCGACCGGCTCATCCGCAAGGATCATCTTCGGATCTTGCATCAAGGCACGTGCTACCCCGACCCGCTGCTGCTGTCCACCACTTAACTCATCCGCGCGTTTATAGGCCTGGTCAAGTATGCCGAGTCGTTCTAATGCTTGAAAGCCTTTTTCGCGATCGGCTTTTGAGAAGCGTCCCGTAAGGCTGGTTCGTGTGGGTGTATAGCCTAATCGACCGGCGAGTACGTTGGTGATCACGGAGGAACGCCTGACCAGATTGAAATGCTGAAACACCATCCCTATCGACCGCCGGACCTTTCGAAGATCCTCACCCTTGAGCTGAGCGATATCAACACCGTCCCAGAGGATTTCACCCTCCGTAGGATCAATGAGCCGGTTGATGCAACGAAGGAGTGTCGATTTCCCAGAGCCACTGAGCCCAATGATGACCAGGAATTCACCGTCTTCCACCTCGAAATTGACATCCTTCAAGGCTACGGTGCCATCGTCATACACTTTGGTAAGATGGCGGATTTCAAGCATATATACCTCTCCATAACAGACGGAGTGGGGGGACGATCTTCCGTCCCCCCACATCCGTATTATTTCTACTCAATTAAACGACTTCGAACTCGCTTGCCATTAGTGAACTATTGGAGCTCGGAGACGTTCACACCTGCAGCATCAAGGACCTGGCGGAACGGGTCATAGAAGGTATCATCTCGAAGTTCTAGACCAGTCCACTCATAGGACTTCTCGAATGCTTCAAGGCCAGCTTCGGTCTCAATGATCGACAGGATGGCCGTGTTGATCTGATCTCGCAGTTCACGCGGCATGCTGGGAACATACTGAAGACCATCGTTCGGGATGTCGGCTGATACGGAGATGACCTGAAGGACTTCCATCACATCTGGAGCCTCATCCTCGAGGGTCGATCGCGCATCGACATAGGAAGACCCGGCGTCGCAATCCCCGTTGTAGACCGCAGCGATTGCGCCATCATGTCCACCCGCATCCACTACCTCAGCCAGATCCGTGTCGGGATCGACACCAGCGGCCTTCAGCTCGATGCTGGGAATAATCCAGCCACTTGTGCTCAGGGGATCAGGTCGGCAGAATGTCTTTCCGGCGAGCTGGGAGAGCTCAGTGATGCCGCTGTCGGCTCGTACGTAAATCTGACCGTTGTAGCTTGGACTGCCGAAGCGGACCGAGACCAGCTCAGCCTCAGCGCAGCCCTGCTCGGAAGCAAGGATGTACGCAAACGTTGCGAGCGACCCCATGTGAGCCTGTGGGGGATCGGCGCACATGGCTTCGATCACGCCGGCGTATTCGGTTGCCACGAATGTGTCAACGACAAGACCGGTTTCCTCAAAAAGCAGCTTTGCTACTTCATCGGCTCCGGCGGTGACGTCCTGCATCTCACCGGAGGGTACAAACGCCCAGATCAGTGGGTTTTCTTCAGTCCCCAGTTCAGCTTCAGCTGGTGCACAGGCGCCCAACACGAATGCACCAACAATCATCAGGCTCATCAGAGCCATCAGCGAAACACGGAATTTACGCATTGTTCTTTCTTCCTCCTCATTAGGTTATGGAACAGTAAAGCAAGATTGAAGATTTAGAAGCTTTTCGAGTTTCACCTCCTCCTACTTGAACCTTAGATCTGCAGGTCATATTACAGTGTTTAGATTCAGCACGCAAGGAGCTTTGTCTTGAAAGTTCATATGTCGAAGATTACAATGTCAACCTCATGTCTACTCGTGCATACCAAGCTGCAATTGATTACCTCTACAGTTTTGCGGATTACAGCGTAGAGAGAAGCTACCGGTACTCGGCTGATGTCTTTGAGCTTCAGCGGGTGTGCGATTTATTATCAGCGCTCGATAACCCACACACACGGTTCAAAAGCTTTCATATAGCTGGGACAAAAGGCAAGGGATCCGTCTCAGCGTTGATCGCATCGGTGCTCCAAGCAGCAGATTATAAGACAGGTTTGTATACTTCGCCACACCTCATTCGCTTCAATGAGCGCATTCGAATTAATGGCGTTGATATTTCGGATGCCGATCTCATTGCGACGTTGGAGCGGATGAAACCGCAGATCGAAGCCATCCCGGACCTTACCGTCTATGAAATTGTCACAGTGCTGGCTTTCTGTTACTTTGCCGAGCAGGGCGTAGAGGTCGCGGCGATTGAGGTTGGTCTTGGGGGGCGGCTTGACGCAACCAATGTCCTCGAGCCCATGATTTCCGTGATCACCTCCTTGTCTTACGACCACATGCATCTCCTCGGGGATCGACTTTCAGACATCGCAGGTGAGAAGGCCGGCATTATCAAGTCCCAGACCCCGATCATCCTGGCGCCACAACAACTTGAAGCCGAAATGGTCGTGAGCCGTTTTGCCCAGGAGAGAGAGGCACCGCTGGTGCAGGTTGGTCGGGATTGGTTGTTTGCTCCTGGCTCTCGCAACAAATTCGAGCAATCACTCTACATCTGGTCTGCAGGTGAGCAGGCCTTGATGGATGCTTTTGTCGATTCGGCGGGGAACGAGGAATGGAGCCCGCCGCGCTTCCAGATTCCACTGCTCGGCTTCCATCAGGTGGTTAATGCTGCGGTCGCCTACGCTGCGCTCATGGAAGCGAAGAGGGTTGGTTTGCGCTTGCCAGGGAGCGCGGTTGAGCAAGGTTTCAGGCAGGTTAATTGGCCAGGCAGGTTCCAGGTGTTGAATGGGGATCCGGTGCTGATCGTGGATTCGGCTCATAATCGTGATTCGGCATTGAAACTTCGGCTTGCCCTGGATGACTACTATCCGGGTCAACCGGTTACGTTGATTTTTGGGGCCTCGGCCGATAAGGATATTGAAGGGATGTTAACGGAGTTGCTGCCGCGAGTGACTCGGATTATCGTGACCAAATCGAATCATCCCCGGGCTGAACAACCGGCCTTCATCGCAGAAATTGCGCATAGTCACGGTGTCAGGGTAGAGGAAGCCGAGCCGATTGCTGGCGCCATCTCCAGGGGGATTGAAATAGCCCGTCCGGGGGAAGTGATCCTGATATGTGGTAGCCTGTTTGTAGCAGGCGAAGCATTACGAGCATGGGAGGATGGATTGATAGTGACGGAACTCGCTAGTGGGGACATATCTTGAGCTCAATCATCAGCAGCTGGCCACATTTTCCTCCTGAGCTGGGGAGTGTCATCAATCGTCGTACCGAAGAGTTACTAACGATAAAGGATGCCATTCGAGACGATGACGGTTTGATCACATGCTTTGTTTTGCCGTTAAGAGATACGGTGCTCTACCCACAAATGCTCACACCCCTTTTTGTAACCCATAATCCTTCACTGCAAGCAATCGATCGCGCCATGCGTAACAGCGAGACGATGATGGCGATCGCGTTAAAAGATCCGGAAATTGAAGACCCAAAACCTTCCGATTTCTATCCCATCGGGACGGAGATCGGTGTAGGTCGATTAATGCACCTTCCAGATGGATCGGTTTCCATTATGGCGCAAGGGCGAAGGCGGGCGGAGATTGTTGAGTTTAACCAATTGGATGGGTATCTCTCTGTACGGGCCCGGCCGATCGATGAGCTGGTAAAGGAATCAACGGAAGCAATCGCGCTAATGAGGGCGGTGCGCACGCTATTTGAGAAGTGTGTGGAGTTGAATCGCAACTTACCCGATGAGATCTATCTGTATGCCATGAATATCGAGGAACCGGGTTGGCTGGCAGATCTGGTCGGTTCTGTGCTCACGCTCTCTATAGAAGAGCGGCAAGCGCTGCTGGGTATGTTTGACCCCCTTGATCGTTTACAGCACATCAGCTTGCTGCTTGGGCGCGAATTGGATCTGCTTGAGCTGGAAGACCAAATACACACCCAGGTGCAAAGTGAGGTTGATCGTTCACAGCGGGAAGTTTATTTGCGCGAACAGATCAAGGCGATCCAGACGGAGCTTGGCGAAGGCGACCTTTGGGCACAGGAGATCGAAAGCCTGCGAAACCGGATAAAGCATTTGTCCTTACCCGACGAAGTACAAGCACGTGCGTTAAAAGAAATCCATAGGCTCACCCAGATGCCACCTCTCTCCCCGGAAGTGGGCATCATTCGCACGTACATAGACTGGTTGACAGAGTTACCATGGTCTGCGGTGACAGTGGATAACCTTGATATCCCGCATGCGGCAGAGGTCCTTGATGCACGCCATCATGCACTTAAAAAAGCGAAGGATCGCATTCTGGAATATATCGCTGTCCGCAGTTTGACCCCGGAAAAGCACAAACAACCGATCCTCTGCTTTGTAGGTCCACCGGGAACAGGTAAAACCTCGCTTGGAACCTCGATTGCTGAAGCGCTTGGACGGAAATTTATCCGAATTTCACTTGGTGGGATTCGCGACGAGGCCGAAATTCGAGGGCATCGACGAACCTATATTGGAGCCCTGCCTGGCAGAATTTTGCAGACGATGAAACGAGCCGAGACGATCAACCCGTTGTTTATGCTTGACGAGATCGATAAACTTGGCACGGACTACCGCGGCGATCCTTCTTCTGCCCTGCTGGAAGTCCTTGATCCTGAGCAGAACAACGCCTTCTCAGATCATTATCTTGAGCTTCCTTACGACCTTTCTAAGGTCATGTTTATCACAACTGCCAACACACTCGATTCGATCCCTCCAGCACTACTTGATCGCCTTGAAGTGATCGAGTTCCCTGGTTACATAGAAGAAGATAAGCTTATCATCGCCAGACGATTCCTGATTCCCCGACAGTTGGAACAAAATGGGCTCCAGGCAGGGGATCTGACATTTACAAAATCAGCTTTGCAAAGCCTCATCCGCTCCTACACCTGGGAGGCTGGCGTCCGCAATCTTGAGCGGGAGATCGGTAAAATATGTCGCCGTGTTGCTCGCCGCAAGGCAGAGGGCAAATCTCCAATTAAGCGAATTCAGGGGAATATGTTAGCCCGGTTGATTGGGCCGCCTCAGATATTGCCACATGAGCTGGAAGCATCTGACTCAATCGGGGCAGCCACCGGGCTGGCGTGGACAGAAAACGGCGGTGACCTGCTTACTGTTGAGGCGCTTCTCGTGGATGGAAAAGGGGGGTTACAGATCACCGGGCAGCTTGGAGATGTGATGCAGGAATCCGCCCAGGCTGCTTTGTCCTATGTGAAGTCCTTGAGTGATAGTCTCAAGATTGATGTTGAACTGTTTGATAAAACCGATATCCATATTCATGTCCCTGAAGGATCGATTCCCAAAGATGGACCTAGCGCCGGGATTACCATGGCAACGGCACTGGCCTCGGCTCTCTCAGGGCGACCGGTCCTAAGAGATGTCGGCATGAGTGGGGAGATCACGCTTCGTGGACGCGTTTTGGCGATTGGCGGTATTCGGGAGAAAATTCATGTCGCTCATCGCCTGAACCTCAGGGTGCTCATCCTGCCAAAGCATAATCAGAAAGATCTGAAAGAGATTCCCCGGCATATCCTAAATGCGCTCGACATCCGTTTGGTCGAAACAATGGATGAGGTATTGGCGATTGCACTCAAGGCCCCGCCAAAGCGTAAAAAGGCACCAGCAGCAAAGAACAAACCGAAGGCAGGCTCGAAGCGTGCGCAATAGAGACGGGGTAGGAAGATCAAGCCGGAAGCTGGTGGACCACAACCCGCTGCCCGAGAGGGTATATTTATCCGCTGTGATCGAGATGTTGTCGCTCTTCCTTCTACTTTCGCTGACTGCCTGTACCCGCTCGACCATTCCCATCGATGCAACCGCAACGATCGAGCAGATCTCAACCCAGGCCCCTCAGCTAGAACCCACGCAGGCAACAACGGGCTTCATTCCCTCTTCTGGAACCTATGCTGTGGTTTGGACCCCCGAGGATGAGATGCTGCCTCTGCGGGTACCTGCTGGAATTGCAGGTTCGATTGTTGACGAGTTGACTTTCGATGCGCGCGGTATTCAGGTGACAGGTAATTCGACCAGCTTGGGCAGTTCCTTGTGGGTAGAAATTAGAGGGCCCGATGGCGAGATGGGATGGGTAAATAGCTGGAACTTGACGGAGGAAGTACCCGGTGAGGTCTTCTGTGCAAACCCAGAGATTCTTGGGCTTCTTGAACAGATTACCATGGCGTTCCTGACAGATGATATCGATGCCCTCATCGGTCTGATAAATCCCTCGCGTGGCCTGATCCTCCGCCATGATTGGTGGAATCCGGAAGTGATCATTCGCCCGACGGATTTACCACGGCTATTTGTGGCGAGGGATCAGCTGGCGTGGGGAGCGCTTAGCGGGGGTGATTTTCTCATCGAAGGTTCATTCGAGCAGGTATTTTCACCCATTTTGAAAGATGTTCTTAGTCAGACTCCCACGGCAGTTTGTGGAGATATCCCGGAAGGGGTCACATCGGTGCCTGTCGTTTGGCCTGGGGAGTATGCCAATCTTCACTACTATGCCTTCTACAGGCCGAGTCCAGAAGATGGCAATCGTTTCGATTGGCGCACACTCGTCTTTGGTTTTGAATATCTACAGGGTAAGCCTTATCTCACACTGCTTGTCCACTATCACGGGGATATCTAAACGCTCGCAGCCTGTGCTGCATAGGTAGGCCCGTACACATTCTTCAGTCCTTCCAGGATAACAGCCAGGTCTGATCGCCAGTTGGGGGTTGTAGTTGCCAACCAGATTCCGCGTTTACTGCGGCGATAGACCCCGGGATCCAACCCAAAATCGGGCAGCAGGATATCTTCAGGTAATTCGAGCACAATCTTATCCCCTTCGCTTGCAATGCGCTCAATTCCGGCATCGGTTGCCAGTAATTTCATTCTCAACTGGAACAGCAGGTTCTTAACGGGTGTTGGCGGGGGGCCAAAGCGGTCGCTGAGCTCGGCATCCAGTTGCTGGATCACTTCAGGGTTGCTAATGTCGGCGATTCTTCGATAGAGCTGCAAACGCAGGTTTCGTTCTGGAATATAGTCGTCCGGGATTACGCTATGGATGGGCAGATCAACGGTTGCGGGCACCTTGTCTACCGGCTGCATGAGCTCGGACGGCAACTGACCTGGTTCGAATGTGCGGCCTCTCATTTTCTGAATGGCTGAGGCGAGCAAGCGGGTATAGAGGTGGAAGCCAACCGTATTGATATAGCCGTGCTGGCGTGTTCCCAAGATTTCACCGGCTCCTCGCATTTCGAGATCACGCATCGCGATAGCATAACCTGCACCTAAGTGGCTGTGCTCTGCGAGGATCTCCAAACGTTTGATCGCTTCCTCTGTGCTCCGAACGCCTGCTGGTCGGAAGAAATAGGCATAACCCTGGATCGAAGCTCGACCAACTCGACCGCGGAGCTGATACAACTGTGATAACCCAAATCGATCTGCCCGGTCCACGATGAGTGTATTCGCGTTGGGGATATCTAAGCCCGATTCGATGATTGATGTGCTCAAGAGGACGTCAATCTCCCCCCGGGAAAAGTCTTCCATCACAGACGCCAGTCCTTGCTCAGCCATTTGCCCATGGGCGATCGCGATGCGGGCTTCCGGGACGAGCCTTTCAAGGCGGTGGTAAAAGGTATTGATCGTTTGGACCCGGTTGTGTACAAAAAAGACCTGTCCCCTACGATCGAGCTCCCGCAGGATGGCAGCCCGGATGATTTTAGGTTCGTATGGCCCTACGTGGGTGATGATGGGTATACGGTCTTCAGGCGGTGTGCTGATCGTAGAAATATCACGCGCGCCGGTAAGCGCCATATAGAGCGTGCGGGGGATGGGTGTGGCGGTGAGCGTGAGAACATCGACTTCCGTGCGCATGCGCTTCAAGAACTCTTTATGAGTCACACCGAAGCGTTGCTCCTCATCAATAATCAGCAAGCCGAGGTCTTTGAATTGGACATCGGATTGTAATAATCGATGGGTGCCAATGACGATGTCCACTTCACCGGCGGAGAGCCGATTGACGATCTCTGTAGCCTCAGTGCGACTGCGAAAACGGGATAGCATCTCGATTTCAACTGGGAAAGGGCCTATCCGGCGCTGGAAGGTATCGTAGTGCTGTTGAGCGAGTACCGTGGTTGGAACAAGCATTGCGACCTGTTTGCCATGCATGACGGCTTTAAAAGCCGCCCGCAAGGCGACTTCGGTCTTTCCATAGCCCACATCCCCGCAGATGAGCCGGTCCATCGGCCGCGAACTTTCCATATCACTCTTGATCGAGACCAGGGCATCGATCTGGTCCTCGGTCTCCTGGTGCGGGAAGGAGGCCTCCAGTTCCCTCTGCCAAATGGTATCCGCCTTAAAGGCTGTCCCGACAACCGTTTGCCTTTTGGCATAAAGCTCAAGCAAATCGCGAGCCACGGCTTCGACGGCCTCACGTGTCCTTGCTTTGGCCCGCTCCCAATCCGCGGATCCCAGCCGTGAGAGTGATGGCGGTGCACCATCAGCGCCTATATACCGGGTAAGGCGATCTGCCTGGTGCACCGGTACAAAAAGCTGGTCGCCTCCGGCATATTCAATCAAGAGGAATTCCCGTTTGACCTCATCCAGGGTTCGATCGACGAGCCCCCGGAATCGACCCACGCCAAAATCTACATGTACGACCATTTCCCCGGCAGTCAGATCTGCGAAGGCCTGTTCCGGCGCGGCGATGCGTGGGATTGACCTGCGACGAGGTCGGGGCCGTGTCCATCCGAACAATTCGGCGTCCGTGAGCAGTTCAACCCGGGAGCCATCCTCCTGGGTGTGCTGCCAGCCTTCAGACAACGCACCATGCAGGATGCGAATTTCACCCGGGGTTAACGGGGGTAGATCCTGCTCCTGATCCAGGGGTGCCCGCTCGGTCTGAGACCAGAGCTCCTCGAGCCGGGGCGCCTGACGGCTGAGCACAACGACACGATTGTGGGCCTCGCTCTGGATGAGCAAATGATCGAGGATATCGTTGAGCTGACCACCGAATCGGGGTCCTGGAATAAATGCACTGCTGAATGTGTTTGGTTCAATCGAGTCTGAGGAGAACTGGGCAAGGTCGACCGTGAGTCGTTGTTCAAACACATCGTTGATCTCAGCCAGGGTGGAAAAGGGAAGTGGAAAATTCTCCGATAGCTGGTTGGTCCCAGACGACTCGCTGCGCATGGCCAGCGCTTGTTCTTCAAGGTCCTCGATCGCGCCCTCAAACTGTTGCCGGTCGTCAAGAACGATCAGCATATTTTCGGGTAAAAAGTCGAGCAGAGACGTTGTCTGCTCCCCCATAAGGGGTAGGAAGAGTTCCAGCCGTTCTTCGTGCGCCAGCGGGTCATCTTGTTCCAGTTGTGGCAATTGTGAGGCCCAACCGGACTGGAACAAGGCCGGAAGTCCTTCTCGGGCTGGTGTGATCCGGATCCAATCTTTGGCATCCGCACTTCGCTGGGTAGCAGGATCCATTGCGCGAAGCGTATCGATCTCATTGCCAAAGAATTCAAGGCGCACGGGTGTTTGCTCAGCTGGTGGCCAGATATCGAGGATGCCACCGCGGCGGCTGAACTCGCCTCGATCGGTCACAAGGTTTTTGTGCGCATAGCCAATATCG